>CAYJLS010000100.1:0-15909 GCA_964371065.1 uncultured Anaerolineaceae bacterium | reverse complement strand
GGGGTGTTTGTCCCATCGGCGTTTTGACGTTGCATGGCAATGTGATTTCCCTCTCGAACCAAACGAAACCCAAGACGCTCGAACGCCTTGATTACCTTTCCCTTCGGCGCATCTATGGGGAATTTTGGCATTACACCGCGACTCCCGCTTCCGCAACGAAGGCTTCAAGAATGGGCGTTCCCGCATTCAAAACTTCCTTCCCAAAAGTCTCGATGTGGAATTGAATGGCGGATTTCACGTCCGCAAGGGCTTCTTCGTAGGTGTCCCCTTCCGCGACAACAATGCCTTTTAATCCGAGCGGATAGGCTACATAGCCGTCGGAATGTTTTTCAACGATAATTTTGATTTGCTGTACCATGTTTGCTCCTCTTGCGATAATTATACGCCAATCCAGCCTTCGGCGAGGAGTCGCTAGTCAACTCGCGGACGATGGGTTTGTGGTCGCCGTCCACGAATGGGAAACGATGACGAATGGAGGAAGGTAGCGAGGGGTGGATGTATTTCTGAGGAGATTATACCGCGAGGGCGACGGTCAAAGAGTGCTATAATTTTGACCAGGAGCCATCGCCATGAAACGTCACTTCGAGTGGGATGACGAGAAAGCCCGAACCAACCTTCAAAAGCATGGCATCGGATTCGATGAGGCCAGAACGATTTTCGATGATCCATTGTTCATCACTGCGCTGGACGATGAACATTCCATTGACGAAGAGAGATACATCACCATTGGACTGTCCAGCAAACAACGCATACTGATGGTAGCGCATACCGAACGCAACAAGAATATCCGAATTATCAGCGCCAGAAAGGCGACAAAAAATGAAGAAAAATTCTATGCCGAAGCAGGATGATTACGAACTAAAGGATGAGTACGACTTGTCCAAAATGACGATTTTGCCCAGAGGACGTTTTTCTCCCGAACGCAGGATCGGAAACAATGTTGTCGTTCTCGAACCCGATGTGGCGAAGGCCTTTCCCAACGACGAGGCCGTGAACGAGGCACTGCGATTGATTTTAAAGGCGTCCAAAATCCCACAGCAGGCGAACGCTACATAAAAATCTCGTGAAACTCAATCAGGATTCAAAACTTCCGAAGACGATGTTGCTTCGGAAGTTTCTTTTCATCATAGCCAGGGGTCAAGTCCAGCCTTCGGCGAGGAGTCGCTAGTCAACTCGCGGACCGGGTCGAGAGGGTGCGTCGCACTTTGCTAAACGGGATTCGGGCTCAGGGTGGATTCTATCCGTTTAACGGGATTTTTCTACGGGCGAGGTGCGACGCACTCGCGCATGGGGTCAATCCAGCCTTCGGCGAGGGGACACTGGTCAACTCGCGGAGGATGGGATTGTCTTACGAAGGGTAGCAAAGGAAAACGCGGAGGAGACTCATGGGAAAGGATGAATTTTGGTTGTTTTTCCAATTATACTCGGCAGAACCCGAAAGAAAGGGTTTCCACAAGTGTGATTCAATTGTGCTAAAATCAAGATGAGCAAGGAGTGTTCGTATGGAAACAAAATTGATTGACGTCAAAAAAGAAAATATGCCGTTGCAAAAATTGTTGAAACTTGTCTCTTCGGGCATGGATGTTGTATTGACCGAAGGCAAATCGCCTGTGGCGCGCCTTGTGCCTGTCTCACGCAAAGTCAGTGCGCCCCGTGTGCTTGGGTTACATGCCGGCAAAGTATGGATTAGTCCAGATTTTGACGATCCCCTTCCGGATTCGTTCTGGCTGGGAGAAGGCATTTTATGAAATTGTTGCTGGATACGCATGCTTTCATTTGGTGCGATAGCGAGCCAGAAAAGTTATCAAGGCACGCTCGGGAGTTATGTCAAGACCCTGAAAACGCGCTCATCTTAAGCGTCGCCAGCATTTGGGAAATACAAATCAAAAGTCAATTGGGAAAATTGCAACTCAAGATGCCGCTTGCAGAGATGATCCGCCAGCAACAGGAAAACGGAATTGAGATTTTATCCGTCGAGGCTACTCACATCTTTGCGTTGGATTCCCTGCCCAATCATCACAAAGACCCGTTTGATCGTTTACTCGTCGCCCAAGCACTTGTTGAGGGCGCAGTCCTTGTCAGCGCAGACCCGCTGGTCAAACAATATTCCGTCAAAGTGGAATGGTAATTTAGAGTTCTTCTTCACCAGCCAGGGGTCAAGTCCAGCCTTTGGCGAGGAGTCGCTGGTCAACTCGCGGACCGGGTCGAGAGGGTGCGTCGCACTTTGCTAAACGGGATTCGGTCTCAGGGTGGATTCTATCCGTTTAACGGGATTCGCCTACGGGTGAGGTGCGACGCACTCGCGCCAAGTTATAATCGCGCAATGCCCAACACTTACTTCCTCCTCTTCGAAATCATCATCTACATTCAATTCGCCCTCTGCCTGCGTCATGCGTGGGGACATGGCACTGCTAACCTGCTCAAGTTATTCGCGGGCGGAGCGTTTGGCGTCTTACTCGAACTCGCCACCATCCGCCAACTGAATGCCTACGAATATGGCAGATTCCTCGTCATGGTACTGGATGTGCCGCTTTGTATCGGTCTCGCCTGGGGCGCGATCATCTACGCGGTGAGCGAATTCACGGATGCGAGCAGTCTCCCCGACTGGGCGCGCCCCATACTGGATGGCCTGCTCGCGCTGAACATTGACCTGGCGTTGGACGCGGTCGCAATCCGCCTCGGCTTCTGGGATTGGGGCCAGGGGTTGCACTTTGAATACTTCGGTGTACCCTTCGCCAATTTCTGGGCGTGGTTCTGGGTAGTGTTCTCCTTCTCTCTGGGCTACCGTCTCCTCGCCTATCGCGCGGACTGGACCAGTACATGGATTTCGCCCCTGCTGGCGCTGGTTGTCGGTCTGGTAGGCGTGCTGTCCACGAATGCCCTGATCACATTTGTTGTCCCCTATGAGTTTTACATGTTGTCCGTGGGGATCGTGCTGGTCAGCGCGTTGATCCTCGTTCTTGCCTTGCACCCGCGCTTTTACCTGCGGCCGGTCGCGTCACTGGCGTTTTGGGTACCGTTCCTGTCACATACCTACTTGCTCGTAGCGGGGTTGGTCTCGGGAGTCATCCTCAGTCCGCCTGTATTGCTTGTCGTTAGCATTGTCATGTTCGCAGTCGCATTTTATTTGCACTGGCCGACCGCGAGGCTGATTTTTCAAAAGGATTGACGTGTTGGATTTGAAAATCAAGACGCCCTCCGATTGGAAGGCGTCTTTTCGTTTACTTCTTTTTCTTCGCTTTGACCGACTTCCCCTTCGTGCTCGGCACGGACTTTCGGGCTGGTTTCGCCACAGGGACGCTCGCTTCCACCATCACAGGCTGCAACTCCAGTTTCTTCTCCGCGGCATATGCCTCGCGTAAGTTGACCGGTCCCATCTTGCTCCGCACGCGCAAGTTGAGAACCTCCACCATGACAGAGAATCCCATCGCGAAGTAGATGTAGCCTTTCGGGATCGCCACATCGAAGGCCTCGGCAACCAGGGTAAAACCGATCAGAAGCAGGAAACTCAAAGCAAGCATCTTGACCGTCGGATGGTGCTCGACAAAATGGCTGACGGGGCCAGCCACGAAGATCATCACACCCGCGGCGATGATCACCGCGAAAATCATGATCTCGATGTGCTCCACCATTCCCACCGCGGTGATAACCGAATCCAGCGAGAAGACAATGTCCAGCAACATGATCTGGATGATCACACTGACAAACGTCGCGGCAACTTTGGCGGAGGCATGTCCCTGCTCGCCTTCGAGCTTGTCGTGGATCTCGCGGGTGCTTTTCCACAGAAGGAAAAGTCCGCCCGCCAGCAGAACGAGGCTCTTACCGGTAATGTCAATATTGAAAATTGGCAATACGAAAAGCGTTTCATCCAGGCCAATAATAAAGTAAAGGAAAGACAACAACAGGATGCGCGTGAAGACCGCCATGATGATGCCCGTTGTGCGGGCGCGCGGCTGGTCCGCGAGCGGTAGTTTGCCAGACAGGATGGAGATGAAGATCACGTTGTCCACGCCCAGCACCAGTTCCAGCGCCACCAGCGTGACCAATGCGATCCATGTTTCGGGGTTAGAAATCCAACTAAAATCCACAGTTACACTCCTTCAATGGAATGGGCGTATTGTAACTGCAATTCCAAAAATGAAAAAGTCGGAGGCTTGCGACCTCCGACCTTTGACTTTTGACCCGTTAGCGGATCTTGAACATCTGGGTCAACTTCATCGCCAGGTTCAGGTCGCCTGCCAGTTTGATCTTTCCCTGCATGAAGGCCTGCATCCCGTCCAATTCGCCCGTGAAGATCTTGACATAATCGGACGAATCTGCGGACAGGGTCATCTTCGGGGAGGGATGTTCACCCTGCGCGGTGGCGCATTTGCCATCCTTGATCTCGGCGTACCAGTTCCCCGCTTCCGCGCCCGTGAACTTGAACTGGATGGCGGCGTCGAGGCCGGGAGCCTTCTCCGGCTGGAACGCGCCAGGCATTTTGGACATGAGGTCTGCTATTGTTAGAGGCATTGTGGTTTCTCCTTGTTGGAAGTCTCGTAGTCTTATAGTCAAATGGTCTCATAGTCCTGTGGTCAAATAGTCTTATGACGCTGACGCAAGCCAACTATAAGACTATCAGACCAACCGACTATGTGACTAGTTTTGCAAATTCTCGAAGATCGCCGCGGCGCCCATGCCGCCGCCGATGCACATCGTAACCATTCCATACTTCGATTTGCGCCGCGCCATCTCGTAGATGAGTTGCGTCGTCAGTTTAGAGCCAGTGCATCCGAGCGGATGTCCCAACGCGACCGCGCCGCCGTTGACGTTGATCTTCGACTGGTCCAACTCGAGTGTGCGGATCACGGCCAGCGACTGCGCCGCGAAGGCCTCGTTCAACTCGAACAGGTCAATGTCCTCGGCTTTCAGTCCCGCTTTCTGCAACGCCTTCGGGATGGCCACCACGGGGCCGATGCCCATCAGTTCGGGTGGGACGCCACCGACCGCAAAAGTGACGAAGCGCGCCAGCGGTTTGAGTCCCAACTGCGCGGCGCGTTCTGCGGACATGACGATGACCGCGGAGGCGCCGTCCGACATCTGGGACGAGTTGCCCGCAGTAACGGAGCCGCCCTCCTTGAACGCGGGTTTTAATTTCGCCAGCGCTTCGAGCGTCGTATCCCCGCGCGGACCTTCGTCCCGCTTCACCTTAAATTGCCGCTTCGCCGTTTTGCCGTCCGCGTACTCGACGAGTTCCACGTCAATCGGCACGAGTTCGGGATCGAAGAGTCCGCTCTCGACGGCCTTCGAGGCTTTCAGGTTGCTCTGAAGCGCAAACGCGTCCTGGTCTGCGCGGCTGATGCCGTACTTCGCGGCGACGTTCTCGGCAGTGATGCCCATGTTGGTGTAATAGTGCGGCAGGTCCTGCGCGAAGTAGGGATTGGGCGAAAACTTGTAACCCGCCATCGGCACCATGGTCATGGACTCGGTCCCGCCGCCGATGCCGATTTCGATATCGCCCACCTGGATGGCGCGCGCGATGTGCGCGATGGATTGCACGCCCGACGAGCAATAGCGGTTGATGGTCTCCGCGGGGACGGTATCGGGCAGGCCGGCGCGCAGGGCGATCATACGCGCCATGTTCATGCCTTGTTCGCCTTCGGGGAAGGCGCACCCAAACACCACGTCCTCGATTTGTGCGGGGTCGAGATTCGGCGTCCGCTTGAGCAACTCTTGAATAACGGTGGCCGCCATTTCGTCGGGACGAACCGTTGCCAGTCCTCCCTTTTTCGCTTTGCCTATGGGCGTTCTAACAGCAGAAACTATAACAGCGTCTTTCATGGTTAACTCCTTGTTGAACGTTGAACGATAAACGTTCAACTAATTCCGCAGAGGCTTTCCCGTATTCAACAGCGACCACATGCGCGCCTGCGTCCGCTCTTCGCCGCACAGCGAGAGGAAGGCCTCGCGCTCGAGGTCGAGGATGAACTGCTCGCTGACCCAGGCGGGCTTGCTCAGTTCGCCGCCGCACATAACGTAGGCCAGTTTCTTGGCGATGTGCAGATCATACTCGGTGATGTACTTGCCCTCCGCGAACGACCAGACGCCGACGCGCAACGCGCCGAGATAGTCGCGGCCCGCGGCGTAGATCGGTTCGGGCGCGGGCGGATGATAACCCGCCGCGACCATCGCCAGGACCTCGCGCTTGGCCTCGGACAACAGGTGCTCGCGGTGCATCACGATTCGGTCGCACGGCCCGAGGATGCCCATGCCGCGCGCTTCCTCCGCAGAGGTAGCCACTTTGGCCTGGCCGATTTGCAGGAAGGCGCGTTGCAGGAACGGCAGGGCTTCCGCGCCGTCCGTCTTCATGGCGGGGTTGATCACGCGGCGCATGATCTCTTTCGTGCCCGCGCCCGCGGGGATGACGCCCGCGCCGAGTTCCACAAGCCCGATGTAGGTCTCGGAGGAGGCGACCACGCGTGAGCCGTGCATGGTCACTTCGCAACCACCGCCCAGCGCCAGTCCGGCGGGCGCGATGACGACGGGCTTCGGGGAGTAGCGCATGCGCATGTTCATCTTCTGCAGTTTGCTCACCGCGCCGTCGAGCGTGTCCCACATCTTCTGTTGCGAGGCGACCACCACCATGAACAGGTTCGCGCCCGCGCTAAAGTTATCGGCTTCGTTGCCGACCACCAGCCCGTCGAAATCTTTTTCGACGCGGTCGAGCGCTTCGGTAGTGATGTTGAAGATGTCGTCGTCGAGCGCGTTCATCTTGGTGTGGAATTCCACCAGCGCCACGCCGTCGCCGATGTCGAAGAGCGACGCGCCAGCATTGTGGCTGAGGAGTTTCTTCGTGCCCCGCAAATCTTTCAGGAAAACCATGCCGGCGGGCTGTTTGATCTTGACGTACTTCTCTTTGGCGACATCGTACACGGAAACCTTGTCGCCGTTTTTATATTGATAGAACGATTCGACGCCGGACTTCAACATGGCGTCCACCCACTTGGCGGCGGGATAACCCGCGGACTTCATCCGCTTACCCGTCTCGCGCACGCCGAGCATGTCCCAGGTCTCGAACGGACCCGCTTCGTGCATGAAGCCCCAGCGCATGGCATCGTCAATCGGTTTGGCAGTGTCGGCCACTTCGGGGATGATGGACGAGGCGTACTGGAAACTTTGTAACGTCAACGCCTGGACGAGTTTCGCGGCTTTGTCGTCCGCTTCGAGCATGACCTTGAGGCGGTCGCCGAGACATTCGACATCTTTCGCAGCCTTGACGGAGTCAAAGCGCGGCTTGCTTGGCGCGACGTGCTCCATCTTTTGCAGGTCTAGCGAATAGAATTCCTTCTTGCCGTCGTCGGTGCGGACTTCCTTGTAGAAACCAACTTTGGTCTTGTTTCCGAGCCAACTGCGCTCCACCATCGTATGGATGAGTTTGTTCGGCGCTTCGGCCTCGAGATATTTCACGGCCAGTTTATCGTGCTGGACGAGCGGCGCGAGGTTTTTGCCCACGTGCTCCCACACATCCACGCCGACCAGGTCAATCAGGCGGAAGGTGGCAGTTTTCGGGTTGCCGATCAGGGGACCCGTGATCATGTCCACTTCGTCCACGGTGTAACCGCTCGACAAGATGAAGTCCATCCCGAACGCGCCCGTGCCGAACGCCACGCGGTTGCCGATGAAGTTGGGTGTGTCCTTGCACAGCACAATGCCTTTGCCGAGACGATATTCACCGAACCACGAAATGAATTCGGTGACATCCTTCGAGGTGTCCGCGGTTGGGATGATCTCCAGCAGTTTCAAATAGCGCGGAGGATTGAAGAAGTGCGTACCGAGGAAATGTTGTTTGAAACTCTTCGAGCGGCCCGCGGCGATGTCTTTGATGGGAATGCCCGAGGTATTGGTGCTGACGATGCACGTCGGTTTGCGGACCTCGTCAATGCGCGTCATCAAACTCTGCTTGATCTTGAGGTTCTCGACGATGGCTTCGATGATCCAGTCCGCTTCGGCCACCACGCCAAAATCATCTTCCAGGTTGCCGAGGCTGACGAGCGTCTTCAGGTCCGCGCCCATCAGGTTGGCGGGTTTAGCTTTCAGACAGCGATCCCAACCTTCGTTGACGATCTTGTTACGCACGGCTTTGTTCCCCGCAGGCGCGTCCTTTGGGACGATGTCGAGCAGGGTGACGGACACGCCCGCGTTGGCGAGATGCGCCGCCAGCGCGGCGCCCATGGTTCCTGCGCCGACGACTACGGCGCGATTGATTTGATAGTTCATGTTTGCTCCTTTCGGTAATTGGTAATTGGTGGTTGGTAATTGGAGATTAGTAATTGGCGATTGGCAAATAACTATTGAGTAGGTTGAGGTCGTCGTCGGAAAAGAGGGGGTCAGGGAAATCTTCAATGTTCATGACGATGTATTCTGACGCGGGTTCGCGGACAGCGGTGGATTTTCTTTTAGGCTGGTCCGCACGAACAGTTCGCAGTCCGCTTGCGAAGGCGTTCAATTGGCGGGCTAACGCGGTCAAGCCATCAACGTACTCATGGACTTCGCTCGAATTCATCAAGCCGCGTGTCTGCGTTCGGTTGAGCCAGTATTTGGTCTCGAACAAACTTCCGCGTGAGTAATACAGGAATTGAAGTTTCTCTCCAAAGTTATATCGCCCGAAAGACTCTGCGATGTTTGCTCCGATTGAATCGGTGGCTCTCGCCATTTGCCTGCCAACAACATCCTTCGCGAACTCGTCCCATTGGACAACTCGCTTCCAAATCGAGTCGGCAATCGCCTCGGCAGATTTCAAAACCTGCAAATCCTCAAACGTCGCCATCTCGCCTCCAATCACTCCTCGCCAATTACCATTTACCACTTACCAATTACCGCAACTCCGCTCCGCTGTATCCAAGTATGTGCCGCGCCACCACGAGGCGGTTGATCTGTCCCGTGCCCTCGTAGATATCGGTGATCTTGGCGTCGCGGAACCATTTCTCGAGCAGGAACTCGCGGCTGTAACCGAGCGGACCCAAAATCTCCACGGCCTTCTGGGTGATCTTCGTGCCAACGTCGCCGGCCTTCACCTTGCTCATCGAAGACTCGAGCGCGTTCGGTTTCTTGTTGTCCGCCATCCAGACCGCCTTGAGCACCATCAGCCACGCGGACTTGAGCATGACATCGCAGTCAATCACGTCGCGCTCAATGGAGGTCAGTTTCTGACGCGGCAAGCCGTAGCGGATCTGGATTCCGTTCTCGGCGAGTTTCTCTTTCAGGAACTCCAGCGCCGCACGCGCGACGCCCAGGCCGGCCGCGGCCACGAGCGGCCGCGTCGCGTCGAACGTGGCCATCGCGCCCTTGAAGCCCGTGGTCGTCTTCTCGACGGTGGGACTGCCGAGGATGCAATCGAACGGGATACGCGCGTCCACCAGCGAGATGGAAACCGTATCGCTGACGCGAATGCCGAGTTTGTGCTCCATCTTGGTGACTTTCACGCCGGGCGTCCCCGCCTCGACAACGAAGGAGCGCATCCCCGCGCGCCCCGCCGTCGGGTCAATCGTCGCCCAAATGACAACAAAGCCTTTGCCGAGTTTTTCATATTCGGTCAGGGACTTGTCGCCCGAGGTGACGAAGATCTTCTCGCCGTTGAGGATCCACTCTTTGGTGGCTTCGTCCAGCACAGCCCGCGTGCGGATCAGGGAGGTGTCCGAACCTGCGCCCGCCTCGGTCATGCACATGGCGCCCATGGTTGGTTTTTCACCCGCATAGCGCGCCAGGAATTTGGCCTTTTGCTCGGGTGTGCCAGAGGCCTGCACCGCCGCCGCACCCAATCCGCCGCCGGGCGTGATCAGGTACATGCCCGCATCGCCCCACGAGAGCATCTCCATCTGCGTGGCGAGCATCTGGTAGGCAATCGGCGCGCGTTTTTCCTTCCCAACCTCGCCGCCATCGCTTTTTTCCTTCGGCGCCAGCGACCCCACGCCCATGGCCTTCATGGCCGTGTGCATGAACTCGATGTAGTCCCAGGGAATCTCGTGCTCGTGCTCGTCGAAGTAACGCGACTTCGAGCGCATCATCTCCTCGGCGACAGTTTTCAACAGAAATTGTGTCTGTAAAATCGGTTTGGGGGTTTCAAATTCGATTGTCATAGGTACATCTCCTTTTCGTCCGTCATTGCGAGCGTTCGTTGCGAAGCAATCTCCTCCACGACGCGGGGATTGCTTCGTCGGGAAGAACACCCTCCTCGCAATGACAAACGCACATTAGACCATCGTAAATCCTGTAAACATGGCAAAGCCGCGGCCCTCGCGCATCCACATTTCCACGGGATGCTCGCGGATGTAGCCATGCCCGCCGAGGATCTGCACAGCACGGTCAGTGACCATCATCGCCATGTCGGCCGCGCCGGTGGAGGCAAGATAGGCTTCAATGAACGCGTCGTCCTTGCCGGTGTCCAGTTTCCAGGCGGCTTCCCACATCAGCAGGCGCGCGGCCTCGATCTCGGTCCGCATTTCGGCCAGCATGAAGGCGATGGCCTGCTTCTGCGCGATCTTCACGCCAAAGGCTTCGCGCTCCTTGGCGTAATCGCGCGAATATTCGAAGGCGGCGCGCGCCACCCCGACCGCGGCCGCGGCGTTGGCGACGCGCATCGAGGCCAGGATCCGCTCAAAGTCATGCCCCGCTTCGCCGCCGATCCGATTCGCTTTGGGGATTTTCACGTCCGCCAATTGGACGCGGTACATCGGGAGCGCGTTCAGGCTCATCAGTTTTTCCCGCTCCTCCCCGACGGTCAAGCCGGGCGCGCCCTTCGGGAGGATAAATCCCTGCGTGACGCCGTCCAGCGCGGCGTAGACGATCAGCGCCTCGGCTTCGTTCGCGAACGGGACGAAGGCCTTCTCGCCGCTGATGACGTATTCGTCAGCCTTGAGGGTCGCGGTCGTCCTGGGCGCGAGCGGATCGAAGTCGAAAGCGTATTCGATCAGCGCGGCGGTATAGGGACGCCAGTTGCCTTCGATGACCTTCGACAGGTATTCCTGTTTTTGCGCCTCGTCGCCGCCAAGCAGGATCGGGAGGGCAAACAGCCCCGGGATCCCGACCGCGACCGCCCCGGCCAGGTTGCCAAAAGCCAGTTCCTCCGCGGCCAGCGCGCCCGTCACAGCGGAGCGGTCCCCAAATCCGCCATAGGCCTCCGGGATGGAGGCTTGCAGGACGCCGAGTTCCCAGCCCTTGGCGACCAGTTTCGGAGGCAGGGACTTGCCCTCCTCCGCGTCCCGCGCCGCAGGGCGCAGGTCGTTGACCGCGTACTTGCCCACCGCGTCGATCAACATTTTTTGTTCTTCATTGGGTTCAAACGAGTACATAAGCCCTCTCCTTTGGGAGTAGTTCCGTCTCAAGAACGGATTGGGAACGAAGATATCGAATGACGGGTTGGCCCTCACCCCCGACGCCCTCACCCCTAACCCCTCTCCCGATTACGGGAGAGGGGAAGGCGCCGTCGTCTTCGAGTTCGTTCAGGTTGGAAATCTCCAGCAGGCCGCGCTGGTAGAGGTACTCAACGTACGCGCCCATCTTTTCCAGCACGAGCAGGGAGTTATAGCCGCCAATCTCGCCGTAGACTTGCTTGCACACTTCCGCCACGGTGTTCGGCTCGGCGAAGCCGTCCAGCGTTTGGCGCAGGCGGTGGGACAGGTTGGTGCGGATCTCGGAGATGCGCGCATTCAGGTCGGGAATCGGCGCGTCGTGTCCGCTGAGGATGAGGCGCGCGCCCTCAGCCCAGCGCCGAAAATCGGACAACGCCTCGAGGTAATGACGAAGCCCCATGAAAGGAGTCAACTCCTCGGGCGATTGATGCGGCGTGACCTTCTCGATGACGAGATCGCCGCAGAAGATGACATCGTCCAGTTTGATCGCAACGTGGCCGGGACAATGTCCGGGGACGTGGATCATCTCGAACGGACCGACCGCCATGTCCGCGGCTTCGAAGGTGAAATCCACGGGGACGGAATGGTAGACGGCCTTGGTGAAACGGTACATGCGGAGCAGGTCGCGGCGCGCTTCGGCTCCGACGCCAGATTGCTCCAGGAACGCGTCCAGCCGACGACCCATCACCGCCAGGCGCACCTCGTGGTGCGTGACCGTCTGAACATCCAGTTCGTGGATTCCCACGCGCGCATCGGTGAGTTCGCGCAAGCGGACGAGACCGCCGAAGTGGTCAATGTGTCCGTGCGTGATGAGGATGTGCGTGAGGTCCGCAAAGGTGACGGGATTCCCCAACGCCGCGCCCGCCTGGTCGAATCCCGCCTGCAGGCTGGCGTGACTGCGCTCACTGCCGGAGCCGGTGTCTATGAGCGTGAGCATGTCGCCTGTCTGCACGAGGTAAGCGTAGGCGAAGAAATTCGGAAAGGCCTCCACGGGAATGGCAAATACCCGCGCGCCGCACGAGGTGGAAAAGGATTGGAAGGAGGGAGTCTGAGTCATTAGAAAAAATGCCTAAACACTAAGGACACGAAGTACACAAAGGGGGAAGAAGAGTCTTAATTATTGGGGCTTTCCTTCGTGGCCTTTGTGTCCTTTGTGGTTAAACGTATTCATTCTGAGGCCAGCAAACCGTGATAGAACAAGTCGGTGTAATGGTCGGCGATCTGCTCGATGGAGAGTTCGCCTTTCGGACGGTACCAAGTGAGGGTCCAATTGAGGATGCCAAGCAGGCCGCGGACGGCCAGCGCGGGGTCGGGACAGTCGAACACGCCCGACTTGACGCCCTCGGATAAAACATCCCGCCACAGAGCCTCGAATCGGTCACGGTTCGGGATGTGGCGGGCGTGTTGTTTGGGTTCGAGCGAGCGATGCTCGAATAATAAAACCGAGGCCAGGTCGGCGTTCTCGGCCATCAATTGCAGATAGGTGCGGACCATGCCGCGCAGTTTTTCATCCGCGGGCGCGGACTGGGTTGCGAGCGGCGCGATGCGCGCGGTGAGCATGTCAATGGCGCGGTCGAGCAGGGCCAGCAATATCTCCTGCTTGCTCGCAACGTGGTGATAGAGACTAGCCTTCTGCAAATTGACGGCCTGGGCAATATCTGCCATCGAAGCGGCATGGAATCCCTTCTTGCGGATCACTTGCGCGGCGGCGTCGAGGATGTCTTCTCGGGTCATGGAGGCTCCCTACCGAACGGTCGGTAGGGATATTATATGCGGGAGGCGGGAGGAGTCAAGAGGAGGAGAGAGAATTGCCCTCACCCCTGCCCCTCTCCCTGGTCTCGATACGGTGAACAAACACCGCCTACTCGACCACCGACGGGGAGAAGGGAGTCAAAATACTTGCCTAGACGGGGTTTGGCTGTATACTTGACTCAAATCGCGAAGGGATTATGAACGAAGCCGACACTTGCCAAATCTATGTTTTGCCAAAACTCGATAGCGTCCAAGCGCGGCTGGCGTCGCTGCGGAAGTTGCAATCCAGACGGGAGAGGAATTGGACGCGTTGTTACCGTCCGTGCTGGATAGGGCGTTCAAAGGAGTGTTATGAAAAATAATAAATCAACCCTTTTGGTAGTGGTGTTACTGGTCTCGATGGTATCTTTTGCTTGTTCCCTGTTCACCCGTGCGAAAGAGATGCCCACGCCCAACTATATTTTTACGCCTTCAACCACTCCGCTCAAGATCGAACCCGATTCCCTGCCGAACGCTCAAACAGGCGTGGAATATGAGGTTGAGATCCGCGTGAGTGACAACGTCACACCTGTGAGTAATGTTTCCATTTCAAGCGGAACGCTTCCTGCGGGGCTTGAACTTGTTTTCGTGGATGGCGAAGATGGCGCAAAAATCAGCGGTGTCCCAGAGGAAACAGGGACATTCACTTTCACAGTCTTTGTATCGTGTTTCGGGACCATGGTCAGCGGACAGACCGGAGAAAAGGAATATACAATCGTCGTGGAATAATGATGATAGTCAATGGGCTTAAGTGAAAAGATAAGCGCGGCTGGCGTCGCTACGAGAGTTGCAGTCCGCTACGGGGGAGGGGTAGTCCGCGCCGAATAGGGCGTTTCGTGGTGGATTGTGATTATAATGATTCAGAGACCTTGACGAACGGTCAAGAGGTCCCTTTCGAGAGACAACGCGGAGGGTCCCATGATAGTAAAAAACAAGTATTCTCAGAGAGTCGTTCTCGTTTTAGGCATCCTGGTGGTTTTGGCTTGTTCTTCGATCAGCATTTCAGATGGCGGGGGATCCGATCCATCTGCCGTACAGACCGAAATTGCGTTCGGGATCATGTCCACCAACCTGGCGAACAATCAAATGACCATGCAGGCATTGCAGTTCCAGATGACACAGCAGACCGCCTACGTGCCACCCACTCAAACCAGCGTACCGTCCCAGCCGCCCCCCGCCCAAAATACTCCACCTTCTCCGAGTCCCACCTATACTGAATCGCCAACGCCTGCGGCGCTCGTACTTGAGATTAAGAAGTCGGTCGGCACTTTTTATTGTTACCAACCGCCATATGAACTGACAATCACAGTCAGGGTCAGTGATATCAACCGCGGTATGGCGGTCTATTATCGCATCCAGGATAAAAAGAGCAATGTCGCTTCGGACTGGCAGTCCGTTGACCTGCATCGCGGGTCCAGCAATGACACACGCACCGCCACCATTGTCGGCGGGGGCAGTAGTCAACAAAACCTGCAATTTCCTCCTTTGATGGGCGAATCCTATTTTATGTACCAGATCATCAGCGACGACAATGGTTATCGCAGTCAGGTGTACAGCGATATTACTTTCTTTCCCTGCGGGCAATAAGGTTCTTGAGCCTCATCCCGTCCTTCCCCCAAATCAAAGATCGGATTTACCCACAGGGTGCTCCGCTAGGGGAAGGAGAATGAGAATTTTGGATGAAAACAATAATTCGCAATCAGGATCATGTTGCATACCTCCCCCATTTCCGTTTTTTGAAATGGGGGCACTTACAGTGTGCTTCGCGAAGGCAGGAGGGGGTTGCGGTGCAAGATTTGCAGTCCACTGCGGGGGAGAAATGGCAATATTCACGGAGCAAGCATGGAATCTGAATTGCTGGTCATTGAAGAAACCTCCAACACACTGGATGAAGCGAAAAAGCTTGCTTCGTCAAAGGTCCCGGAGGATTTTGAAATCATGAAGCAGGACGTTCTGGCAGAGGGAAGACCGGAACGGATCAGTCAGACCGCTCACACACAGGAGGAAGCACAGGAAAAGGCGCTTGCCATTCTCCCTGCGGATGCCAGAGATGTGCAAATCACGCTTACACCTGAACAGGTTGTGAAAGAACAGGTGGAGGCGCGCAGCGAAATTGACGCGAAACTTTTTTCAAAACAATTGCATCTCCCCGGCGCCGAATTGCTCCAGATGACCCTCTGGAAACCGGGTCGGAAAAAGTTTTTAATGATTGAGGCCGTGCCGGGGGTATACAAGCTGGAAATAAGACTGCCAGTAAAGTGTGAAGTGGTTTATACACCAAAAGCCAGGGTGCGCATCACAGCACGCTTGAAGCCCCGGTTTCGCATTTTGGAAATTCTGAACTCATCCGGGACCACGGATGAAAAAAACCACCAGATTCGGGAACTGCTGAAAGAACGGAAAATTGTGGATAAAACTGGAAAACTGACCCTCTACCGCCGAGGGGGCATCAGTTATTTGATGTGGTGCAAATGCGGTTATCCGTTGGTTCCAAGTCTGCTCGACCTCCAGAAAGTACAATACTTGGAAAACGACATGAGCAGTTTTCGATACGATTGTCCCCAGTGTCATGCGTTCGCACTGGAAGAAAACTATGACTAGGCATGGGTAGCCGGGGAAGGGGAAGCTTGCCCGGCACGGGTCTTCGCGACACTTGCACCACGGAGTTGCGCTTATCCCCTTCGGGCGTTGTTGCAGAGTGTTTCAGATAAAGCCCTCAAACGTGAACTAT
>CAYJLS010000099.1:0-16058 GCA_964371065.1 uncultured Anaerolineaceae bacterium | reverse complement strand
CGGATCTGTGAGGGGGGCGACCCGCAAGGGTCGTCCCTACCTCGACCGGGATTGATTTTGACAGGGTATTCATGATTTTCCCTGTTACAGAATTGTGACGCGCCTGCCACAATCCGGTAACAGGCGGGGGGTATAAAATAAGTATGGAAAGATTCACACTTATCCCTCCCGACGAATCCGACCTCATCGCGCGCGCCCAGCATGGCGACCTCGACGCTTTCAATTCCCTCATCCTGCTTCACCAGGACGCGCTCTTCAACATCGCCCTCCGCACCCTCGGCGATGAAGACCGGGCCGCCGACGCCGTGCAGGAAGCCCTCATCGCCGCCTTTCGCAGTCTGTACACATTTCATGGCGGGTCGTTCCGCTCCTGGCTGGCGCGCACGGTTGTGAACAAGTGTTATGATGAATATCGCCGTTCGTCCCGCCATCCCACCCTCCCGCTCACGCCCATTGTGGACGGCGAAGAAGTCGAAGACTGGGATTGGCTGCGCGATCCGGGGCCTTCGCTCGAAACCTGTTACGATGATTCCGAACTGAACGATGCGCTCCAATCCTGCATGAAAACGCTCCCCTTCACTCATCGCGCCGTGCTCGCCCTCGTGGATGTGGACGGCCTCTCCTACGAGGAAGCCGCGGCCGCCCTGCGTATCCCCGTCGGCACCGTCAAAAGCCGCCTCGCCCGCGCCCGCGCCTCCATGCGCCATTCCCTGCAAAATTTTTCCGACCTCCTGCCCTCGGCATATCAAACTTTTCAATCTGTCCCAGCGTAGAGCGAGATAATATCTCGCTTTACCGAGGAAACCTATGCGCCGCGCGATTATCTCCTTCCTGACTTTGACCCTCCTCCTGACGGCCTGCGGCACCCTTGAGGTGACCCTCACCAACAGCGACGAACTTGCCCAGACTCCCGCTTCGGACTCCCCCGCGGCTGGTCCAGCGCCGTTGAGCATGTACTCCACTTCGGGGGAGATCCGCCAACTGCTCCTCGAGAGTCCCTTCCGCTGGCGGACAATTTTCATGGACGCGCTGGTGACCTCCAACGGTGAGAGTCCGCGCCGCGTGCAAACCTGGGTGGACCAGCCTGCGCTGTCCCTGCGCGTGCTCAGCGGCCCGCCCGACGGCTCCGCGGAAACCTTGCGAGTTGCGGACGGCATGAGCCTGCTCGACCTGAACCTTCACACCGGCGAGTCGTCCATCTCTCCTTTCCCCGGCGAGAGTATGACTTTGCCCTACACACCACAAGCGCCGAACCCGACTCCTGATAACGTGATTGAATCGCACCCGCTTGTAACCTCCGTTGATCCGCGCCTGGGCGCGCTGATCTTTCCTTCCGACATTGCCCAGAACGAAGGGACGTTCAAGCCTGTGGCGATGGAAGTGATCAACTATCGCCTGGCGCTGGTGGTCGAGTGGACGTACATCCAAAACAACCTGCCCTCCTACCGCGCCTGGGTGGACGTTTCCACGGGCGTCTTTCTGCGTTACCAGCGATTTGAAAAATCAGGCGGGACCGAAGTATTGAGCGAAGTGGCCGTCACGCGTGTGGACTACGACCTGCCCTTCCCGTCCAGTTTTTTCAGCCCGGTTGTCAGCGTGATACCCAATTTTGTGAGCGAGCCGCTCGTGCCTGTGTCGCTGGCGGTCACGCCCGCCGCGTTCAAGGGCGCGGATCCCCTCGGGCTGGTCTACTCTTTTTTAGCGGATAACAGCTACCCCGTCCGCGTGATGCGGTTGGTGAGTCTGCCCGCCGCGTGCGTCATCGGCGCGTCCGACTGTCCCGAACCTGAAGCGATCAAGACTCCCGTCGAGTTGACCTCCTCGCTCCAGCCGCTGGTCTGGTCGTCCACGCGCAACGAAGCCGCCTGGGCATACCCGATCAACGCCGAGGCGCGCATCTGGACGCTGTACCTGTTCAATCCATTGGAAAAATCCTGGAAGGAACTCGTGCAGTTCAATCGGTATATGGACCCGCCCATGTGGTCGCGGGACGGGATGTGGCTGGCTTTTCGCGTGCAGGACCTTCGGCAGGGCGGGAGCGAGGTGTTTGCCGTCCGCCGCGATGGAACCGATTTAAAGAACCTGACCGCCAGCGACAAACTTCCCGCCGAGGGCAAGCCCTATGTGATGGATGCCTGGCTGGGCGAAAACGTTGTGCTGCGTTCTGGCAAGCCTGGGGGGACGGGTACGGTCTATCTGATGCGCGTCGGCGATGGATTTGTCAAACCGCTTTTTGAAACTTTGCTGACTAAAGCGCCTTTTATCGAATCGCCGGATGGCACCCTGCTTGCGTATGTGGATTATGAAGACAACAGCCAGAAGCAACTGGTGAAGATCATCACCCCCGATGGGAAAACCCTGCGCGATCTGGCCACCTTTGCCAGCGGTTCGGTGCTCGGACTGGTCTGGTCGCCGGATGGGACGCAACTTGGATTCAGCCACCAGACGGAAAGTACCTCTACCGTCTACGTGATTGACAGTGACGGGCGCAACCTGCGTCAGGTGTACATGAGCGCCACCGATACGCAATTTGTTTTTTCGCCGGATGGGAAATACCTGCTCGTGCAAACCATTGACGGCACGGGCGAGCATTTGTATTCCGTGGACCTGTCTTCGTTGCAATCGCACCTGGTCCAGGCGCCGGGGATTCCATTGACTGAAGCCTGGATGCTTCCTTCGTGGAAGAAATAACCAACCCTGCAACACTGTGGCTGTCTCTTCGGAAGCGAGTCGCATTGCCTGTGCGCACGCAAACCACGTCAGGATGCGGGCTCAATTATCTCGCGGCGATGCGCGCTTATTGGCACAGCACCCGGATATTGTAGTCGCTGACTTCCCCGGCTTTTATCTCGAACTGGGAGGATGCCGTCATTATCAAGATATAACTTCCATCCTCTTTTTGAAACAACGTGATCGGGGCAAACATGTTGGGCCCCGGGCAATCGGCTTTGTCTGTGAATTCCCACCTCACACTAAGCGAATACGTGCCGGGTTTCACTCCCTCCAGCACGTATTGACCGGCCGCATCGGCTATCGCTTGGGCAATCGGTTCTTTCGATGCGACGTCGGTCAGGGTGACGACTGCCCCCACGAGCGATTTGTCTGAAGGGAAGATGTAAACTCTACCCGTGATCCTGCTTGTCGTCGGTATGGATGTGGCAGTGGGCAGGATCGGGGTTGGCGTGAGTGTTGGCGGCTCCGTTGCGACAGGTGTTGGGGTGGCTTTCGGGCTGCACGCGCCCAGTAACGTAATTGCAATCACCAACAGGCGAAGGACACTGAATCTGTTTTTCATTTGGGCATCTCCTCCGATTAAATAGCTGGCTGAACCGGGGATGTTGCCTCTTTGACCGAGCTATAGACCAGAGGTTACTATAATTGTTGCCAATAGGCAAGGTTGTGACATAAGTCACAAGAGCAGGATAGTATCCATAAAACTATGCAGTGCCCAAGAAGTTCTACCCGTCCATCGAATCCAGCGGCTTTATTTTTTGGGGTTGGTTAGCAGATTCGCCAGTTGTTCGCGAGCCGAGTCGTCCACAAGAGCAAGAACCTCGTCCCCTTCTTCGAGCGTGGTAACGCCTCTTGGCAAAACGATTTCGCCCTGGCGTATGATGCCTGAGATCACACAATTCAACGGCAATTTCAAATCCTTGATGGCCGTTCCGATGGCGGGCGCGCCTGCGTTGATCTTCTCTTCGACGATGGAATACTTGCCGCGCCGGAGTTTCAACATCGTCATCATATCGCCAACCGACATTTCTTCCGCGCTCAAGCGCGCAAGGATCTCAGCCTGGTTGAGCGCAACGTCCACGCCCATTTCAGGCGTGAAAAGCCAGGCGTTTTTTGAATTGTTGATCCTGGCAATGACGCGCTGGACGTTGAACTCAAACTTTCCCAACGAAGTGATGACCAGGTTGGTTTCATCCGAACCCGTCACCGCCGCGAGCACCTGCGCTTTCTGAATGCCGGCTTTCTCCAACACAGTGGGGGAACTTCCATCGCCGTTAATAATGACTTCCGGCGGAACTTCATCCGCCAGTTTTTCGAGCACATTCGGGCGTTCATCAATCACGCGCACGGTATGACCGGCTTCGATCAGGAATTTCGCCAATTGCGAACCCGTGTTCCCGCCGCCGACAACGATGACAAACATGGCTACCTCCTCTCGATCCTGACTTTGCCAATGGTCTTGCCGGTCCACTCGGTCATGCGAAAATTATACATCGAGTGTGGAGTAATGTTGTCCAGATTCGGAGGGCAGTTTGAATTGTCCGAAACCCAGCATGAAATAAGCGGCTTGACAATTCAGCGAGGGGGAAATAAAATAGTTTCGATACTTAACTATTAATAAGGTTACATACTTATGGAAAGGCAGACCATGACTCCATCTGAACGCTTGCGCGACCAGGCCATTGACCGTTTCTGGGAAACAGTGCCGCCGCTGTGGGGTTTCGTCCGCTCGCATATTCGCACCACGGCGACGGCGAGCTTCGATATTACTGTCGAGCAATTCCACGTTCTGCGCTACGTGCGGCGCGGACCTGGCTCCATGAGCGAGCTGGCGACCGCCAAAAATATCAGCCGCCCTGCCATCAGTCAGGCGGTGGATGTGCTTGTGAAAAAGGGGTTGCTGACCCGCGTCCATAGCACACAGGATCGTCGCTGCGTGGAACTGGCGCTGACCGACTCAGGCAATGCCCTGCTGGACACCGTGTTCAAAGAGACCCGCGGCTGGATGAAGGAACGTATGAGCGCGTTGACCGTTGATGAATTGGAAACCATTGCCCGGGCGATGGAAGCCTTGAAGAAAATGCTGGACTGAAGACATCTTTAGGAGAATTGAGGATATGGAAGACCCCATAGTGGAGCAATCTGTCGAACCGGTCCTGTCAGGCGCTTTGCCGCGCAAGGGAGGCAATACTTTTGCTGCCATGCGCCATCGTAATTTTCAGTTATATTTTGGCGGGCAGTTAATTTCCAACATTGGCACATGGATGCAGATCATCGCGCAGGGCTGGGTGGTATATCAGATCGGTCATTCAGAATTGACATTGGGATTGGTGGCCTTCGCATCGGCAATCCCCGTTTTGTTGATCTCTCCCTGGGGCGGCGTGGTGGTGGACCGCATGTCCCGCCGTAATTTGCTCATCATGACCCAATCAGGCGCCATGCTCCTGGCATTTATCCTGGCTGCGTTGACATTCACAGGCGCGATACAGGAATGGCATGTGATTGTGCTCGCCGCCCTGCTGGGCGTGGTCAACGCCTTTGATGCCCCGGCGCGCCAGGCGTTTGTCCCTGAAATGGTTGGCAAGCAGGACTTACCCAATGCCATTGCGCTGACCTCGATGATGTTCAACAGCGCGCGTGTAATCGGACCGGCAGTCGCCGGGCTCGTGCTGGCGGTGGTCGGCGCAGCCTGGTGCTTCACGCTCAACGGGATTTCTTTTCTGGCTGTGCTCACCGGGTTGCTGCTGATGAAATTCCCGCCGCTCCGAAGAATCCAGCACACGACCTCACCCTGGCAGCAACTGGTAAGTGGTATGAAATATGCGGCAGGCAATCGTGAGATTTCCGCATTGATTTTGCTATCGCTGGTCTTCAGTATTTTTGGCATTTCTTATTCCACGATATTGCCCGCATTTGTGCAAAAGACTCTGCATCAGGGAGCGAGCGCCTATGGGTGGCTGAATGCCGCCACCGGATTGGGCGCGGTCACCGGGGCATTCCTGCTGGTGCACCGCGTGAGTCACGGCAGGCGCGGACAATTGCTGGTTTTAACAAATATCGCTTTCCCGCTGATACTCATTGCCTTTTCCTTCATATCCTCGTATCCACTTTCGCTTTTGCTGGCATACGGATTGGGCGTCGGTTTTATGGTGCAGTTCACAACCATCAACACGTTGCTGCAAACCCGCGTGGAGGATGACTTTCGCGGACGGGTCATGGGGCTGTACACCATCACCTTCTTTGGCTTTGCGCCGTTCGGAAACCTATTGATCGGATTCCTTGGACAGCAAATAGGATTGGGAATTGCCATGACCTTGTTCGCGGTTTGCTCTCTGATCCTTTCACGGCTGGTTTTATTCAAAACCCCCGAGATACAGAAATTGTATTAACCCACATCAAAAAATTATGAACCACATTCAAAAACTCTTACACTTTGTAAAACCTTATTGGCGGCGGAGCCTGGTCTCGCTGATATTTTTGGTCGCGGTGGTGTTGATGGACTTATCCATCCCGCGCCTGATCCAGCACATCATCGACCAGGGGATCAACGGCAATAATATGCAGGTGGTGGTCAGCACGACGATCATCATGCTGGTCATCTCGATCCTGCAAACCCTGTTTGCGCTTGCCAACAACCTGTTCTCCATTCAGGTGGGCGAGAGCGTGGCGCGTGATTTGCGCGAAGCGCTGTTCCTCAAAATCCAGTCGTTCTCGTTCGGCAACCTGGACCATCTCAACACAGGCCAGTTGATGGTGCGCCTGTCCAGCGACACGACCGCCTTCCAGCGCATGGTGCAGGTCTCGCTGCGGATCGGCACCCGCGCGCCGCTGTTGATGATCGGCAGCCTGATCCTGATGTTCGTCACGGACAGCCGCCTGGCGCTGATGGTGTTGCCGGTCCTGCTGGCGACCTCGGTGGTCATCGTGATCTTCGTCTCGAAGATGGGACCGTTGTTCCTCACCATCCAAAAGAAGCTGGATCGACTCAACACGGTCTTGCAGGAGAACATCGCAGGCGTGCGGCTGGTCAAGGCTTTCGTGCGCGCGGACCACGAGGGTGAAAGATTTGCGTCTGCGAATGAAGACTATACCAACCGCAACATCCGCGTGATGCGCTTCATGGCCACGCTTTCGCCTGCCATGAGCATCTTCGTCAACATCGGCATCGTGATCGTCATCTGGGTCGGCGGGATTCAATCCGCGGGCGGCGGCGTTTCAGTTGGGCAGATCGTGGCCTTCATCAACTATTTGCACACCACCATGGGGCCGCTGGGGATCATGGTCATGCTGGCGAACGTGGTGGCGGCGGCCACCGCCTCTTCGGAACGCATCAACGAGGTGCTGGATACCGTCCCCGAAGTGCAGGATGTGGCCCATCCGCTGGCCCTGCCTGAGGGACGGGGGCAACGGATCGCCTTCGAGGACGTGGACTTCCACTTTAACGGGACCAATGACGGGCTTGTTTTGAGCGGCGTGGATTTAGTCGCAGAGCCAGGCCAGACGGTCGCCATCCTGGGCGCGACGGGCGCGGGCAAATCCTCCATCGTCAATCTCGTGCCGCGCTTTTACGATGTCGCTTCTGGAAGGGTCACGTGGAACGGCATGGACATCCGCCAGGTGAAGCAGAGCGACCTGTTGATGCAGGTGGGCGTGGTGCCGCAGGAGACGGTGTTGTTCTCGGGCACGGTGCGCGATAACATCCGCTATGAGCGGCCCGAGGCGGGTGAGGAGGAAGTGCTGGCTGCGGCGAAAGCGGCGCAGGCGCACGACTTCATTATGAACCTGCCGAACGGATATGACACGCGCATCGAAGAACGCGGTGTGAATCTTTCGGGCGGACAGAAGCAGCGCATCGCCATCGCGCGAGCTTTGTTGCTGCGGCCTGCGGTTTTGATTTTGGATGACGCCACAAGTTCGGTGGATGTGGAAACGGAAACAAAGATTCAAGACGCGATGAAATCATGGTTAAAAGACAGCACGAGCTTCGTGGTGGCGCAGCGCATCAGCACTGTCCTGCACGCGGATAAGATTGTCGTGATCGATGAGGGACAGGTCGTGGCGCAAGGCACGCATAGCGAGTTGATGCAGTCCAGCCCCGTGTACCAGGAAATTTACGCTTCGCAGTTGGGCGACGGCGTGCAACTGGAGGCCGAATGAGCAACATGTCTCCCACCAATCGCTCCAATGTAACCAACATCCGCGCCGCGATGGGACGCGGACCCATGCAGCCTGGCAGGATCGAAAAAGCGAAAGACCCGCGCCACGCCTTGACGCGCCTGACGATGTATCTCAGCCCGTATAAATCGGTGCTCGCACTGGTGCTGTTTTTTGTGCTGATCTATATTTTGCTCGGCCTGCTGGAACCCTATCTGATCGGTCGGGCCATCGATAAATATATCTCGACCCGTCAGATCAATGGCCTGTCGCAACTGGCGCTCCTGCTCTTGACTGCGTATCTGCTCGATAACGGCTTCCAGGCCGCCTCGAGTTGGCTGATGGCGCGCATCTCGCAGGATGCCTTGCGCCGACTGCGGCGCGACCTCTTCGAGCACTTGCAGAAACTGTCCATCGCCTTCTTCGACAGCCACACCGCGGGCGAACTGATGAGCCGCCTGACCAATGACATCGAAGCCATCAACCAGGCCGTCTCGCAAAACGTGGTTTCGCTGGTGGCCAGTGTGCTTTCGCTGGTGGGAATCATCATCGCCATGTTCGTGCTCAACGCATGGCTGGCGCTGGCGGCGCTGCTGGTTGTGCCCATCATGTTCTGGTTCACGCAGTTCATCGCGCGTTACACCCGCAAAGGTTTCCGCGACCTGCAAAAGGAACTGGGTGAGATCAACAGCGTGATGGAAGAATCCATCAGCGGCCAGCGCGTGGTCAAGGCCTTTCGCCGCAGCGATGTTGCCATCGAGCGTTTCCGCGCCAGCAACCAGAAAGTCTATGCGGCGGGCGTGTACGCCAACACCTATGCCCTCATGCTCATGCCGCTCACCAACGTGCTGGGCAATTTCTTCGTCATCGTGCTGGTAGGCCTCGGCGGATACCTGGCCTTGCAAGGTCTCGTCACCGTCGGCATGATCGCGACCTTCATCGCCTATGCCCAGAACTTTATCCAGCCGCTGCGTCAACTGGCGAACATGTACAACTCGATCCAGGCGGCGCTGGCGGGTGCGGAACGAGTCTTCGAGATCATCGATACCACTGCGGAGGTGGACAACGCTGCGGACTCGCCTTTGCCTGTTCCCGTTAAAGGAGAAGTCCACTTTACTGACGTTTGTTTCGGCTACCAGCCCGATCAGCCGATCATCAAGAACATGACGCTCGAAGCCAGGGCTGGACAGACCATCGCGTTGGTTGGGCCGACAGGCGCGGGCAAGACCACCCTCATCAATTTGTTGACGCGCTTCTATGAGATCAACGCGGGCAGCATCAGCATTGACGGCCTGGATATTCGCAACGTCTCGAAGTTCGACCTGCGCAAGAAACTCGGCATCGTTTTGCAGGATACTTTCCTGTTTGCCGATACCGTCATGGAAAACATCCGCTATGGACGGCTCGACGCGACCGACGAGGAGTGCATCGAAGCCGCCAAACTGGCGGACGCGGACCACTTCATCCGCCAGTTGCCGCAGGGCTATCAGACCAAACTCTCGGAGCGCGCCAGCAACCTCAGCCAGGGACAACGCCAGCTCATGTCCATTGCGCGCGCGGTGCTGTCCGACCCGAGCATCCTCATCCTCGACGAAGCCACCTCCAGCGTGGACACGCGTACGGAAGCGCGCATCCAAAAGGCGTTGCTGCGTCTGATGGAAGGCCGCACCAGTTTCGTCATCGCTCACCGCCTGTCCACCATCCGCGATGCGGACAAGGTCATCGTCATCAATAACGGTGAGATCGTCGAGCAGGGCACACACCAACAGTTGCTGGACGCAAAGGGATTCTTCCATCACCTGTATATGAGTCAATTCAAGGGATTGGCGATTTAAAATAATTGGCTGGCAGATTGTTCTGCCAGCCAATTTCTTGTAAGGTCAGGACTTTCGCTCGAACCTGTCCTTCGACTGCGCTGCAAAGAGCGCGGCTCCGCTCACATCGTCCCG
The DNA here is from genome assembly GCA_964371065.1 of uncultured Anaerolineaceae bacterium. Taxonomy (GTDB): domain Bacteria; phylum Chloroflexota; class Anaerolineae; order Anaerolineales; family Villigracilaceae; genus Denitrolinea. The sequence goes on along the minus strand of CAYJLS010000099.1, from coordinate 6,222 downwards.
ATGTCCTTCGGGAGGACTAGAAGATCGCCGTGACGGATGCGATCAACACAAAGGCGAGGAGGTATTGCCAGAAGCGGGATACAAGAAGGATTGAACGCATTGCTGAAAACCGATCACTGCTCACTGCTCACTGATCACTGATCACTGATTACTGATTACTGATTACTGATTACTGATTACTGATTACTAATCCTTGCGCCCCTTCAACACCAATCGAATCGGCGTGCCCAGAAAACTATATTCCGCGCGGATGCGATTTTCCACGAAGCGCCGGTACGAGAAGTGCGCCAGTTTCGGGTCGTTGCAGTAGATCATGAACGTCGGCGGGTCAGAGCGCACCTGCGTGCCGTAATACATTTTCAGGGAACGCCCCGCGTGTGACGGCGCGGGATGCTCGTCCTGCGCTTTCTGCAAAACCTGGTTGACCTGCGAAGTCGTCAGCCGCGCCAGCCGTTCCTCCTGCACCTGGAGCGCGAGCGGCAATACCTGCTCCACGCGCTGTCCGTTTTTGGCGGAGATGAACAACAGGGGAACATACGCCATGAAATTCAATTCCTGGCGGATCTTGTCGGTGAAGGCGTTCATCGTGTAATTATCCTTCTCCACCGCGTCCCACTTGTTCACCAGCACTACCACACTTTTCCAGGCCTCCAGCACAAAGCCCGCAATGTGCGCGTCCTGCACGCTGATGCCTTCCACTGCATCTATCACCAGCAGGACGACGTCCGCGCGCTCAATGGCTTTGAACGCCCTCAGCACGGAATATTGTTCGACGCCGTGCTCGATCTTTCCCCGCCGACGGATGCCCGCCGTGTCAATGAGCGTGACCTCCACCCCGTTGACGTTCAGTTTCGTATCAATCGCGTCGCGCGTCGTCCCCGCGATCGGGCTGACGATGGCGCGCTCCTCGCCTGCCAATTTATTCAGCAGGGACGATTTGCCCGCGTTCGGTTTGCCGACGATCGCGATTTTAACGGAATCATCCTCCTCGTCCGCGGGTTGCGAAGGGAAGGATTCCACCAGGGCGTCGAGCAGGTCGCCCGTGTCCGTCCCGTGGACTGCGGAAATGGGGTAGGGGTCGCCCAGTCCCAGTTCGTAGAATTGGGTTGCCATGTCGCGCCGTTCCCGGCTGTCGCATTTGTTGACCACGACGAAGATCGGCGGCAGAAATTGCTCGCCGACTTTTTTCTGGGTGCGGCGCAGGATCTCCGCCACCTCGCGGTCGGGTTCGGTGACGCCTGTCTCGCCGTCCACGATAAACAGGATGGCGTCCGCGTCGCGCGCGGCCATCAACGCCTGCTCGCGGATCTCCTTGATGAAGTCCGCTGAGCCGATGGAGAGCGGAGCCTTGCCGCCGTGCGCGGGGTCAATGCCGCCGGTATCCACCACGTGGAAGGCGCGTCCGTTCCACTCGGCTTCCGAGACGAGGCGGTCGCGCGTCGTGCCGGGCGTATCGTCCACGATGGCGAGACGCTCGCCGATCAGGCGATTAAATAATGTGCTTTTCCCGACATTTGGCCGGCCTACAAGCGCTACAACAGGTTTCATAAGATTTTCGATTTACGATTTACGATTTTCGATTTACGATTTTTGATTTCAGATTTGCGATTGCAGATTTGTGACTGATGACTGATCACTGATCACTGATGACTGATCACTGATCACTGCTCACTGCCCCGGCGTCGGCGTGACCGCGGGCGTGATGGTCACTTCCACCGTGTTGGGCAGGATGGTTTCCACGACAATATCCGCCACCAGGATTTCCACTCTGGGCTTGAGTTGGTAGATGCCCGGCGCCAATTCTGTCACATCCACGATCACGTGGATGTCTTGTTGCAAAAGCGATTCGAGCAGGGGCGCGGGACCCGAAAGGATGATATCCACTTCGGCGGGGGAAATTTGCGCGGACAGCCCGTCCCCCAGCCCCACCACTTCGATTTTGATATTCACTAATGTCAGGTTGCTTTGGATGGGCGAGATGCCCACATCCACCTGCACGCTTTGTTCGCCCACCACTGAGATTCCCGTTGGCAGGTTGAGCGCCAGGCGGGTGGAGATGTCTTCGCTGGCGCCGCGCAGTTCGAGCGTCTGGGTCTCCACGATTCCGGGTAGCGCATTGACCAGCCCGGGGTCGGTGGAGTATACCGTAACAATGGGAGGAAATACCGACAGGTCTGTGAGCAGATAACCGTTGGCTACCTGTCCCTGCACGATCACTTTTACGGCCACATCCCGGTAGCCGCCCTGCTGGGAAACGGGGATGTCCACCAGCACTGTGGATGGGTTAAGGCTCAAGCCCTTGAGTACCTGGTTGTTGGCATTGTAAAGTTGCACATCCATTTCCTGGTTGAGGCTTTCGCGCGTGCCTGCCAGGTTGACGATCACGCGCGCCCGCGCCACCTGCTCGACGAGCGACTCGGCTCCCGACACCAGCACTTCCAGCGGCTCGAGCGTGGGATTCCCGGCCCGATATCCGGTGGCAGGCTGGCCGTTCAACGTCAACCCGACGGGGAAGACGCGGCTGGTGAGCGGTTCAAGCGTGACCGTGAAGCTGGTCGGCAAAACCGAGACGACACGCGCCGGGTTTTCGGATACCTGCACCTGCACGCGCAGCGGGTGTTCGCCCGCACCCATCCCCGAAAGGTCCACCACCGCGCGGATGGGTTGTTCCTGCCCTTCCAGCCGGTCCCAGACCGAGCGCGGCGCGCGCAGGGTCACTTCCACCGCTTTGGGCATCTCGCCGACGATAACCAGCCCCGAACCCTGCCCGACGATCTCGATCGGCACCGGCTTGGGGTAGACGCGCTGATCATCCGGGTCGGCCGCGGTGACCGCCGCGATCCAGACCGCCACAGACAGGAGCAATGCCCACAACAGGCTGCTGAAATTTTTGCGAAACCAGCCGATCATCGTTGTGCCTCGTCCTTGCGGCTGAACAGCCTGGGGAATATGCGTTCCAGCAATCCGCGTTTTGGTTTGTTCAATGGACGATAAAAAGCCATCAGGATATTTTCCAATCGTTCCGGGTCAATGCGGCGGATCATGCGCCCGCTGTGCGCGATGGAGATGGAACCCGTCTCCTCGGAGACGACCACCGCCACCGCGTCGGTGGCTTCAGAGAGACCCAGAGCGGCGCGGTGGCGCAATCCCATCTGGCGCTCGGGGGAGCGGTTCAGGATTCCGCTCGAGGAGAGGGGCAGCACGCAGGCGGCCGCGACCAGCCTCCCGTCCGCGATGATCGCCGCCCCGTCGTGCAGGGGCGTGTTCGGGTAGAAAATCTGCAGGAGTAATTCGGGTGTGACGCGGGCGTCCATCCGCACCCCGGTTTCCACGTAGGTCTCGAGGCTTTCGAGACGCTGGAGGATGATCAGCGCGCCGTGCTGCCTGGCAGATAGGCGCGCCGCCGCGCTGACGATGGCCTGGATGGCTTGTTCGGTCTTGGCGTTATTGGCTTTGCTGGCCGTGGTTGTGAACGTGCCGGCGCGGCCAATTCTTTCCAGCGCGCGGCGGATTTCCGGCGCAAAGATGACCGGGATGGACAGCAGCAGGGCGGGCAGGGCGTTGCGAATCAGCCAGGAAAAGGCGGGCAGGGCCACCAGGCTGGTGAGCAGGGCCAGCAGGACGAACAGGAAGATCATGCCGCGCAGGAGCGACATGGCCTGGGTGTCGCGCAGGCTGTAGAGCAGGCCAAAGAAAATAGCCGCCACCAGCAAAATGTCGAGTACACTCAGCCAGTTGAGACGTTGGAAGACGAAGAGGAGATTGCTGATAAAGTCGGCCACTTTGAGATTAGGAATTACAAATTCAGTAAATCACAAATTTGATTCGAAACACTTCTGACATCCGTCACACCTGCACTGCACCAAACGCAGTGCGGTGCAAGTGTTGCGAGCGTCCTGAGCGGAGCGTAGCAAAGTCGAAGGATGCGAAGCAATCCCCTGTTCGACGAGGAGATTGCTTCGGCGGAAGAGCGTCGCCTCGCAATGACGGAGAAACCTGTAATTTACTGAAATCAGGAATTACAAATCAAGGGAACGGTGAATAATCCCCCATTCCTGTCTGTAATTTGTAATTCCTGTTTTATATCGGTCGCAGGACGCGGTCCTGCCGCAATTGTTTGAAGTACAGAGCCGCGCCCTCGGGCATGGACTCGGTGGCCGCATCCTGCCAGGCTTGCACGCCCAGCGTTTGCGGCGTGCGTTTTTCGTAGCCCAGTTTTTTCCAGAGCGCGTCGTTCCCTGCCAGTTCGGGCGGCGGGAAGATGAGCGAGGCTTCCGATTGCAGGTCGTGCGAGGCGCGCTCCACTTCGTTGACGAGCATTTGGACTGCCGCGGCGGCATCCACAGCGGAATCCAGGTAAAGGTCAGTGGTGCGCGCTACCAGGTTTTCCACCTGCCAGCCGGCCAGTCCCACCAATTTTCCGCTGGCGTGGAGCATGAGGTAGGCCTTGTCGCCGAAGGCTTCCATCACGTTTTCGGGGGTCATTCTGCGCCGGCCTTGGCTGAGTCGCGTGATCAATTCTGCGATGGCCTGCGAGTCGCGCGGCCGCCCGCGTTGTACCATCAGTTCGCTGGTTGGCTCTTTGCGGATGATGGGCGCGGTATCTGTCACCGGCGAGACCTGCTTCCAGGCCTCCGTCACCTGCTTCCACAAGTCATCGTACGAGCCTGTGTTGCGGATGACCACGCTGGCTGCGGCCACCTTTTCGCTTTGCGGCGATTGCGCGTGGACGCGTTCCAGCGCCTGGTCGCGCGTCATGCCGCGCTTGCGGATCAAGCGTTCGGCCTGCACATTCTCCGGTGCGTACGTTACCCAGACGGCATTGCAGTGCGTTTTGAGATCGGTTTCCAGCAGTTTGATGGCTTCGATCACCACCACTCTTTGGGTGGCGCGGCGGATGAAAATGTCCGCCGCCTGCCCGACGAGCGGATGGATGATGTCCTCCAACTGTTCGAGCGCCTGCGGGTCGCGGAAAACCAATCCCGCCAGTTTGGCGCGGTCAATCTCGCCGTCCCTGCCCAAAATCCATTTGCCAAACAGCGCCACCGCCGGTTGGTAGCCGGGCGCGCCTTTGGCAATGGCGCGGTGCGACAGGGAGTCGGCGTCTATGGTATACGCGCCGAGATGTTCCAACATGCGCCGGACGACGCTTTTACCGGTGGCGATATTACCGGTCAAACCGATGATGTACTTCCCGGGCCATTTGCTCACAAGGACTCCTCAAAAGTTGCTGTGTCTCTATTTTACTTGAAAATATCCTCTCTACCGTACAAATCCTCAACGCAAGTGCCGCGGACATTAAAGTACGGTGTGAGCGAAGGGCGCGGATTTTTGTGACTGTTCAGTCTCTCGCCGCGCGGCGAACCATGTCAGCGGATGATGGTCAACGGATGCCTTCGGCAAAACGGATAAACGGATAGGGCGACTCCTCATCTTGGTGTCTTCCATCCGCTTACACCGCACCTGTGGTCGGTGCAGGTGTCCGTTTAATATCCGTTGACCACAAAACCTACCCCCCCCCCCAATAACTACCGGGGTAGGCTGGCTTCGGGAAGACCACCCTCCTCGCAACACTTGCCCTGGCGGGCAGTGCCAGGGAGCGCAGGTGTGACGGAATCAAGCAGTGTTGAAAATTCCATTCGTTTGAATATTTTTTCAGTTGACTTCCGCTTCCTACGCGGGTATGATGAAAACGCCTCAGGCTGGTCGGGCGATCGCGGTCCTGTGTTTACGGGATCGAGGAAAGTCCGCACTCCACAGAGCGCGGCGTCGGATAGCACCCGGGGCGGGGAGACTCCATTTGGAGTCAACCTGCCGGAAAAGGGCCACAGAAATAGACTGCCCTCACCCCTGCACCCCTCTCCCGATTACGGGAGAGGAGACGGAGGTGAGGGCGATGGTGAAAAGGTGGTGTAAGAGACCACCGGCGTCCGCCGTAATGCGGGCGGCCAGGTAACCCCCGCCGGGAGCAAGGCCAAGCAGGGACGATACCGTCTGCGGACGGGAGGAGGCGGCTCGTCTCCTTATGTGCCCCTCCTAAAGGGAGGGAGCCAGTCCCGGGTAGGTCGCTGGAGCGGCGCGGCAACGCGACGCCTAGAGAGATGATCGCCCAGACAGGGCGCAGGGATGAAACCCTCGGGCGTAAACCTGCCTCCCCTGTCGGACAGAATGCGGCTTACAGACCAGCCGAGGCAATTAGTAGCGCAGGAGTTTCTCTTGCGC
>CAYJLS010000098.1:0-16110 GCA_964371065.1 uncultured Anaerolineaceae bacterium | reverse complement strand
GGCCGCATGTCTCAATCAAGTAAGACTGTTCAACTTATTTTTGAACAAAGACTTATTAGGTCCGAGAGACCTGCTCTCATGTCCAGCAAACTAAAGGGACCGGAGCCGAAGACTACATCCGCCTCTACGTTCGTCACTGCCCCGGGTGTCTGCGAGTCTGGCGCAGGAACCTCCTTTGCCGTCTGGCAGGCCGATAAAACCAATAAGGGGATGAGGATGAACGGGATGATCATCGATCCTTTGGACAATAATAAATTTTTCATGGGTCTTTCCTTTTCTTGAACATCCTGTTAGCGCAAAGCCAGCAGAGCGCCAAACAAACTTGGAAATTCATCCCACAGCATCGTCCACCATGCAGGTGAAGAGAGAACAGTCCAGCCCTTTGTATTGAAGGCCACCGCCTCGTCCTCCTCTGGGATCACGACGATATTACCCAAGGCGGGTCCTGAGGTTTGAGTGGAGACCCCCCCGGAGGAGGGTACGCTGAATCTGAAGACGAAGACGATGGGGAAGGTGAAGGTATTAGTGACTCCTAGCCAGGCACACCAATTAGTTGCTGAAACCGTCGTCTGATTGATGTCCACAGTCGCGACGAACTGCCCGCCGTCATCATCCAGCTGGCCGGTCAGGTCAACATGGCTGGCCGGAGCCGACGACGAAGTGATACAATAAGAATCCGAAACCAAAAAAATTTTGTCAGCATACACCCATGTCATAGTAGCCGATCCAGTGAAGGTGCCTGCCTCATCCGATGTCATCACCGAATCGTCAGTGATCCCCGTGAAAGGGGGATCGGTTTGACCGTGTATGACCGTCTTAACCTTATACTTGCAGGGAAGCACCTTCACATCCACTTTGTCTGAGACATATTCTTCTCCGACCAATCCTTCAAAATGAAGAGTGGTTTTGCCGGGCTTTATTGCCTTAAACTTAAATCTAGCCCCCAATCCCGTCAAATCATCATCGAAGACCATCGCGGTATACGCGGTTGCGAATCCTTTTTCGGTAGCGACGAAGTCGCCGACGTTCTTATCCACCGAGAAGGCCTCGACCTTCACATTCACCATGCCTAGTCCTTTCGGGAACCCAAATGACCCGGGAACCGGGGTTGGCGCACCCTTTGATTGCGCAAGCTCGACCCTCGCAATGTATGTCACTGTTTGCCCACAACGCAGCGTGGTTTTCGGATTTTGAACCTTCATGGAAAAATAAACGGGTTCGCGAGGCGGGGCTGCCTGCGCCGCGGATGTTGGACTCACACCTCCTATAACCAGCGTGCTGATCAGCGCAGCGTATAAAATTCTGGATAATAAATGTTTCATTGAATCTTCTCCTTTGTCTTAACGCAAAGCCAGCAACACGCCGAATAAACTTGAAAAGTAATCCCAGCTTGGCTCTTGATTGCTTGGAATGAAAGAAACCGCCTCATCATCTACAGGGACTACGACGATAGTAGCCAAGCCGGATATCCCTGTGAGCGTTTGGGCCTGAGTCGAGACCCCTCCAGAGGAGGCTACAGTGATTGCCAGCGGAGTCGGAATCATTGTCTCTTCTCCACTCCCGCCTCCAGGTGAACATGATCCACTTATGGAAAACGTTGTTGGCTGATAGGTTATATTCACCGTTACTTGGCCGCTGTCGCTCACACTGCCGGTCAGATCGGCCTGGCTGTCGGTGGCCGATACATCTCTGCTGCCACCACAAGCTGTATTTCCGTCAGGAATGGTAAAGATGGCATCCCAATTAACCGTAGTCGTACCTGTGAACTGGCCTTGATCATCCGCCTTCATCTCCCCGTCCAGCAGCGCCACGAGGCTGATTGGCCCATTATTCCAGAGCGAGGTTGTCTTCACCTTGAGGTTACAGGGCAGGACCTTCACATCCACTTTATCTGAGACATATTCTTTTCCGACCAAGCCTTCAAAATAAAGGGTTGTTGTGCCGGCTTTCTTCGCCTTAAACTTAAATTTTGCCCCCAATCCCGCCAAATCATCATCGAAGACCATCGCAGTTTTCGCCGTTGCGAATCCTTTTTCGGTAGCGACAAAGTCGCCAACATTCTTATCCACCGAGAATGCCTCGACCTTTACATTCACAACCGACTGTCCTTTAGGGAACCCAAATGATCCGGGAGCCGGGGTTGGCGCTCCATTTGTTGGCGCGAGCTCGACCTTTACAAGGTATGTCACCGTTTCCCTACAACGTAATGTTGTTTTAGGATTCTGAACCTTCATGGAAAAATAAACGATCTCGCGAGGCGGGGCCGCTTGAACAAGTGATGTTAGCCCTGCGCTGCCCTCAACGAGCGCTAATACCAGCGCAATGAACAGAATGCGCCAACGAGGCCCGCGGTTCTTTTTATGCACGGCGGGCCTTTCTAAGTTGTGGAATTTTCTAATCATGGCACGTACCTCCAATCTTTCATAGTGAAGAGGGAATCACCCCAGTCATCGCGACATTGCTATTTATTTCATTGAAATTGATGAGGTGATCATCTGAACCGTTTATGGCGAAACTCCCCACAAGCTCAGGCCGCGAAACGAACGTACCAGCATCAACTTGCCATTGGGTGATAAGGAGAGGCGGTATACATCCACCACACTCAAGCTGGCGAGCTCATCCCCGCTGGCCGCGTCCCACAGTTTGATATGGTCGCCGCCTCCGGAAATCAACAGATTGCCATCCGAAGAGAAGGCCAGGGTACGCACTGCTTTGGTATGTCCACTCAAGGTGTAAAGTTCCTGCCCGCTGGCCACATCCAACAGTTTCACGGTCCCGTCCTCAAAACCAATGGCCAGAGTCCCGCCATCCGGCGAGAAGGCGAAACTGCGCTGCGTATCTATATTCTCGCTAAAGGCTGGGAGTTCCTGCCCAGTGGCAACGTCCCACAATTGCCACAATCCTCCATATCCCCAATAATTCGATGAGACCAACACTTTACCGTCCGGCGAGAAGGACAGCCTCAACCCCTGATCTGTATTCACGCTCAAGGTGCGCAGTTCGCTGCCGCTGGTCACATCCCACAGTTTCACCACATCCCCTGCTTCATCATTAAACGCGGAGGCCAGCAGCTTGCCATCTGGCGAGAAGGCCACGCTATATCCGAGACCCGTATTTCCGCTCAAGGTGCGTAGTTCGCTGCCGCTGGCTACATCCCACAGCTTAATTGTCTCATCCCAAGAAGCGGAGGCAAGCATCATGCCATCCGGTGAGAAGGCCACGTTCCCTACTGTGCTGCGATGCCCGTTCAAGATATGCAGTTCCTGCCCGCTGGCCACGTCCCACAGCTTCAATAAATTATCTGGGGCAACCATTGCATTCCACATAGACGCGGAGGCCAGCATCTTGCCATCCGGCGAGAAGGCAATGCTTTCCACATAATATGGATGCCCGCTCAAGCTGCGAATTGCGCCGCTGGCCAAATCGCGCAATCCCACGCTAAAGCCAGTCGCTGATTCGTAGGCTAGTGTCCCGCTATCCGCTGACCAGATAACATTTCCTCCAACATCGTCCCCTTTCAATGTGAACAGCAGATCTCCTGTTGCCGCGTCCCACAATTTCACCGAATCATCGCCAATGCTGGAGGCGGATACCAAGGTCTTGCCGTCCGGCGAGAAGGCCAGTCTCTCCAAATTACTTGCATTGATGGAGAGAAGTTCATTTCCATTGGCTACATCCCACAGTTTGATCGCGTCGGCAGAGCCGCCGGCCAGCCTCTCGCCATCCTGCGAAAAGATCAGAAGGGTAACGACATCCGCTATGTCTTCGCTGAAACCATCCAGGCGGTTGCCGCTGGCCACATCCCATAGTTGGACCGTCCCACGCTTTGTGTTACCCGCAGAAGCAGGCTCAGAACCAGTGGCCAGCGTCTTGCCATCTGGCGAGAAGGTCAGGCTGATGACAGCCGGGTTACTAAGATCCGAACTTGTAACGATGGTGCGGAGTTGGTCGCCACTGGTTACATCCCATAACGCCACCCCTTCGTAGTTGGCAACAGCCAGCGTCTTGCCATCCGGTGAAAGAGTCAAAATCTCTGCATAAAACACGCTCAAGCTGTGCAGTTCCTGCCCGCTGGCCACATCCAAGAGTTTTACTGTCCCGTCTTCATAAGTGCCCGTAAGCACTGCAACCGTCCTGCCATCCGCCGAGAGGCTGACGATATTTACATCATTATTGTAAGTTAGATCCGCACTCCAGCTGTGGAGTTCGCTGCCGCTGGCCAAGTCCCACTGTATCACTGTTATGTCCCCATAGGTGCCCGCGATCGCTGAGAGGATCTTGCCGTCCGGCGAGAAGGCCATTTCAAGAACGTCATACGACGACGCTTCAATGCGCATGTTTTCCTGCAAGGTTTGTGAATCGTATAAGTAGATGCCGCTCGAAGACGAGACCGCAATCAGCCCGCCATCCGGTGAATACGTTGGGTGGTGGCCGCTGCCTTTGCCCCAACTTGAGATTTCCACAAGGTTCTTTGCATTGTCTGAAGAGATGATGTCACTGAGTTGAGGCTGGGCATTCGAGGACTCTGTCCCGGCCGCGACCGGACTCGCGTCCGGATTGGCCGGTGTCGCCAGCGCCTGGTTCAGCGGGCTGCATGCAAAAATGAACAAGCTCAGGATCAAAAAGAAAATCACCGGGGTTTGAAGTTTAATTTTCATGGTTTTCCTGCGCTGTCACGGGCGCACCCGGCGGCTGTTAAAGGGAGGCGTCTGAGTAGGGATAAGAATACATGCCCAGTCATTTTTGGCCAGGACTTCTGATGGCGTGCACGAGCGCCAGCACAATGAAGGCCCTGCGTCAGCGTGGCTGCGGGGCTTTAGGCGAAAGCCGCCCCTGTGGTTGTGAGAATTTCAAATTGTTGGCCGTACTCACAATCGGTCTCATGTATAATCTAATCCCCCGCGACAAGTGCTACAATTTACATAAACTTTATGCTATTTATGTTGTGACCATTATAGCACCAAATAGCCGTTATTCGATCAGGAATAATGCTCTCTGCCCGGCTGGTATGCGCGAGTTGAACCTCGCCCCCTCCCCTCTCCCATGGGGAGAGGGGAGGGGGCTGCAAAGTCAAACAAAAACCGCAGACTCAACACCTGCAGTTTCTGTTTATTCCTAATTTTTACGAACTGCCCCGCGCGGGCGCGGTTGTCCCGGGCGGTGATGGTGAAATCAAACATGGGAGGGATTATAAGCGATAGAGGAAATTCGATATTCGTTATTCGAGAGGCGAAATCAAGAAATTGTGGCGAACAGACATTTGAGATACGCCCCTTCTGCAAAGCCGATGGGATGATCCAGCGCGTGACCGGTGCGCTCGATCTCTGCTAACCGACGCCCCGCTTCTCGCGCGGACTGGTGAATGGATTCAAAAAACGAATCGGCATCCACGCGGCTAGAGCAGGAAGCCTGCACCAGTGTGCCTCCCGGTCGCAAGACACCCAATCCCAAGCGAGTCAGTCGGCGATAGGCAGATAGGGCCGCCGCGACTTGCTTTTCATTTTGGGCGAACGTGGGCGGGTCAAGGATCACCAAGTCAAAGAGACGTTTTTGCGACTCCATGCGCGCAGCACTTCAAAGGCATCTTCGGCAATGGTCTCGTGGAGAACTGTCAATTTGTTGTGCCCCATGTTGCGGACTGCGGCTTCGAGGGCGGGCGCGCTGATGTCCACGCTGACGATTTGACTTGCGCCGCCGCGCGCCGCGTAGACGGAAAATCCGCCCGTGTAGGCAAAGACATTTAGCACCGATTTATTTTTGGATAATTTTTCAACCCGGGCGCGGTTGTCGCGCTGATCGAGGAAGAACCCCGTCTTCTGTCCGTGAACAGGATCAGACTCAAAGGTGAGTCCATTTTCTCGAAACAGAACCAGGCTTGGGGGCGGTAGAAGCGAGAGCGTCATCCCATCGGTGAGACCGTGCAGGAGGTCAGTCTGCTTTTGGAGCGCGCGGCTGAGTCGCAAAATCAAATGAGTGGCCGGGCTGACCTGCGCCAACGCATCGCAAAAATTTTTGAGATGGGGAATCCAGGCGGGGGTGTAAAGTTTGAGAACGAGAGCGTCGGCGTAACGGTCGAGCACCAGGCCGGGCAGGCCGTCGTTCTCGCCGTGGACGAGACGGTAGCCGGTGGTGTTCTGTCCTTCGAGGAAGGCGCGCAGGCTGGCGGCGCTGACAAGTTTGCCGCGAAACCAGTCCGCGTGGACGGTGGCGGGTTCGCGGGATTGCAGAATACGCACGCGGATCGAAGACGTGGGGTCGTACAGACCGATCGCCAGAAAGCGGCGCTTGTCATCGAAAATGACGGCCAGGTCGCCGGGCGCGCCGGTGTGACTTTGCTCGGTGATGGATTGATCGAAAACCCAGGGATGTCCCTGCCGCAAGGCGCGTTCTGCGGGCGCGCTGATTCGCAACGCAATTCGTTTTGCAGAGGGAGCGGGGAGTTGGGAGAGGGATGGGGTGAAGTCCATTGCGGAGGGATTATACAGGATGCCTCCGTTTTGATAGGCGATTTCACGTTTGTTCGCCCGCCTGACAATAACGGGTGAGCAGATAATGAGGTGATAAAATGAAGGATATGGCACTTGCTCCAAGTCAATTAAGTATGGAATTTATCCAGTCACAGGGAATTCAGGAGACACAAAAACCTGAACTTTCCAATGGCCGCGCCAACAAGTTGGCCCCACAGGACCGCGCTTTTCATGATTGGTATCGATTTGTGCTCTCTTTTCCGCCACACTTGGTTCAGGATTACATTGAGAAATTTGGGCTCACTAAAAACAGCGTGATTCTTGACCCGTTTTGCGGGACAGGCACAACATTGGTTGAAGCCAAATTGGCAGGAATGAGGGCTATCGGATTGGAGGGGAATCCGTTTCCGCATTTTGCTTCTTCGGTAAAAACCAGTTGGGATTTGAACGCCGATTTACTTTCTTCACAGGCTCGGAAAATCGCGGATGAGGCTCTGAGTATTTTGAAGGCACAAGGCATTGATGATGATTTTCCGTTCGAGAAAGAACATAAAAATCTAAAATCACTTTCGCCTGAAGCAGAAAAACTCATCCTGACAAATTCGATCAGCCCGCTCCCGTTGCATAAGTCGCTGGTCTTGTTTGAATGTCTCAAAAAATATGAGAACGAGCCTTTTTATCGTCACGCGCTTTTGGCACTGGGAAATGCTTTGGTATTCAAAATAAGTAATTTGCATTTTGGCCCGGAAGTGGGAGTTAAGTCCCCAAAAACTGACGTGCCAGTTATTTCCAATTGGCTGGTTGAAATTGACAAAATGGCAAACGATCTCCGTCAGGTGGCAGGAAAATCATTTCCAGAAATAAAAGTTCATTTAGCGGACGCGCGCAGTCTGGACACGCTTGACCCTCATTCTGTCGATGCGGTAATTACATCACCGCCCTACCCGAACGAAAAAGATTACACCCGAACCACGCGACTTGAGTCGGTTTTGCTTGGGTTTATCAATAGCAAAGAAGAATTGAGAGAGTTGAAGAAGCGCCTCGTCCGTTCAAACACGCGCGGAATTTACAAAGCAGACGATGATGATCAATGGGTTTCTGATTTTCCAGAAATCCAGCGCATTGCGGATGAAATCGAAAAACGCCGCATCGAACTTGGAAAAGATTCTGGATTTGAACGGCTTTATCCGCGAGCCACAAAATTATATTTTGGCGGCATGGCAAAACATTTGGCTGACCTTCGCAGAGTCCTGCGTCCAGGCGCACAACTCGCGTACGTGGTTGGCGACCAGGCGTCCTATTTGCGTGTGATGATACGGACGGGACAGATTTTGGGAGACATTGCCCAAAAATTGGGTTATGAACTGACAGGCATTGACTTATTCCGCACCCGCTTGTCAACTGCCACGAAGGAACAACTTCGCGAGGAAGTCCTGATGTTGAAATGGAAAGGGTAAATCATGGAAAACAAAGAGCCAAATCGCTACACCAAAATTCTCGAAGCCATCTTTGCCAAGCATTTCAAGAAAGGCGTCACTGAGATTGAATTTGAACGCACGGAAATCACCCAAGCCGCAGACGAGTTGGGAATCACCCTCCCAAAGAATTTAGGCGATGTTCTTTACTCGTTTCGATACAGAACACTTTTGCCGAAATCCATCACAAGCCAAGCGCCCAAAGGGTACGAATGGATTATCCGACCGGCAGGTAAAGGAAAATATAAACTCGCGGTTGTACAACAATCAGTGATTGCCCCTTCCCGTGTTTTAGCCGAAACCAAAATCCCGGACGCGACACCTGGAGTCATTGCCAGCTATTCCTTGAACGATGAACAATCGCTTTTGGCAAAACTTCGTTACAACCGTTTGGTTGATATTTTCGCTGGCCTAACTTGCTACTCCCTGCAAAGCCATCTGAGAACAACTCTACGCGACGGTTCACAAGTTGAGACCGACGAAATGTACATCGGAATCGACAAGCGCGGCGCGCATTATGTTTTACCCGTCCAAGCGAAAGGCGGAAAAGACAAAATCGGCATTGTTCAAATCGAACAAGATTTTGAATTATGTGCACTAAAATTCCCGCGTTTGATTTGTCGGGCTATCGCCGCGCAATTCATGGCGGATAACCTTATTGCGCTTTTTGAATTCGAGCAAACGAATGAGGGCATCAAAGTGTCATCTGAAAAACACTACAGGCTTGTAAATCCCAACGACTTATCGCCTGAAGAACTGCAAAGTTATTCTGCGCGGCAATAATGACTCACAAAAACCGCTGGCTCCTCCAAACCCCTCTCACCCCCGAAGCGGACACGGCCCTCGCCGCGCATCCGCCCCTGCTTCGTCAAATCCTATTCAATCGCGGCATCGCCACAGCTGCGGAGGCGGATGCCTTCCTGCGCGCCGAACCGAATTTCAGCACCGATTCGTTTCTAATGAAAGGGATGCGCATCGTGGTGGACCGCATCAACCTTGCGCTGGCAAATCGGGAATCCATCGTCATTTACGGCGACTACGATGTGGACGGCGTCACCGCCACGGCGCTGCTCGTCCAAGTCCTGCGCGCCCTCGGCGGCAATGTCCGCGAGTACATCCCCAATCGCTTCGAGGAAGGCTACGGACTCAACAACGAGGCGCTGACCGCGCTCGCGCAGGACGGCGTCCGGCTGGTCATCACCGTGGACTGCGGAGTCCGCTCGCCGGACGAGGCGCGTCACGCGCGGGACCTGGGGCTGGATCTCATTATCTCGGACCACCACGAACCCTCCGGCAGTCTCCCCGACGCGCTGGCCGTGCTCAACCCCAAACAGGAAGGCGACCTCTATCCCGAAAAATATCTCGCGGGCGTGGGCATCGCCTACAAAATCGCGGAGGCGTTAAACGTTGAACAGCCTGCCCTGAGCTTGTCGAAGGGTTCAACGTTCAACGTTCAACTCGAATCGTTTCTTGATCTCGTCGCCCTCGGCACCGTCGCGGACCTCGCCCCGCTCACCGGTGAAAACCGCGCCCTCGTCCGCAAGGGACTGGCGCAGATGCGCGAGACGACGCGCCAGGGACTGTTCTCGCTCGCCAACGTGGCAGGCCAGGATTTGAAAAAAGCCAACGCGCAGACCATCGGCTTCACGCTGGGGCCGCGGCTGAACGCCTCGGGACGGCTGGAGTCCGCGCTGGCTTCGTTCCACCTGCTCACCACAACGGACGTCAAAGAGGCGGGCGACCTGGCGCTGAAATTGAACCAGCAAAATCTCGAGCGCCAAAAACTGACGAAGGAAATCCAAATCACAGCCGAGGCGCTGGCGCTCGACGGGCAGAAGGATTCGCTCCTGCTGTTCGCCGTCCATCCCGAATTCAACCACGGCGTGGTTGGTCTCGCGGCTTCGCGCCTCTCGGAAACATATTACCGTCCCGCCATCGTCGGCAACTTCGGCGAAGAGACCACACGCTGTTCGTGCCGCTCGATCCCAGAATTCCACATCACGCACGCGCTCGATGAATGCGCCGACTTGCTCGTCCGCCACGGCGGGCACGCGGCCGCGGCGGGATTCACCGTCCGCAACGAAAACCTGGATGCGCTGGTAGCCCGCCTGCGGTCCATTGCGACGCGGGAGTTGGGCGGGCGCGACCTACGTCCCAGCCTGAGTGCGGACGCGGAAGTCCCGCTCGCGCGTCTGACCTTCGAAATGCTCAAGCAACTCGAGCAACTCCAACCCACGGGCTACGGAAATCCCGAACCTGTTTTTATTTCGCACAAAGTAAAGGTGCAAAGTTCGCGGGCCGTGGGCGCGGACGGCAAACATTTGAAACTGTCGCTCACCGACGGGCGCGTCACTGTGGACGCCATCGGCTTCCGTCTCGGCGGCCTGCTCCCCAACCTGCCGCCGCTGGTGGACGTGCTGTATACTTTTGAAGTCAACGAATATAACGGGCGCGCCAGCCTGCAATTGAACCTGAAAGACATCAAGGCCGCTGGCGTGCTTGATTGATCCTTTCCACGTAGTGACGAATTTATTCGTCCCAACGACTGAAGTCGTTACTACATGGTTGCCTACAGAGGTTCCCATGAAAATCCGCCCCACCAAAGGCTTGACCTTTGACGATGTTCTGCTCATCCCGCGCCGCTCGTCCATCGCCTCGCGCCAGGATGTGGACACGTCCACGCGCCTGACCGACAGCATCCAACTGAAAATCCCCATCCTGAGCGCCAACATGGACACGGTCACCGAGGCGAAGATGGCGATTGCCATGGCGCGCGCCGGCGGCATCGGCATCCTGCATCGTTTTATGACCGTCGAACAGCAGGTGCGCGAAGTGAAAACCGTCAAACGCGCCCAGGGTTTCATCATCGAGCATCCCTACAACGTCGAGCCCGACGCCAGCGTGGAACAGGCGCGGGGATTGATGGACCGCTACAAGGTCGGCGCGCTGATCGTGGTGGACGCGGCCGGCAAACTGATCGGCCTCGTCTCCCAGCGTGACCTGATGCTGGCTCCCGTTTCGATGGAGAGCGTCCGCCAGGCGATGACGCCGCGCGCGCGGCTCGTCACGGTCCAGCCGGACGTCAGCGTGGAGCAGGCGCGCGAATTGCTCTACCAGCATCGCATCGAAAAATTGCCCGTGCTGGATGGCGGCGGGAATCTCGTCGGCCTGATCACCGCGCACGACCTCATCAAACTGGACCAATCGCCCAACGTCACCTCCGACTCAAAGGGACGACTGCGCGTCGGCGCGGCCATCGGAGTCACCGCGCACGAACGCGAACGCGCCGCCTCCCTGCTCGAGGCGGGCGCGGATGTGCTGGTGCTGGACATCGCGCACGGCCACGCCGACCACTGCATCAATTTGCTCAAAATCCTGCGCACCGAATTCCCCAAAGTGCGGATCGTGGCGGGCAACGTGGCCTCCCGCGAGGGCGCGCGCGAACTGGCCGAAGCGGGCGCGGACGCCATCAAGGTCGGCATCGGTCCCGGCTCCATCTGCACCACGCGCATCGTGACCGGTTTCGGCGTCCCGCAGTTGACCGCCGTCATGGACAGCGCCGCGGGCGTGCGCGACTCGGGGCGCGACATCCCGCTCATCGCGGACGGCGGCATCCGCACTCCCGGCGACCTGGTCAAAGCGCTCGCGGCGGGCGCGGAAACGGTGATGATCGGCGGACTGTTCGCGGGTTGCGAGGAGGCGCCCGGCTCGCCCGTCCTGCGCGACGGCAAAAAAATGAAGGTGGTGCGCGGCATGGCCTCCCTCGGCGCGACCATGGATCGCCGCATGAGCGAACGCGGCGAGGATGAATCCGCAGAAGACCAGGAAGACTGGTCGAAGGTGGTGCCGGAGGGTGTGGAAGCCGTCGTGCCGTACCGCGGCAACGTAGAGGAAATCCTGCACCAACTTGTCGGCGGCCTGCGCTCCGGGCTGAGTTACGGCGGCGCGCACAACATCCGCGAGTTGCAGGCCAACGCCGAGTTCATCGAGATCAGCGCGGCGGGCGCGCGCGAGTCCAACTCCCACGATGTGGATCAGGATTAAGGCCAAACCTTTTTAACGCGAATGACGCCAATGAGCGAATAACGCGAATTGTTTGTTAGCGCGCCAAACTGACGGGATGCCTTTTCGTTCCGTCGGCGGATGAGAAAATGGACACCCGCGTCCACCGCAGGTATTTGCTTACGGGAGATTGTGATCAACGGATTTTAAACGGATAAGCGGATGAGGCGACTCCTCATCCTGCTGTCCTCCATCCGTTTATCCGTTTCCCTATCCGCTGACCACAGATTGCCCCGCCCGGCGCGAGGCGGAACAGGCACAGAAGATAAGCGAAAACCTGTCCTGCGCCCGAAGGAAGCCTCGAAGGATTCACGGAGAGTAGTGGATTCGCATCCCATCACCTTGGCGCGCTAACAATTTTTTCAATTGCATTCGCGGCATTCGCTCACACCGTACTTTAGTATTCGTTGAATTCGCGTTGAGAATTTGAACTGCTTCTTCATCGAACATGCCATCCATTTTTTCACGCAGCACCCTCCACCTCCACATTTCCAAATCCTCCCCCTTCCTGCGCGGGATTCTATATTTTTTCCTCACCATCCCGCTCGTCCTGCTCGGCGCGGAAATCGTAGCGCGCTCCCCGCTGGGAAACCTGCTCCCCGCCCCCTCCGTCAACGCGGACAGTTTCCTCTTCGACGCGAAAATCTACGCGCTCGAAAGTCAAATCCGCCGCGACGGCAGGCTGGATTGCCTGTTCATCGGCAGTTCCGTCGCCAACGTGGATATTGACCCCGAAATCGTTGAGCGAGTCTATCTGGAACAAACAGGCGAATCCAACCACTGCTTCAACCTCGGGTTGCCCGCCATGACCATCGAGAACGCCACCGCACTCGCGGATGCGGCCATCACGCGCTTCCATCCGAAAGTCATCCTCTACACCGTCCTCTCGCGGGATATTGACCACGTCACCGCCAGCGCGGACTTCATTGAAAAATCAGACTGGTTGAAATTCAATCGCGGAAAATCTTCGCTCAACGGCTGGCTGGTCAACCACTCTTACGCGTACCGTTACTTCCTCACCTGGCGCTACTGGCTGGTGACTCCCAACCGCGCAAAAATGGACAGCGAAACCACGTGGCTCACATCCAAAGGATTCCAGCCCGCGCAGGGCGTCAACGACCCCTATCCCGAAAACCAGACCATGACGCCCGAACGTCTCACACAACTATGGGACGATCCCAGCCACGCGCAAGCGGTGAAGGATTTTCTTGCTCTCCAGAAAAAAGATGTGAAACTCATTTTCATCGAAGGCCCGGTCTATCGCGATCCGAACGCAGACACCTGGCCTGCCTACGAAACAAGTTACCTCCCCCCTCTTCAACGCCTGCTCGAAACGGGCGGCGTTCCTTTCTGGCGCACCGACGCAATCGCCGTCCAAATCCCAAAACCGAACTGGTACGACTGGCTTCATCTCAACCAGTATGGCGCGGTCACATTCAGTCAGTGGCTTGGCGAACAGATGGCTGAAAACAGAGATCTGTTTAAGTGACTCAGTACCGCAACATTCATGTTGCGCCGCGAAAAGCAAAATAAATTTTGCGGTACAAAATATCCATGCAAATCCTCTCCCTCCCTTTCCTCCTCTTCGCCGCGGTCACACTGGCTGTCTATTATCTATTGGCGCGCAAAGCCCAAAACGCCTGGCTCCTGCTGGCCTCCTATTTTTTCTACGCCGCCATCAGTTGGCAATACGCGCTCGTCCTGCTGGCCGTCACCTTCGTCAACTTTTGGATCGGGCGCAAAGCCGCCTCGCGCGGCTGGCTGGCGCTGGGCGTCGGCCTCAACCTGTCCAGTTTCGTGGCGCTCAAACTCCTCGCTGGCCCGTACGGTCCGCGCCTGCTCAACGTCCCGCCCGATGCGCTGGGACTGCTCCTGCCCATCGGATTCTCGTTCTACATCCTGCAAGCGATTTCCTATCTCATTGATATCCACAACGGACAGGCAGACGCGGCGGACGATCTCGTGGACTTTGCCCTCACCCTGAGTTACTTTCCGAAGATGCTGGCCGGCCCCATCGAACGTCCCGCCCGCTTCCTTTCTGACCTTCGAGCGGATCGCCGCGTCGACGGGACCGCCCTCGCCCGCGGCCTCGGACTCATCCTACTCGGCATCCTCCGCAAAGTCATCCTCGCCGACCGCCTGACCTCCTTCCTCCCGCCGACAATTTTCTCCGACCCTGCCGCGTTCTCCTCGCTGGACAAACTCATCTGGTTGCTGGTCTTCACCTTCGGCCTGTACAACGACTTCGCGGGTTACACCTCCATCGTGCGCGGCCTGAGCGCGTTGATGGGCATTGAACTCAGTCCGAACTTCCGCCAGCCGTTCTTCGCCAACTCCCTGAGCGATTTCTGGACGCGCTGGCACATTAGCCTGTCGTTCTGGTTGCGCGATACCATCTTCTTCCCCGCGCGCCGCTGGCTGATGCAACGACGCTGGCCGCGCCTGCTGGCCGTCGTCCTGCCGCCGCTCGTCACCATGCTCGCCAGCGGATTTTGGCACGGCGCGTACGCCTCGGTCATGGTCTGGGGCGGACTGCATGGGACCTACCTGGTTTTGGAACAACTTTTTAAATCAAAAGCGCCGCAGCAACCGAATCGAATCCGAAGCGCTATTTCTGTCCTGGCTGTATTTGGCATCACCACCCTGACATTAATTCCCTTCGCGGCCTCCAGCCTGCGCGCCGCGCTGGAATATTTTATCGGGCTGTTCGCGTTCACCGCGCAAATTACAACCATCCTCCCTGTGCCTGACCTGCTGGCGGCCGCGGCCTTCACCCTGTGGCTGGACTGGCAGGAATCCCGTCACGCCACAGACGCATTCTTCCTCAAGTGGACTCCCCGCGCGCAGGCCTGGGGATTTGCGCTGGCGCTCTGGTTGTTGATCCTGTTTCTCGGTCCGCAGGCGGGCGTGGTCACGTTTGTGTATCAGGGATTCTGATTTTGTAGCGCACACTTGCCCTGGCGTGCAAGTGCCAGGGAATTGCCAATTTGCGTTCCGTTTGGACAAATTGGCAACACTTGCCCCGCCGCAGGCGTGGGTTTGTCCTACCTCCCCCAGCGCGGCTGGTAATCGCAATAGTCGTTATCGGTCAGGCGGCGCAGATCCGTGCCGTCCACGCGAATGATGTAAATCTCGCAACCCAGGTCATCTCCGTAATGATCGAAGTACGAGGTAAAGACCACCCACTTTCCATCGGGGGAAAAACCCGGCCCCTGGCTGTTGCCGCCCGAGGGAGTCAGTTGACGCAGGTCGGAAAAATCGGGGCGGAAGATGAACACCTCACGATGCCAGGCTTCACCGTTGTACGTGACCATCCACGCGCCGTCGGGCGACCAGTCCGAGCGGCCGCGCAGGGCGTCGAAATCGGTCACACGCCGCAGGCCGGAACCGTCGAGGTTCATGACGAACAATTGGTTCGCGCCATCCTTGTTCGATGCAAACAGGACTTGCGTCCCATCCGGCGACCAGGTGGGATCCCAGCCCTGCCCGTAGACTTGGTGCGGATTCGCACCGCTTCTGTCCATGACCCAGATCTGCGAGGCTCCCTTTGCATCTCCCAGCGCGAACACAATGGAACTGCCATCGGGAGAAATCTCGGGCGCGATCAGAACGCCAAGTTCGCTGGTCAACTGGGTGGTGAACCCACTCGCCAGATTTAACTCAAAGATTTCGTAAACATTATCCTCTACGTGCGCGCTGTAAATGACGCTCGCGCCATCGGGCGAAATGGAGGCGTACCAGTGGCGATTGGCATCCTCCGTCAACTGGCGAAAACCTGTCCCGTCGGCGTTGATGATGCAAAGTTGATCCCCCGCCACCTGGCAGGTGTAGACGATCTTGCCCGTCGGGCCGTCAGCGGGGAAAACGCCCGGGGTGGCCGCACCCGTCGCGAGGTCCGTGGGAGGCGTGGAGGGACCGGCTGAGGCCTGCGCGCGCAGAGTCTCGATGGTCAGCGGTGGAGGCGGGTCGGCTGGCAGGTTGCAGGCCAGAATCAGGAGCAGGGCGAGAGGCAGGAGCAGGATTCGTCGCATGGGTGGATTATAACAACGTAGCGCAAGAGAAACTCCTGCGCTACTAATTGCCTCGGCTGGTCTGTAAGCCGCATT
>CAYJLS010000097.1:0-16332 GCA_964371065.1 uncultured Anaerolineaceae bacterium | reverse complement strand
ATTCGGAAAAAAGGAGAAGTAAGATGAACATGCAGTGTTTCAGTCCCCTCAGCGGAGGGTTGGACGAGTCAAATGACTGGTTACGTTGTAGCGTAACCAGAGCGTAACCAATTAAACGGGCGGAAACCGAAAACGTAACCAGTCAAAGGAGTGGTTACGTTTTGACGTAACCAGTGCGTAACCGGTCAGCGCAGAGTTTGGCGAAAACGTAACCAGTCAGGGACTGGTTACGTTGCTTGCCCGTCCTTCTCCTGGGGCTAGAATCAGATCGTCACATCCAAATTCCGCCCGAAAAGGAGAAAAACATGGTTTGCACCCCTATTTTAGCCCGTTTTCCGGTGTTTTCGCGCCTCTGGCGACCCAAGCGGCTCGATCTGCATTCGGCCTGCCTGCACCCAGAACAGCTTCCAGTTTTCGTCGTGGAATGCGCCTCCGCCATGCGTTTCCTGGATCTGGTTGGTTCCTTGCCGTGGGATCAATTCCCGGACCGCAACCTGCAACGCAACTGGGGACAGACGACCATTCCGCTATCCGCTTTCAGCGCCGCTTGCTTGTTGAAGCTCAATGAAGGATTGGTTTCAATGGACGATCTACGCCGTTACCTGATTGAGCACCCGGCTTTCATATGGCTGCTGGGCTTCCCGCTCGCACCTTCCTCGAAATATACCTGCGGCTTTGATCCGGCGACCAGCCTGCCCACCCAGCGGCATTTCACGCGTTTGTTGCGGCAGATGCCCAACGCAGCATTGGAATTTCTGCTGGAACACAGCGCCCGCTTGTTGTTGGCGCGCTTCGCGTTCCTGGGCCTCCACGCCGGGGAATGTATCTCGCTGGACACCAAGCATATCCTGGCCTGGGTCAAGGAGAACAATCCCAAAGCCTATGTTGCCAACCGCTTTGATAAAACCCGGCAACCCAGAGGCGACCCGGACTGCCGCCTCGGTTGCAAACGCAAGCACAATCGGCGCGCCTCCCGGGATGATTGGTCTGTCACTCCAGCCTCCGAACCGCTTCCGGCGGATGGTATACAGGTCGGGGAATTCTATTGGGGGTATGCCTCCGGCGTTGTGGTTGTAAAGGTTCGGGAGCAGGGAGAGTTCGTGCTGGCCGAGCTGACACAGCCGTTCGATCATTCCGATGTCAGTTATTTCTTCCCGCTCATGAACAAAACCGAGCGAGTCCTCGGTTGCCGGCCGCGTTTTGGCACGTTCGACGCCGCTTTCGACGCTTGGTACGTTTACGATTACTTCCACCGAGAGGACGACCCCGAGGCCTTTGCCGCGGTGCCCTTTTCCAGCAAGGGCGGTTACAAGGCCCACGATCGTCTGTTCAGCCCGGATGGCCTGCCCTTGTGCAAGGCAGGTTTTCCCATGCCGCTCCAGTTCACCTACACCGACCGCACCACCTCGCTTATTCCGCACGAACGCGGCAAGCATGTCTGTCCGTTGCGCTTCCCAGAGCGAACGCGCCGCTCTTGTCCTGCACGCCATCCAAACTGGAAGAAGAACGGCTGCACCGTGACGATGCCCATCAGCATCGGCGCCCGGTTGCGTTATACCCTGGATCGGGAGAGCGACGCCTACAAAAACGCCTACCAACAACGCACGGCTGTGGAGCGCATCAACAGCCAGGCTCTGGCGCTCGGCATCGAACGCCCGCACTTACGCAACGGACGCGCCATCGCCAATATCAACACCTTGATCTACACGCTGATCAACCTGCGCTTGTTGCAACGCCTGAGAACCGTAGGTTAAAGAATTCTGGCCCAAGCGTAACCTGTCATTCACTGGTTACGCTTTTTTCGCGCCAAAACGTAACCACTCAGGACTGGTCCAACCCTCCTCAGCGGGGATTGTTTATTTCTTACTCATGAAATCCTCAAAAAAAAGTCCCCGCCGATGGGCCGGTTTCAGTCCCCTCAGCGGGGATTGTTTATTTCTTACAAAAAACTGTTTTCTGTCCTGGCCATTTTGGTCGCTCGTTTCAGTCCCCTCAGCGGGGATTGTTTATTTCTTACAGGTTAAGAATGGAAACGATGTGGGGCTAAATGATAGGTTTCAGTCCCCTCAGCGGGGATTGTTTATTTCTTACTTTTTGGTTGGTTTGGCCGCACGGCTGTGCCCCGCCTGTTTCAGTCCCCTCAGCGGGGATTGTTTATTTCTTACCTGTCGCCAACCTCAAGGCCAATATTGCCGCGCAGCAAGTTTCAGTCCCCTCAGCGGGGATTGTTTATTTCTTACGTGGCACTATCCGAAAGTCACCCCACCAAGTTCCACGTTTCAGTCCCCTCAGCGGGGATTGTTTATTTCTTACGAAAAAACATGAAAACAATTAAAGGTCCGTCAATAGTTTCAGTCCCCTCAGCGGGGATTGTTTATTTCTTACACGAGGTCCAGAGGCTGGCGCACTGGCTTCAGGGTGGCACTAGTTTCAGTCCCCTCAGCGGGGATTGTTTATTTCTTACAAGTACCGCAGTGTCCACCACAACCGGGGACAAAGGTTTCAGTCCCCTCAGCGGGGATTGTTTATTTCTTACATGTCATGTTCAAAAGCCGTTTGCCTACTTTTGTGCTTCGTTTCAGTCCCCTCAGCGGGGATTGTTTATTTCTTACTCAGCGGACTGCTCGCTGACTTTTTCAGAAAGCTTGAAAGTTTCAGTCCCCTCAGCGGGGATTGTTTATTTCTTACTAAGTAAAAGGAGATCTCCATGATATCAAGCAAGACGTTTCAGTCCCCTCAGCGGGGATTGTTTATTTCTTACATGACCGCCCGCCAATGGCTATATCGGAATATCTACCTGTTTCAGTCCCCTCAGCGGGGATTGTTTATTTCTTACAAATCATTCGAGAAATTTGGGCAGGTGCAAACGGTAGGTTTCAGTCCCCTCAGCGGGGATTGTTTATTTCTTACCCTTCCCAATTTTCAATTCTGTTCTCTAATTTGAAGAAACTTAAGATCCAAACCATGTTTCTTCAAAAAAACGCCCATTTTGCCTCCTTTTTTCATTTCCGAGCATCGCATAAACCATTCTCGTAAGCATGGATGCCCGGTTTTTCGCTTCCACAGGTGGCTGGCTTATCCTTGAAAACCAGATGCGCGCCAGCCGTTGCCGTCAAAAAAGCCCGTTTTCCGAGCATCGCCAAACCCCGTGCCACCCCCCGCGATGCTCGGAAAATCGAATTACACGACCATCGTCTGCTTTGGTTCCGATTTGGTGATCTCCTCCGGGCGGGAGGATTCCATTTTTTTCACGCAGTCGGCGCAAAGATAATAATAGCGCACATTATCTTTGCGTTTGCGCACGATGCGCCCGGCGGCCTTTTGGAGTTTGGCAAGGTTCTTCGCATCCAGTATACACTCGAAGGCCGAATATTGCACAGGCGTGCCGTAATCCAAAAGCAGGTTATGCAGTTTCGTGCGGCGTTTGTCGTTCGAAATGTCGTAGACGATGAGGACGAATTGTTTTGGCATTATTTACCTGCTGAATGAGAAACTACTTCGTCAAATACGGCTGGTACGCATCAATCTTCCCTTCGATCACGTGCCGCAACTGCCAGGCTTGCACTTCAAAACATTTCTGGTACGTGATGGCGCGTCCGGCCAGCGGGTGGATGGCGGTCGTTTGCAGGCGAGTGTTATATTGCGTGAGGAATTTCTTCATGGCGCCCTGTTTCAAATGGAATCCGCCTTCTTCCACGGGTTCGAAATCATCCGGCGTCAGGATGCGTTTGTTGATGATCGTCAGCACAACCGAATCCACGATCAGGGCGCGGAATTCCTCCATCAGGTCCAGCGCGAGCGCGGGGCGTCCGTACACGTCCGCGTGAAAGAATCCGTCGTACGGGTCCAACCCGGCCACTTCCAGCGCGGTCATCATGTTTTGGGTCAGCAGGCTGTAACCGAAACTGAGCAGGGCGTTGGCGGGGTCGGCAGGCGGGCGGCGTGAACGCTTCGCAAAATCCCACTCTTTGTTCAGCGCGGCGCGGAAAATATGAAAATAGTCTTTCGCGCCAAAGCCTTCCTGCCCGCGCAAACCGTCCAAACCTTGCTCCTTTTCCGCCGCCCGGATCGCGGCCGTGATTTTCCCGATGCTCTCTTGCGGAAGTTCGGGACGCAGGCGGCACAGGCGGCGCGCCAGCGTGCGCTGGTTTTTTAGTTTGCCCAGCGCAATCGCCTTTGCGATCGCCAGGCAAAAAGAGGGATCGGCGGCGCGCTGGTATTGCAGGCGGCGCAAAAAGATATTTCCTGCCGCGGGCGGCACCAGCCTGCCGAGCAATTTCCCGGAACGGCTGATGATGGAAAACGAAACGCCCGCCTCCAGCAGGGACAACATGGCCGGCGTGGTCACGCCCACCGATCCCACCAGCACGATGTCCGTCACATGCACGAGCGGTACGCTCAACAACACTTCATCGTCCGCGCTCGTAACGAGCACGCGGCGGTATTCCTTTTCGATGCGGGAACCGGGTTCGGTTACATACAGGGTGGGCATGGGGCAGTAATCAGTAATCAGTAATCAGTAATCAGTGGGGAGATGCGGGATATAGGAGATAGGAGATGCGAGGTAGGAGATGCGGGATAGGAGATGCGGAGTAGGCGATATTCCGTGTTTACCTGTGTACGTGTCTACCTGTCTCCTGTCTACCGTCACCCATACCCCTCCGGCACATAATCGTAAAACAATTCGGGGTCGAATTCCCCTTGCACTTCCACCTTCTTCCCTGCGGCGTTGAAACTGTAGGTGTCGCGGTAAAAATGAATGCCGAGGAAATCAAAGCCTTCATCGAAGTGCGCGAGGCGCGTCTTGCTTGGCTCGAAAGTGAGTTTGAGTTTTGTCAAAATCTGTCCCGTCCTTTGCAGGGCGAATTCCGCTTTTTCGCGTGTGTTGCAGAATTCGCAAAAATCGTCGGCGTAGCGCACGTGCGCCAGCCCCGAATTGACCAGCGCCTCATCCAGTTGGTGCAGGACGATATTGCACAGCAGGGGCGAGATCACCGCGCCGAGCGGGGTGCCCCTCCCTTCCGCGCTCGCGCCGGCCTTGAGCCACTGTTTCAACAGCCGCAGGAGAATGGCATCCTCCACAGTCTGTTGGAATAATTCCAGGATGAGGTCGTGCGAAAGGCTTTCGAAGCAATTATCAATATCCGCATCCACCACCCACAGGCGGCCCGCCTCGCGATGCGAAAGGATGGCGGGCACCGCGTCGCGCACGCCGCGCCCGGTGCGGTAGCCGAAACTGCAATCCAAAAAGGCGCGGTCAAATTCATCGTCCACCGCGCGCAAGACGGCGCGCTGGAGCACGCGATCGGTCACGGTGAGGATGGAGAGCGTGCGCCGCGAGCCGTCCTTTTTGGGAATGGTGAAGCGGCGCGGCTTGCGCGCCCGATAAGTGTTCGTGCGCGCCGCGCGGGTCAGCGCAACCAGGCGCTCCTCCCAGTTCCGCGCCCAACGGCGGATGCTGACCGCGTCCACGCCGGGCGCGCCCTTGTTTTCGGCCACTTCCTCCCAGGCCGCCCGCATATTAGCGGGATCGAAAATCCGGGCGCTCCACATCGTTGACATGCCGGGTTTGTCCCATCCCAAACGAAGTCTTCGCCCCCGTCCCGCAGAAAAATGAAAAATCGGCCAGCAGGTGGCACAGCCTCACCCAAAACTCATCCTCCGAAAGGATCCGAAAACGGCACTGGCCCGCAAAGCCGATCCACGTGGCTTTGTTGTAATGCACGGCGCGCGTCTCCAGTTTATAGCGGCTCAATGCCAGCCGCGCCTGCTCCAGGTTCAGCCCCTCGCGCGGCAGGCTGGCAGACGCAAAATGATTCCAGCGCTCCAGCCACGAACCCAATACCATTTCGGGAATGGGAAGCGGCACGTGCACATCCGAATGAAATGTGGTCGGCGAGACGAATTCCACCTCCAGCGCGTCCGCAGGCCCTGCGCCGGATTTGAAATACCGATCCACCAACGCCTGATAGGATGACCCGCGCGCCCACGGATGCTCCCCCTCCCGCTTCGCCACTTTCTGGACCTCGAAGCGGACGCGGCCCAACGAGATATTTCTCCCCTCCGCCCCGGGCAACACCGCATCGAGCAAAAGCCGCGTCTCCGCCTCGCGCAGGCTGGTGAGGCGGAACCAGGCGCTCTGCCCGGCTTCAACCAGGTGAAAGCCGCGTTGCGCGCGGAACGAACCTGCCAAATCCGAGATCGTGTACGGGCGCAGGCCGTCGCCGTCGTGCAGGTGGTCCGAACGATCCGCGTCCGCCTCGCCGATCCAATCCAGGAACTCGGCGCGCAACGCGGGGCCCAAATTCATGGGCAGGCTTCCATTTTCAAGGGCTTTCAGGTGGATAACGGCGGAGAGCAGCATGGGTTATCAGTCCCGGGCATGTAGCGCAAGTCTATAGACTTGCGCTACACGTTCCTATTCAAGCCCGGCGTTTCCTGGGCGGCGTTGGAAAATGAGTGATGAAAACGCCCTCCATCGTCCCTTTTATAACCCGGTTCTGTTCATCGTATTTCGAGCGAATGTATTGCGTGTCAATTTGCCGGTCATCGGCGGCGGAAAATACGCCCACAGACATGGTTGTCATGCCTCCTGTCACGTCCACCACAATCTGCGTTTTATCCAGTCCCTTTTCGATCATCCAATCCAGCAAGCCGTTCGTTACCTGGAGTATCTCCTTGATTTCAAACGGGTTGACCATGCGTTTGCGAACCGTCTCTTCGGGGGTGAAATGGAAGCGGGAGATCAATTCATCGGCGAACGATTCGGAAACGTCGGTGCAGATCAATCCAACGTAATCAGGTTTCTGGTTTTCGACGGCGAATGCAATGGTGTCCGTCTGTTTACCGACGGTAAAGATCGCCCCGCGGCGCTGGAATTTGAAAGCGGTATTTTCGCCAACCACTTTGCGAATTCTTTGGCGACTGGCGCGCTCGATGGCCAAATAAACAAGGATGATTACCGCGGCCAGGCTGAGGAAGACAATCCCGATCATCATGAAATTGGCCGTGGTAATCGCCCAAGCCATGATATTGACAGCCACACCCCAAATCAAGGCTTCTTCCCAGTGAGACTTGATAAAATTACTCAACCTGTTCATTGCATTCTCCTTCCTGCAAAAGTCAGCGTTGCTCACGCGCCTTTTCTCGCGTGGCCTGCAAATTGAGAATCTCCGCCGCCTCGAAGCGCGGCGGGGTGGCGTCCTTCACCGCCCGCAGGCGCAGAACGGGCGGAAAATATCCCATGCGCCCGTGCAACTCCGCCAGCAAAAGCGCCGCAATCGTATTGAGCGAAGGCAGGTTCACGAGAATGGGTTTGGTTTGCAGTTCCTCCGAGCTCAACGGCAGGTTCGCCATCAACTTCTGCAATTGCGGCAGAAAAGATTCCGCGTTATCGAATTGCACCGGGACGGGGATTATCTTTTCCACTTTCTGGCCGGTCAGCGCTTCGATTTGCGCCTGCTGTTCCGCGCTGAGCGGGTGGGAGAAGTTGAGCAGGATCATGGTTATCGCCCGCCCTCGCCTTTCGCCGGGTTGCCCAATGCGGCGTGGACAGCCGCGAGCAAATTCTCCCGTTCGCTCTCGCCGATCCTGCCCGCCTCGGAAGCGCCCGGCAATTCAACCAGGATGATCCCCAGGGCTTCGCACAACCCGCGCAATTTCACTTCGTTTTTCTGCCACACTTGATCAATCACCAGGAATCGTTTCACGTAGGTGCCGAAGAAACGCTGTCCCCCCGCGACCGCCAGTTGCTTGATCCCTTCGATGGAACGGGCCGCCTTGCCGGTCTTGGCTTCAATGATTCCAACCTGGTTGTTACAGCGGATCACAAAATCAACCTCCACCTGGTTGCTGGCATCCCTCCAGCCAGACTTGACTTCATCCACGCCGGGAAACAGGGCATCATAAACCGTCCTTTCGAAACCCTCTCCCGGACCTTTGCCGAATCCTGATAGGCTCCAGGTGTTTCCGAAGTAGGATACCAAGTAATCATCCAGGCTGATCGTTCCCTGCAAGGTCAGGCTCCCGCTCACAAAGGGAGCGCCGCTGTCATCGAAGCCATACAGGTCAATTTCCGTTTTTCCTCCCTGACTTCGCACGTAAAAGGCTTGCGCTTTGGCGCGGCGGGCGGCTTCCAACGCGGCAATGGACATTGGTTTGGTGCCGCCGGTGATATTGACCAGCGTGGATGGCAGGCCGTCCAGCAGGGTTAACAACTTTTTCTGGATGAGCGCCACATCATAATCTTCCACTTGCTCCAGCCGGGTGCTCATCCCTTTCAGGCACAACCCCAGGTTCCCGGCCATCTTAAAACTTCTCGGCAAACTTGTATGCAGGATAATCACCTGTTCGGGCTGGAAATAATGGACAGGCAGCAGGTTGGGCGCGGCCTGCTCGCCTGCCAAAACAACCATGTTGATGCACTTGAGTTCGCTCATTACTTTTCTGGTTCCAGCAGGATCATCACATCTTCTGCCTGGTCATTGCCTTGATACTTCCCGACGAGGTATTCCACGATCTGGCCTTCGTTCAACAACTTTCCTCCTTTTGTAACCTGCTTGATGTGAATCCGTACGGATTTGCCGCCCTGGGCGGGGTTTATTTTTCCAAAGCGTCCTTCCTGAACGTTCACGACGGTCCCACGA
This sequence comes from uncultured Anaerolineaceae bacterium, assembly GCA_964371065.1. Taxonomy (GTDB): domain Bacteria; phylum Chloroflexota; class Anaerolineae; order Anaerolineales; family Villigracilaceae; genus Denitrolinea. The sequence continues at coordinate 7,687 of CAYJLS010000097.1, read as the reverse complement.
AAGCGTCCGGCGGGCGGCGTCTCTTGCAGCAAGGCTTTCTTGCGAATTGCATGGGATTCGCCCGTTTCATGCGCGGATTCCTGGCTTTGGAACGATAGTCGGCCATAGCCGCTGGAAGTCTTCGCGCCCACCCCTTCGCGTTCCAATGCCAGTTCCAGAATCTCGAAGGCGGCTTTCACCCACTTTGGGGGACCCGAAAGCGCGATCAGGAATCTTCCTGTGGCTGTGATGAACGGGATGGGCGTGGGGCTGTCCCAATCGGCGGGGGGCTTATCGCCGCCCTGGTAATAGTCGGGGTGATGGACAGTGATCACATCCGGCATGAGTTTGCCCGACCCCGGCACGAAGAGCGCATCGTAGAAAGTTACGTAGCCCGCGCTGGTAGTATCGCCGAACAGGGTGATGAACCCATCTGCTTTCTTGTCCCAACGCGGTTCTTCCTTCAAATAGTGCATCACGTAATGCGCGGCCAATCCTTTGAGCGCGCTTCCGGGAATGAACGGTGTGCCGTACGTGCGGTGCAGGGCTATCGAGGTCTCCAGCACGCCCTCCGCGCCGAGGTTGACCGCCAGCCGTCCCAGCGTTTTTGCCTCGCGGCAGTTTTCCGCGCCGCACAGTTCGATCAGCGTCGCCTTCCAACGTTTGAAATAGGCTTCGTAAGCTTTGGGCGCGGCAATGCCAGTCACTTGTTTGACCAGATCCTTCTTGGCATCGTCACCATCATCGTGAAGATACTTGTCCAGCCACAGCCCGTGATGGGTACCCTCCGCGCCGGTGTCAACGCGGACCTGATCGAGAGTCTCTCGACGTAAAAGAGTGATTGTCATGCGTTGTCTCCTTCCTCGGTGGCATCAACGCCCAGCACGGATTGGGCAAAGCGCTTGAACCATTTTAGTGCCAGCATGGCGCGGCGGGTGAGGTAGATGTAGTTCTGCAAGTCTGCGTTTCTACTTTGCGCCACAAAATCCTTCCGACTCTGGTTCGAAACCACCCGCGCCAAGTCATCCAACAAGGCATCAAGAGGGTCTTTGCCGCGGCTTTCCACAAATGCCAGGGCTTCCGCCAGCCCCGCTGTCCGCACAAGGATGGGCAGTTTATGCGCCATACTTCCGTATTGCTTCGCGTCTGTTTTACCTTTGTGCGCCACCACTTTGTGATAAACCTTTTCTGCCAATTCCTGTTCGATGGTTTGCATGATACGCCTCCTACACCAGAGTGGCCTTGCACAAGCCGCGTCCCACCGTGGCTTTGCCGCCGAATTGCAGGGTTTTGGCGGATATGGTTTTCACGGTTTCAAAAACTTCCGTGGGATTCGATTTCACCGTCGCGGCCACCACCAGGCTAACCAGCACCGTTTCGGTTGGCAGGGCTTCTTCGTACCATAACTGGCCCTTTGCCACTGTTTTCTTATCATCTTCAATGCGAATGCGGGCATTGATCTCTGTGGCAGTTTCGAGCAGGAAACTAAGCGTGTCATCCGAAACGATGCACAGGCGCGACTTCAAGTCGTTTTGCGCGGTCTCATCCTTTGGGAAGAGTGTCTCTCCCAGCCATTTTGCACACTCGGTAACATCCGGGTCGGGTGTGAAGTCAAGCGACAGGTCTTCCAAAATCACCTTTTGACTGCCGCCCGCGTTCATCGTCAGTGCACAGCCCAAACTGCTCACACAGCAGGTATTTTCATTCGCAGACATTGGGATCTTGAATGCCAAGGGCGTCGCATCCTGCGCATCCCGTTTCAAGCGGCGCAACAACAGCGGTGAAGTCACCCAGGCAAACACACCCTTCAAACTGCGCATCGGCAGGAGCAGAAGGCGCGCATCGGTGAAGGTCACCGCGCCGGCATGTAAATCCGCGTTGTTCGTGTCGGGTCCAAAAATATTCGTGCGTTTTGTATCATTGTCGCACGCATCCCGGAAAACGCCCTTGAGGGTCGAGCCGGGCAGGAAGGGAATGCCGGTGGCTTTTTCGCGGGCAATTGGTAGATCAATCACGCCCACGCCCTGTCCCGTGCCGGCGTGTAAGGGTGAAAGGGCTTGGATGAGCAAGAGTTTGGATTTCATAGGTTATCTCCTGTTATTTCAAGAATTTGAGAAAGGCTTTCAAAACATTCGGCTCGCCATTGAGCGGCGGGATTTGAGCGGCTTCGGCGGCATTCAGATTGCTCTCCACCGGGAAATCGTTGTAATCCTTGCTGGTAAGTAATAACCCGCCCGGCGGGGTATACGATTCACTGGAATTAATCGGCCCCCATTCCAGGATTGCTGCCAACCCTACCATGCCATCGGAACAGACAATTGGCCGCAGAATGAGCGGGCTGGCAAGTCTGTCATGATCTGCTCCTTGAAGAGTGGTTTTCTTGGGGTCTCCGGCTCTCGTGTCCTCACGTTTGAATTCAAAGATGATCGGCAATCCAAACTTTCCACGAGGAAATTTCCTTACATGATGTTGGGGAACATGCCTGGGATCCAAATGATCGCCTGTCTTTCGCCTGATTTCGTCAGGCTCCGGCCACAAACTGCGCCCAAATCGGCCATTTCTATCTTGTCGGAAGGACTGTAATTGTCCAATAAGATCACGCCAGACTCCAATGGGGTTTGAATTGGCGCCACGGCGGATTTCCCGATATTGATGAGGGTCCGATGCTAGGTGTGGGATTCCGGCGGGCCATTTCTTTCCTGTCGGCAATTGCTTTTGAATATGATCCCTGATCTCATCCATTTTCGGGGCTTCCTGATTCCTCCCGTCAACTTCAACACACTGCAAAGCGCCAAAGCCGCGGCGTGTCCGCGCCCCGATGCCGCCGAAAATTTCCCATGCCCTCAGCGCTGAATTTACTTCTTCTACAAAGTTTATTCCCTCATCGTTATGACTAGGATATCCTATTTGCAGTGTGAACTCAACGTTCTCCCGGAGGACCGGGTGATTTAACTCGCGCAGGGGGAAAGCCACATAGCCGTCCTTTGAGTTGGGTTTGCCGATATTGTCGATGGAGTTGTCGTTACGGTCGGTAGCCTGAAAATCTCTGCCTCTATTTGCTGACACAATAGTAACAATGACCTTTGAAGGCCCAGGCTTCTTCTCTTCACCGGGAGAACCCCAGATTTCCTCTTCTGCTTCCTTCATACTTTTCAAGTTGCCGCTAAAAGTGCCGCCGCGCGTTGCCCGCCACCAAAAACGCAGGTGACCGCGTACTTCCGTGGCTCGCACCGTGGTGACCGAATCGGCTTTCTGGGTCTCCTCACCGCCGCCATACAACGGGGTGATGACCTTATACTTTCGAATCTCGGTGACCCATCCAGGCCGCCCATCCTTTTTTACTTCCGGGGGATTGGGGGGAGTTTTCCGGCTCATAAGTTCACCTCCATATTTTGCATAACGCCATCCCACGTACCCAGCAGGGCTAGTCCAAATCCATCCAGGCGGGATTGGTCATCGTCGCTGATGGCTTGAAGCCAAACGGCATTTACAAACGCTTCGATATCTGCCACGCCTTCCAAATTCAGGAAATAAACGCTCCCGGCTGGTACAAGGCGGCGGGTGGGTTTTGGAGTTCCTTTTTCATAATCCCAACCCGAAATGGTTTGGTAACGAGACAGAGCCGCCGCTATTATCTTGATGTTGAAATCTTTTTCCAAACGTGAGGGCAGATAATCTTTTTCAAAGTACGCCGGGGTCGCAAGAATTAGGCGGCAGTGTTTATCCGCCATGATCTTTTTCTTGATGGAATCGGGACACTGGGACTCGGGGAAAACCTTTTGTGACTTATGCCAATGCACCACACGGCGTTCACCGCCCAGAAAATCCACGCCTGCCTCCAGGTCGGCATCTGTCTCGAATGCAATGGCAAGCGAATGTGCATCCTTCATCCGTTTCTCATCGTTCAATACCACATGGGTAAACTCCATGCCGCTGGTCTGGAACAGCGCGCCTTCACGCGATGCCTGAATTGCCGGGTCAATGCTAACGTGCGTGCGATGTTCACGCGGCAGGTCTTCCAAACCGATCGTTTTTGGATCAATCGGCTTATCGGTATCGAATGCGCCCATCAACCATGACTGCATTGTGTCCCAATTCCAATGGCGTGGCGCTTTGTTATAGGGTTTCTCTTTGACATGCGGAATATGCCCGACCAATGCCAGATCAGTCAAATCGGTGAGAGCGTCTTGGGGCAGATTGATCGGCGCAAGCGCATAGCATTGAACTTTATCTTTGGTTTTATCCTCATCCCCTGCATCCACCAGCAGGGCATCCGCAGGAGCAGGGAAATAGTGTTGCGCGATGTTCCCATTCGCACCCAATTCAACCAACAGCGGGCCGCGCACAGACTTGGTTAACAATTCACCAATTCGATTGACATCAAAACTTTCTTGTGGGTTGGTGCCAGAGCGTGTGCGCACCGCGCCCGCCAACGTGGATGGGAATGGGAAACCCAGGGATTTGGAACGCTCCCCCGGTGTGGCCGTAAAGGGCTTTCCGTCCCGGAAAATCAACGGGTCACGTGGAACGATCAGCCATTGAGTCATTTTGCCTCCTTTGTGTTCTCGGCGTTGGCGAACAGGTTGGCGATGATCATCTCAAGCGCAAGCTCATCCACAGTCACCTGATTAGGGTTGGCATCGGGAATCTTATCGCCTTTCTTATTGCCCCTCTTAATCCACTTATTGAAAAATTCCTTTACATCTTTCTTGACCATCTCACCGCCGCCCGATTCCCGCTTGCGATATATGACTCGCAAGGCTTCCTGCCGAATTCCGTCGACTGGAATGCTCGCAGAAGACAAGACACGATTAAGTTCCTGCATTTCATACGCCGCGCCCGCACTGATGGCATCCGTTTCAGAGAAATGGATCAATTCTTTCAAGCGCTCATCCAGCACAGCAAACTTACCCATGATCGTACGGTGTACGCCGCTACGCTTGCTGACAATAATTGCCAGTCCGTTCTTGCCCGGCACAGTCTTGGCTTCCTTTTCTGCTTTGCGCGCCAATTCGAGCGCATCGGAAAGCGGTTCCAGGTGATGGGTAACTGCAATCCCAACCGAAAGCGTTGGCCTGATCTCGTTACCTTTTTTATCCTTTGCTTTAAATCCCTGCATCTTCTTCTTGAAGGCGTCCTCCAATTCCCTGGCAACACCCAGCGCGGTATGCAAGGGCAGGTAAGCCAGCACATCATCCCCGCCGGCATAGATAAGGAGGCCAGCGCCAGCCTTAACCAATCCCGGCGCCTGGGATGCAAACTCGCTCAATGCCTGTGAAAGATCGCGATGCACTTGGGGATCTGTTTGGGCGTCAATGACCACGCCCATGTTATCGCCATCCGCGGCAAGTAGGGCGTAATAGGGACTTGGCGGCTCACCGGCATATTTTTTCAACACCGTATTGAACTTTTTGCGCAATTCATCTGCCGAGGGTTGTGTCTCTGCCCATTCTGCAAAACGGCTTTCGAACACCAACCCTTCGCTTGTGCCGTCAATTTCTTCAAAATCCGGCGGCATCAACCTGCGGATTTCAGCAATTAATTCGGTGCCCTTCCCTGACCCCTTTTTCCGATCTATTTGCGCAAGGAAAGGAAGCGCCGCCATATCGGAGGTGCTTTTGAATGGGTGGACATTGGCAGGATTGCCCAGCCGCTTGAGAATATCCACACCCGAAAGTTGTTCTCCCGGGCGGGCATGATAGTGCTTATAAAGGTTCTCCGCCTTTTTCCTTTTTACATCTTCCGTGTCTTTTCTTTCAGAATATGCCTGCTTTGGGATCACCGACTCGCGCGCGCCATCCAGGGATGACTTTGGAACGGATCTGCCCGTTGCCTGGGTGAAATCACGCGTGACCTTGCGCGCCGCAAACATCGCCTCGGCAGAATCCCGCACATTCGAATAGGAATCTTTGCCTTCCTCATATGGGACGCTGACCCAATAGAACTCCAGTAGATTGTCAATTTGCTGTTGAGCCAACGCGTCATCAATCCCGCCTTTTACGTGACTGCGGGCATCCGCCCACAATTCCCCCAGGCGTGTATTTATCGCTTTTCGAATTATTTCTCCAACGCTTTTGGGGTCGCCGTCAATGACAACAACGATCTTATTGGGAGTATTGAAGTCGCTTGCAGGCTGGAGCGCTTCGGGTTTGGATGGATAGGGAAAGATCAATTCCCCCGCAGGCGACAACTCGCCAATCTTCCTCGCCGCAGATTTGGACAATTCACTTAACATCCAGGAGCCATACCACAAATCACGGCTTCGGCGGGCCGTTGCGATAAAATCCTGAACTGGGCCAACGGCAAAAATCATGAGATGTTTCATAATACAACCTCCACTTGCAGCCAATGCCTCATTGCCCCGCGAAACGCGGGCGGGCGCAACTCAGGCTCGCCACGTGGCTCCGCTCCGCCCAAAAACAACGGGGTGACAGTTTCCAGTTTTACAGTGATGTTTTGTTTTTGCATCTCCACTCCATTTGCTCGACACGAAATGCCAGTTGAACCCACCGACCCTGAACGATGATTTCCATTAAACACCAGATTGGGGTTTGCGTCAATGATTAGCCTGAACTTTCGGAGAATTTCAACCAAAAAGCCAGCCGGCACAGCCCTGCCTTGAATTCTCGATTAAAAAGTACCGCAACACGGTTAACGACAATTAGAAATGGACATGGCGACAATTAGAAATGCCCATGGGGTGGGGGTTTAACTTGACGCTACATTTTTATAGCAATTTGAGGGAATTTTTGTCGCCCACGGGGTATTGAATTATGAGCAGCTATCAGGTTGAGTATGGCCTTGACAGTTTCCCCCCTCGCCGTGTATTATAAGAACACTTGTTCGGTAACTGACACTTGTCTCACCTACACATTCGCACCGAACAGAAAGGACACAACCATGATAGTCATCACCAAACTAATTGGAACCCTGATCAAGGCCGTGCTAGCCTTGTTGATGCTCGCTCTCCTCGCTCCCATCCTGTACTTCGCCTGGCGCGCAAACCAGCCGATGGACATGCCCGAATTCAAGGGGCTGACCCTCGTGCAGTACGAAGACTGGCGCAAGATGATCTACGAAAAAAACGAAGATGAATTCGCTCTTGCTCATCCCGACCGCATTGTCAAACAAGGCGTCTGCTTCAAGGCAGATCTGACGATTCAGGCAGTCGGGGCGACTTTAGTGTCCGGCTCATTGTTCGGCTCATTACTGCTGCCAAAGAATCGCGAACGAACTGTCTCAATGATAGATCGCTTGGGCCTGGCTGCTGTTGCTTGGAACATGATTGAGGGTACACTGGCTGTTATGCCTGTAGGTAGGAATAACTTACTCCCCCCCGACTGGCCATGGTGTAACATGAAATCCGCATCCGTCCCGACCCCGGAGCAGTACGAGGCCATGAAGCAGGAGCGCGCCAACATGACCCCGTAGGCAGACCAATGCGGTACGACATCAAAAACCCCTTCCAAGCGGAAGGGGTTTTTTGTAGCCAAAGCGCACGATCGCGATGGCGCTTGACAAATTCCGCGCAGCGTGATTAAATGTCGCCCTGTACGACCAGTGAAAAATCTGGGAGAAGTTGTACCTCGGCATCGAAAGCCCCTTCCATTTGGAAGGGGCTTTTTGTATTCCCGCCGCGAGGCGGAGAAGAATAATAGGAGAAAAATGGAAATCACACTATCGAAAGACACCCTCAGGAAAATCTACC
>CAYJLS010000096.1:0-16630 GCA_964371065.1 uncultured Anaerolineaceae bacterium | reverse complement strand
CCTTTTTCATTCAGCGCATAATTGAGCGTTTCAAAATTATCCAACCCCAACAACGTGCGCACCTTCGTCAACGCGTTCCGCACAATCGCTTCGCGTTCCTTCATGTCATTGGCGCAGGGGGAAGGCAAACCCAAAAAGCGTTCGATCCGTCCCAGCACGCTTTCCAGCGAGGGCAGTGGATCCAGCCCGATGGCGAGAGTCAACTCAAAGGACGGAGCGAAGCGCAGGAGCGCCTGCCAGAGCAGGGAAGTCTTGCCGATCCCGCCCGCGCCGTGCAGGGTCACCGTCAGCGGTTTCTTTCCTTCGAGCAGGCGCGTGCCAATGCGCATCAACTCGCGCTGGCGTCCGATCAATCCGCTGGCAGGGGAGGGCAGGTCGCTCACGTCGGCGGGACGGAACAGGTCATGAGTCTGCGCGCCCGATCCATGCCAAACCAGTTTTCCCACTTCATCGGGGTGCGCGGCGTACAGCGCGATCATGCCGACGAAAAATTCGTTCTCACGCTTCACCGCGCGCCGCGCCTGCCGCGCCGCCTCGGGGACGGCATGTCCATGCACGAGATAGTTGTAAAACTGTCCGCTAATGTTCGGCGCGAACGGATCGGGGAGATTGAACTGCATCCCCAACGCAAACGGGACTCCCGCCTTCGCCAATTCCCGCGCCAGATTGGAAAACTCGGTTCGTTCCGGGACTGCGGACTGGCACGCGCTCAAGAAGCCGATCCACGCCTTATCTTTGATCTCGCGCACGAATTCGCGTGCTTCGAGCGGATTCGACGCCCCGTTCTCGCGCTCGAATAACAGGATTGCGCCATCCTTCGACGCCGCGCCGTGACCTGAGAAATGCGCGATCATCCCATTTTGGAATCTCGCCATCACGCTTTGCAACGCTTCGGGCGTCGCGGGTCTCAACTCGAGCATGTCGAACGGCGCGTTGCTTTTCTCGATGTGACGTTTCATCTCCCGCCATTCGCCTTCCACGTCCAACGCGCGCATCGGCTCGCCGCTCGAATCAACCAATGGGTTTGCAGGGATGAACAACAGCGGCACGCGCTCCACTTCGTTTTTCAATCTTCCATTTGCAGGTCGTTCCTTCTCTGGCAAGGCGCGCACGAAGGCGCAATCTTCCACCACATATTCTTCTTTGGCTTTGTTGTACGCGTACTCCCACGCCACGCCATCTAGTTCGGATGACTCCAACACCAGCACAATCGTCCGCTCGGATTGTTTGGAGAGCGCATCGAACTCCGCCCGCGCCGCATCCTTGAACAGCGCGTTGAACAACTTCTCGCCGTAGACACGCGGGTTCTTGTAAAAGTCTTCCCATTCCTTCTTGGTTTGACTCAAATCCAGCAGGGAAAACTGGTGACTTTCCTTCCCATTGGAGCGTACGCTGACTTGATGATCCGTGAGAGTGAGGTGGAGGGTGAGCATGAGTTATCCCGTTTCCAGTAAGACATGACAGGTTTTCACAGAGCTGTAATCGTCAGACTCCGTTTTCATTCCGAGAAGTCCGATTAACCAGAGCCACGATAAAACCTGTCATGTCTCCTCCTAAATTCTGCAGATCAAAATAACCAATGCCGCGGACAGCATCAACAGCGCGCCGACGGCGAACGTCCACGAAGCCAGGCCTACAAATTTGTGCTTGCGCGCCAGCATTTCGTTCAGAATGTCGCGTTTAGCCGTTAGGCTTGCGCGTGGAAAATCGTAGCGTTTGGGTGAGACAGCCACCAGCGCAAAGAACAGCGCGATGAAAAACGCCAGCAACGCACCTGCACCGATAATCTTTATCTCAAGAAACCCCAAATACGCGGGCGCGTCTTTTAATGCCAGCAAACCGAAGAACGCACCGAGCAACGCCGTGGACAGCGTGATGATCTGCCGCGCCGCGTCTTCGAGCGTTTTTAGCGAGCCTTGCTCCATCTCGTCGAATAACTTGTCCAGCCTCTCTTCTTCGGGTGAGAGCAGAGAAGATTTAACTTGAATCTCGTCCTTGGGAGGACTACTATTTTTTGCCACGGCTTCCCACCTCCTCTGTCACTTTGAACTTCTTTCCGCAGTGTTGGCACGTGACAGAATACTCTTTCGGTTGCAGGACGCTTTGAAATGAGACATGTCTCAAAAACGTCCCATCTTTTTCTTCCAGTTCGGCAATATCAAAGCGGTTTTTCTGTCCACAATGGGGACAATCAGGATTGGCAAACGGTGGCATCGGTCACCTCCTTGTGAATTGTTTCCAGTATAGATTTGTTCGTTCAATTGAACAAGTGGCTTCTGTCACTTTTTCTCTTCGGCGGGCATTACGCTTGCCACTGAAAGATAATAGTCATCTCCCTGGTCTTTCAACTCGAAATTGGCAATGAAGCGCGTATCCTTTGGGAAGAGTTCCAATTTGCGCTGGATGAGTCCCTGTATGAAGTTTCTCATCTCTTCCCGCGCCTCGCGTGGCGCGCCGCGTTTGAGTGTTTTCTTGAGAAAGTCATCCAACATTTCGCTTCGTTTGGGTTCTTCCACGAGTGCAGAATTCCATGCGACACAGGCGAATCCCACCAGCGAATAATACGAATCATACGTATCAGCCTCGTGTTGGTACGGCTTGATTAACTTGCGGATGGCATCGGATAGCTTGTTTTTCTTCCAAAACTGGATGCCGCCAATTTTGAAACCATCGGCCTCCAGGTCGCGCTTGAGGGTTTCTACTTTTTCAACCAAGGGTTTTGAAACGTCGGATGGATGGTTTGGCTTTTGGTGTCTGCTTCGAGGCATGAGATTGTCTCCATGATTTTCCGCGATTATAGCAGAGGGACTCGGTAGGGCAGGGACCTTTCATCTTTCTCTTCCTTCTCCACTTTCTTCACAATCCCCACACACCAATTTCAGGTCGGTTTCATTTTCGATTGTTATAGTCATACGAATTATGGAGGCACCATGAAAAAACGACTCATTGCACTTTCCGCCGCCGTCCTCATGACCGCCTGCGTGGGTATCGCCATGCTGGTCATCGGCGGCGCGGCCCTGTTCAACCGGAACGGCGTAGCCGCATCCAACTCCTCTGGCGAGGCGGCCAAGATCGCGAATATCAGCGCCCAGCAAGCCGCTCAGATCCAGCAGTTGCAGGATTTGGTGGCGCAGTACCAGGCGCGTGAGCAACAGTACCAGCAACGCGAACAGTAATACCAGACCCAGCTCGACCAGGCCAACGCCCAGGTTCAGCAGGTGCAGGCTTTGTTGCAGTTTTTGCAGTCGCGCGGGCTGATCGTCATCACCAGCGATGGCCGCATCATGGTCAACCAATAGGCGGCTTCCATGAAAACCTTTAAATTCGGCCTGCGCATCTGGATCACCGTTTCGAGCGTGCTGGTCTTTCTCTCCAGTTGGATCGTGTTCGGGCACAGCCCCAAACCTGTGGATGCCGGGCAAGCCTACGTCACCCCGTTGCCCACGCTGGAACCGCTCCCGCCCATGCCAGGCTCCGACGACGCGCAACCGGCTCAAGGCTTTTGGTCGTTCTCGCTATTCAATCGTCCGCGCTCGCGCCCGGCCTTTGTCACCCGCGGTTCCTGATGCAAACCCTCCAATTTCGCGCCATGAATACCTCCGTGCTGTTGGCCGCGCAGGGGAGCGGTTGGGCGCAGGCCGGCTTGCGCGCCGCCCGGCTGTTCATCCACGCCGGCGAGAAACGCTTCAGCCGCTTCCTGCCCAACAGTGAACTCTCGCGCCTCAACCGCTCCGCAGGGGAGTGGGTCACCGTCTCCCCCGAACTGATGGAACTGCTGAGTCGCTCGCTCACGTTTTACCGGGAAACCGGCGGCCTGTTCGACCCGTCCATTTTGCCGGACTTGAAGCGGATGGGATACGACCGCAGCCTGGACGAGGTCCGCGCCCGGGGAGATATCTTCCCTCCCGCCTCCACGCGGACCTCGCGGCCGGCTCTCGTTGAAATGGAATTTGACCTGTCCCATAGCCGCGTCCGTTGCCCGCGCGGCCTGGAGATTGACCTGGGCGGAATCGCCAAAGGCTGGATCGCCGGGAAAGCCGCCGACCTGCTCGGCAACTTCACCGACGCGGGCGCCGTCAACGCGGGCGGGGACATGCTCTTCTTCGGCCAGCGCGTGGAGGAGCAGGACTGGGCGGTCTACATCGAGAACCCTCTCGACCCGTCGCGAATGCTGTCCGTGTTGAGCGTGGCCTCGGGCGCGGTGGCAACCTCCTCGGTCGCGAAGCGAACGTGGACCCAGAACGGGCAGGCGCGTCACCATCTGATTGACCCGCGCACGGGCGAGTCCGCGCAGACCGATTGGCTGTCCGTCACCGTCACCGCCCCGAGCCTTTTGACGGCGGAAGTCTACGCCAAGGTGTTGCTGATCGGCGGCCCGTCCCTTGCGGACGAACTGATTGCCCGCCGCCCGGAAGTGGAATATCTGGCCGTGGACTCTCACGAGAATTTTTACGGCTCTCCCGCTTTGCTTTCCCGCGCATCCACGCTGTGGAGCGAACTGGGAAAGTTGGAACTGCAAAATCAAGGACTGAACCGATGAACTCATCCCATCCCGCGCTGGCAGAGAAAAAAGCCGCCGAACTTCGAACCATGCTCAAATCCGTGTTTATGGTTTTTCTGGCAGGCGGGCTTTTCCTGGCGCTGTTGCTGATGCTGTGGTTTTTGCAGAGTCCGATTGGAGCGCCCGCGGCCAGCTCGTTAAAATCGCTGTTCTCGGCCGATTCCGTGCAAGCCTGGTGGTACATCACGCACGCCGCCGGGCTGACAGGCTATTTCCTGCTCTGGCTTTCCATGGCCTGGGGGCTGGCGCTCTCGACGAAAATTCTGTCGCCCTTTTTGGAAAATTTGTTTACCTTCGATTTTCACGAATATCTTTCCCTGCTTGGGCTGGGTTTTGTGCTCCTGCACGTGATCGTGCTGCTGTTCGACAAGTTCCTGCCCTTCAACCTACTCCAGATCCTGATCCCGTTCATTGACACCTACCGTCCGCTGTGGGTGGGACTGGGCATCCTCGGCTTCTACCTTTTTCTGCTGGTCACCGTCACGTTCTACATCCGCCAGCGGATCGGCGCGAAAGCCTTTCGCGCCATCCACGTGTTGAGTCTGGTTGGCTATCTGGGCACAACCCTGCACGGACTGTACGCCGGCACCGACTCAGCCCTCTCCATCACGAAAATCCTGTACGGCGGCAGTTTCCTCGTCATCTTATTTCTGACGGTTTTCTGGTTTGTGATGAACCGTCTCGAACACCCCAAGCCTGTGACTGCGCCTGTGCAGAAACCGGGACTTCGCACACCGGCCTATTCCGGTTCGTACCAGGGCATCAAACGCAACACTTCATCAAGTGTTGGGCGGCAGGACGCGAAGAAGTCGCACCGCAGGCGATAGTAGCCGTGTAAAAATGACTTCCCGATTTCAAAGTTCGCGAGCAGTTGCATTGCGAGCCGTCAGCAGTCCAACTGCTGACGGAAACACGGAACTTATTTTTACACAAGTCCTAGTTTACGCAATATTGACAGAGGTATCCGGTGGGGGAGGGGGCTTTCAGTTATCAGTTATCAGTTATCAGTTATCAGTCAACAGTGAGTAGTCCGATCGAACTTCCATTGTCAATGTTTCCTCAATCACCAAAAACTTATTACTGAAAACTTATTATCAATCACTGTGTCCAGTGGGGGAGTGCAGTTTCCCGTCTCACCCGCGGCTCTTGACAAAATACTCTATCATTCGATATAATTTCCAGTAGATGGAATGATATGAACCAACAAATCGAACACTTCCTAACCACGTTTCAACGCTCTCCACGGACAATTTTCGCGTATCGGAACGCTCTTACGCAGTTTGTGAAGGCTGTGGGCGAAAATGCGGACTTGAACACAGAGACTTATATAAAGTTCCTAACCTTCATCAAATCCAAGTCCCCTTCCACGCAAAGAGTTTATCGCACAGCTGTCTTGAAATTCTACGCCTTCTGCAAGGCCGGCAATTGGGCGGAACTCAAGGAAGCCACAGAACACTACACACGCAAGCCAGGCAAGCGGATCGTCAACTTCAACCGCGAGGCTTTGGAGAAAGTCATAGCCTACTGCGAATCTCTCCAGGGCAATGCTTCGACTTCGCTCAGCACAAATCTGGCGGCCTTGCGTGACCGTGCCTTTGTGCTAACCCTGATAGACACGGGACTGCGAATTTCCGAAGCCTGCTCCCTCAAACGCGGCGACATAGATTGGCTGGAGCAGCGCGCCATTATCATTGGCAAAGGCGATAAACAGGCCGTTATTCGCTTTTCCAACCGAGCCATCGAATCTCTTAAAGTATATCTACACGAAAGAGCCGGAGTGGAGCCAAACTCACGAACGCCGCTGACCTCCCAACCCTTATTTGCCCGCCACGACATCCGCGCCAGCAAGAAGATCCGCCCGATCACCGCAGGCGGGATGTGGAAGGCGATCAAAGCACGTATCGAAGAGACTGGCGTGGAACGCAACGCGGTTCGCATCCACGACTTCCGCCACTATTTTGTGACCATGACTTATCTCGCCAAGGGAAATTTGAAACTCTCGCAGGAACTTGCGCGCCATGAAAGCATCAACACCACGAATCGTTATGCCCACTTTGGCGGCGAAGCCGATGCGGCTTACGATGAAATTTTTAACAAGAGGGCATGATGATCGAGATAACCTTCAAAGATTTCTACGAGTGCAAATATAGCGATGATGCCCCTTATGAACTTTATGTCATGAAGAATGGTCTTGGTGATGCTCTGTACATCGGCATCTCAAACCAAAACATATGGGATCGCTGGTTTGGTTGGAATGGGCACATTATGGCAACAGACAAATTTATGATCGGAGAAAGCCCCGTTGGCCAGAAAATTGTTGACCATCTGCCCGATTCGTGGAATTGGAAAATCCAACTATGGACACTCGACGATTGTAAAGCGTTTTGTGCAGACATGCTCAATCCAAATGGAAATTACGATATTCGTTGGCTGGAGCCTTTCATGATCCAAAAAATTCACCCCATTCTGAACGACACCCACAACATAAACCCAAGCAGGGATACCACCCCAAAAAGTCGCAGAGAAATGGAACGGCAAAAACTATTAGACAAAGTTTACAGGGATGTTTTTGAAAAGAAGAAGTAAACTTCCCGTACGAAACGATGTCAGAATAAAGATCCCAGGTTTCTTTGAGAAACCTGGGATCTGAACTTCTACCCAAAAAACTCCTGGTTCATCTGGATGCTTGCCCGCAAGTCCACCACCTCGCCGGGGGCTAGCGCGCGGGTCGTCTCCAGGATGACCTTCTCGCCGTGATGGTTGACGGCCTCGTAGTGTCCGCTCAAGCCGTGGGCGTTGAGGAATTCGCCGCCCACCGCCCGGAACGCGGCCGGGACTTCCGACTCGGGGAAAATGGCGTGGAACGGACATTCGCGTACGCAGGCGCCGCAGTCAATGCAGGTGGACGGGTCAATGTAAAACGTGGGCCATCCATCGGACGGCGCACCCGGCTGGATGCAGTCTACCGGACAAACGGACAGACAGCCGTTGTCGCGCAGGCATAGGCTGGTAATCACGTGGGTCATGGCTAAACTCCTTTGACGATTTGGATGTTATTCAGTAGTCGCCTCCATTGCCGGAAAGTTACTTAATCCCCGATGAGATTTTTGCCGCCTTCTTGTAAAATTCGCCGTTCTGAGCGGAGGGCGGTGCACTTCCGTCCTGTAGTCGAAGAACGAGTTCCCAAAGCACACTACTATTCTGATTCCACCTGTCCTTCGACTGCGGAGCGAAGAACACGCTCCTCCGCTCAGGACAGTGAACTGATCTTCTCGCTTCTTTCCTCGACATAGGACTGGTACGCGTTCATCAGGCGTTCCGTCCACGCCCCCACCGTCCCCTGCCCCACCCCACTACCGTCTATCGAAATAATCGGCACGATGCCGCGTGAACTGGAGGTGAGGAATGCTTCCGCGAATTCCTCGCGCAAAGCGACGCGCGGGGCGCGGTAGAGAATGGACATCCCCTGCCCTCTCGCGAGTCTCAGCACTGCGCGGCGCGTCACGCCGAGGAGGACGCCGCGGCAGGCGGTGACGAGAGTTGCTTCGTCATTGCGAGGAGGGTGTTTTTCCCGACGAAGCAATCCCCTCCCCTGCGAGGAGATTGCTTCGCCCTTCGGGCTCGCAATGACGGGGTATACGACCGCATAAAAATTGGATGTCATCCCCTCATAGATTTTCCCGTTACGCGTCAACAACACTTCAAACACGTCCCTGGCTACGCGCGTCCGTGCGGACTGGCTTTCGGTGATGAAACCCGAATCTTTCCGGCGCGGATCGCGGCGGACGAGATCCGCGGTGACGACTTTTACCCCGTGTTCATAAATCTCTTTTGGGAGTGGAGTAAACGGCTGGACGATAACGTACACCGCCCCGTCTGAGGCGCTGAGGAGCAGGCGGAAACGGGATTCGCCCGGGGCGGAATCCAAAGCCAGTTTGGCGAGCGCCCGCCCCAGGTCCGCGCGGGAGGCGGAAGGGGGAACGTCCTGCGCGGGTACGTAGAGCCGGTCAAGATGCGCGGCCAGGCCGAGCACACGCGTCCCGCGGTGGTTGGTCGAGAAGGTGGTGTAGAGTCCGCGCGGAAGCCGGCGCGTCAGTTCGTCGGGCGAGACGGCATCCGTTTCGAGAGGGATGAGGCGCTGGGCTTGGATTCGAAAAGCGGAAATGGACATGCAACGATTATAATGCCGCAATGCAATCCTCCATCTTTAAACGAATTATTGACCTGTACCGCGACCCCGAATATTTTTCGGAAGTGCGGCGGCTGGCATTGCCGATCATCGCACAGCAATTCATGTTCTCGATGCTCAACATGGTGGGCGTGGTGTTCGTGGGGCAAAAGGGCGAGACGGCAGTGGCCGCGGTGGGGTTGGCGGGACAGGCGGCTTTCCTACTCAACCTGGTTACCTTTGGGGTTGTCAGCGGCGCGGCCATGTTCACGGCGCAGTTCTGGGGGCGGAAGGATGTCGCGAACCTGCGGCGCGTGCTGGGCATGAGCATGGGACTGGCGCTGGCGGCCGCGTTGATCTTTCTCTCGATCTCGCAGTTCGCCCCCGAATCTTTCTTGAAAATCTATTCCAAAGACCCGGCTGTAATCAAGTTGGGAATTGACTACATGCGAATTTTCTCGTGGTCGTTTTTGTTTGCGGCGATCACATCCAGTTACGCGATGATCATGCGTTCCACGGGTGACGTGAAAACTCCGACCTACATCGGCACAGGCGCGCTGGCTTTGAACACCTTCCTTTCGTACTCGTTGATTTTCGGGAAGTTCGGACTGCCGGAATTATCCATCAACGGCGCGGCGGTGGCGACAGTGATTTCGCGCGTATTGGAATGCGCGACGTTGTTGATCGTGATCTACGCGCGCAAATCACCTGTGGCTGCCTCCCTGCGCGAACTGACGGACCTCAATGCTGCCTTTATGGGCAGGGTATTGAAACCAATGATGCCCGTCATCTTGAATGAATTATTCTGGTCGCTGGGAATCACCGCCTACTCAGTCATTTACGGGCACATGGGGACGGACGCCCTGGCCACCGTGAACATCATCAGCTCCATCGAGCAGGTGGCGTTCGTCATCTTTATCGGAATTTCCAACGCGACCTCCGTGCTGGTGGGTAATCGCATCGGCGCGGGAAAGGAGGAGGAAGCCCACCTGTACGCGGGCCGCTCCATCGGACTCGGCGTAGTCGGCGGGCTGCTGATGGGTATCCTGCTCCAACTGTTGAAAGCGCCCATCCTGTCGCTGTACAACGTCTCGCCGGAAGTGATCCGCAACGCGAGTCTCGTGATGAACGTAGCCAGCCTGTTCCTATGGGTGCGCGTCAACAACATGACCATCGTGGTTGGGATTTTAAGGGCGGGCGGCGACACGAAATTCTCGCTGTTCGTGGACGGCATCATCATCTGGCTGGTGGGCGTCCCGCTGGCCGCGCTGGGCGCGTTCGTATTCCACCTGCCCGTTTATTGGGTGGCGGTGTGCGTCATGTCCGAGGAAGCGACCAAGTGGTTTTTCGGGATCAGCCGTTACCGCTCGCGCAAGTGGATCAATAATTTGGCGCATGTTGGGGATGCGCCGGTTTAATTTTATTTCGGACTAAATTATCCAATTTCCTTGACACCCCTCCCCCACCCGTGATAAACTACCGCTCGCAAGAAAAATCCCAAAGAAAGGAGTGCGCTACATGAATTGCATTAAGTTTTTCGTCACCGTTCCCGCCGCTGATGGTAATCTGCCTTCGCGTAGCGCGCCTGTTGACTATCCCTAGGTCAACCCTTGTCTTGTCCCCACAAGCCACGGTGCGCTTCCGCACTGTGGCTTTTTTATTTGCCCTCACCCAACCTCACCCCTGCCCCTCTCCTAAAAGGAGAGGGGGGAGGAATGAAATGACAACACAGACATCAACCAATCCAACATTCGACTTTCGCCAGTCCCTGACAAAAAGCAAACTGATAGGGATATGGCGCATGATGACGGACTACCGGCTTCCGTACATCGCGGCGACTGCCGCGCTGGCGGTTTCCGCCGTCTCCCGCACGTTGACCTTCCTCCTGCTCCGCTACTTCGCGGACACCGTGCTGGGCGCGCAGACCTTTGCGTTCGGCACGCTGAACCAGACTCTGGCGCTCATCGCGCTCGGATTCGTGGGACTGGCCGTGCTGGAAGGCTCGTTCGCGTACATATCGGGACGTCTCGCCGCCTTCACCGCCGAAGGGATCACGCGCCGCCTGCGCGACTATCTCTTCGACCACATCCAGCGGCTGAGCTTCGCATATCACAGCAAAACGCCGACGGGCGACCTGATCGAACGCGTCACCTCGGACGTGGATTCCCTGCGGCGCTTCTTCAGCGAACAGGCCATCGGCGTGGGACGCATCCTGCTGGTGTTCATCATCAACTTCGCGGCGCTCCTGAACCTGTACCGGCCGCTGGCGTGGGCCTCGGTGGTGACCATCCCGGTGGTGCTGGGTGTGTCGCTGTGGTTCTTCAAGATGGTGACCAAGCGCTACGAGAAGTACCAGGAACAGGAAGCCATCCTGTCCACAACCCTGCAGGAAAACCTGACCGGCGTGCGCGTGGTGAAAGCCTTTGCGCGGCAGGATTACGAAATGGGCAAGTTCGAGAAGGACAACCTCGAGAAGTTCCTGCGCGGCAAACGCCTGCTGAAAATGCACTCGCTGTTCTGGCCGCTCTCGGACGTGGTGCTGGGTTTCCAGATGCTGGCGGGATTCGTCTACGGCGCGAACCTGGCGATCAACGGCACGATCACGGTCGGCACGTACGTGGCGTACACGGGTCTCATCATCCAGTTGATCTGGCCGATCCGCAACCTGGGACGCATCATCGTGCAGGCCTCGTCGGGACTGGTCTCGTACAGCCGCCTGATGGAAATCGTCAAGCAGGACCGCGAACCGCTCTTCGATGGCCGCGTCCAACCCCAAAGTCCCGCGCGAGGCGACCTGGTCTTCGATAACGTCTCGTTCATGTACTCGGACGGCAAGTCGGACGTGATCAAGAACATCTCGTTCCACGTCCGCCCGGGGCAGGCAGTGGCGCTGCTCGGCTCGACGGGTTCGGGCAAAACGTCGCTCGTAAATCTTCTGCCGCGCTTCCACGACTACACGGGCGGGAGCATCCTGCTCGACGGCGCGGAGTTGAAAGATTATCCGCGCGAATACCTGCGCCGGCAGATCGGCATCGTGGAGCAGGAGCCGTTCCTGTTCAGCCGTTCGATCCGTGAGAACATCACCTACGGCGTGGGGCGCGACGTGCCGCAGGACGAGATCGAGCGCGCCGCAAAGGCCGCCGCCATCCACGACGTGATCGTCACCTTCCCCGACGGCTACAACACGCTGGTCGGCGAAAAAGGCGTGACGCTTTCGGGCGGGCAGAAGCAACGTGTGACGATCGCGCGTACCCTGTTGAAAAATCCGCGTATCCTGATCCTCGACGACTCGACGTCCTCCGTGGACCTCGAAACAGAGGCAGAGATACGCGAAGCGCTGAACGCGCTGATGCAGGCGCGCACCACCTTCATCATCGCGCACCGCATCCAATCGGTGATGATCGCCGACCTGATCCTGGTGCTGGATAAGGGCGAGGTGGTGCAGAGTGGCACGCACGAGACACTGCTCGCGCAGGAAGGCATGTATCGCCGCATCTACGATATTCAGACGAGGATTGATGAGGAACTCGAAATGGAAATTATGAAGTCTGAATTATGAATTATGAAGGCGTAACGAGATAGAATCTCAGTACAAATTCATTGCGGGTTAAACCCGCGCCAGGCAAACAAAAAGGAGACAACCATGAACGAGCATCGGAATGACCTGCGTGAACGAACGACAGAATTTGCCCTGAGAATTGTTCGCATGTATTCGAGCCTTCCAAGAACGACCGTCGCACAGACACTGGGTAAACAAGTGTTGCGGTCGGGAACGTCTGTCGGCGCGCAATTTCGCGAGAGCCAGCGCGCTAAATCGGACGCGGACTTCATCAACAAACTCGAAAGCGTGTTGCAGGAAGCGGATGAGACCGCATACTGGCTCGAGCTTCTCGTCAGAGCGGGCATCGCGCCTGCCGCCAAACTCGATCCGCTCCGCAAGGAAACGGACGAGATCATCGCGATTCTCGTAACTATCGTAACAAAGGTGAAGAAGCGAATTGGGAAATTGTGAATTCAGAAGTATGAATTATGAAAATGTGCTCAGTTGCTGGTTTGGCTTTCATAATTCAGAATTCATACTTCATAATTTTTCATTCGACTCCACCGCTTTGGAGAATCTACCATGCCTGATACCATTACCGAAATTGAAGAAGAGGAATACACCTCACAACTCACCGCCCCCGTGTTCAAGCGCATCGTGAAGTTGGTCGCGCCGTATTGGACGTGGGTGATCGGTTTTGCAGTCACCATCCTGATGGTGTCCATACTGGATGCATATTTCACGTTCATCAACAAGAACATCGTGGACACGGGCATCAATATGAAGGATGGCGCGGCCGTCATGCGGTTGGCGAAAACTTACGGGTCGTTCATCCTGTTGCAGGCCGCGATGGTTTTCACGTGCATCTACCTGGCGGGTGTGCTGGGCGAACGCGTCCAATATGACTTGCGCCGGAAGATGTTCAACCACCTGCAAGACCTGTCGCTTTCGTTCTACTCGCAAATGGCGGTGGGACGCTTGATGGCGCGCGTCACGTCCGACTCGGGGCGCGTGTCCGAGCTGGTGACCTGGGGCGTGCTGGACAGCACCTGGGCGGTGGTTAACATCTCCACTTCGGCCGTGTTTATGATGTTGATCAACTGGCGCCTGGGACTGGTTGTCCTGCTGATCGTCCCCGTGCTGGTTACCATCGCGGTGCAGTTCCGCAAGAAGATTTTGGTGGAATTCCGCAACAGCCGCCGCGCCAACTCGAAGATCACGGGCGCGTACAACGAGAACATCCAGGGCGTGCGCGTGGTGAAGGCGCTCGGCCGTGAAGATGAGAACCTGGTGGAGTTCCAGGAACTGACAACCAAGATGTACCGCGCTTCCTATCGCGCGGCGTGGCTCTCGGCGCTGTTCCTGCCCGCAGTGCAGATCGTCTCCTCCGTGGCGCTGGGACTGATCGTCTGGTACGGAGGTGTGCAGGCGCAGACGGGTCTGCTCACCATCGGCGGAATCCAGGCCTTCGTGGCGTACCTGACCTTCATGCTGTGGCCGGTGCAGGACCTGGCGCGCGTCTACGCCGAGATGCAGCACTCCATCGCATCAGCGGAGCGAATCTTCAAGTTGCTGGACACCCAGCCCGAGGTCCAGAACCGACCGAACGCTGTCGAGGCGACAACCCTGCTTGGCAAAATCGAGTTCGATCACGTGGACTTCTACTACGAGGATCGCAAACCCGTCCTAACCGATTTCACGTTGACGGTGAATCCGGGCGAGACCATTGCGCTGGTGGGGGCGACGGGCGGCGGCAAGTCCACCATCGTCAACCTGCTCTGTCGCTTCTTCGAGCCGTGCGCGGGCGTTGTCCGCATCAACGGGCGCGACTTCACCGAATACACGTTGCAAAGCATCCACTCGCGGATTGGCGTGGTGTTGCAGACCCCGCACCTATTCAGCGGGACGGTGCGCGAGAACATCCGCTACGGGCGGCTGGACGCGTCCGACGCCGAGGTGGAGGAAGCCGCTAGGATCTCCGGTGCGCACGAGTTTATCGCCGCAGGGCTCGAAAAGGGCTACGACCAAAACGTGGGCGAAGGCGGCAACCTGCTCTCGGTTGGACAGAAGCAGTTGATCTCGCTGGCGCGCGCCGTGCTGGCCAAGCCTGAACTCTTCATCATGGACGAGGCCACCTCGTCCGTGGACACGCTGACCGAAGCCCTGATCCAGCGCGGCATGGAAGCCCTGATGAAAGGACGCACTTCCTTTGTCATCGCGCACCGCCTCAGCACCATCCGCCGCGCGGACCGCATCCTCGTCATCGAGAATGGGCGCATCGCCGAGGGTGGCACGCACGCCGAACTGCTGCGCGAGCGCGGACACTACTATCGGCTGTACACGCAACAATTCCGACACCAGTTGGAGGTGCAGTATGGAGTTGATGAAGAAGGTGTGGTGGAGGGGAGTGAGAAGATCGAAGTGAGAAGTGAGACGGTGGCGGCGGATTAGGTCTCGGTTACAAGTTGAACGTTGAAGGTTGAAAGTTCGCCCGATAGAGGGTCTCTGTCGGGCGAATTGTTTGGTTGTATAATAGTCGAGCCATGACCAAACGCCAAAAAGCGATGAAAGATTACCATATCAACATCTTTTTCAGCGATGAAGACGGCGGTTACATTGCCGACATTCCCGACTTACAGCACTGCTCCACCTTTGGCGATACTCCCGAACATGCCCTGTCGGAAGCCCTGACCGCCAAAGACGCCTGGTTGGAAGCCGCCCGCGCCGAAGGAAAATCCATTCCAGAACCGCGCTATCGTCCCGCAATTTATCAACTGGCAGTGGCGGTGGATTGATGATTGAGTTGAAGGTTTACGTTTAAAGTTTGCCCGGTAGAGATGTTCTCTGCCGGGCAAAATATTATTCCAAGTCATCCAGCCATTTTTGCACTACTTGAGCATTTGGACTTTCGATGGCACGGAAAATGGATAATGCCTGTTGCCACAGGATGCGCGTCTTTGCTGTTTCCCCAAGGCTCTTATATGCCAGCCCCAGATTGCCGAGGTCATTGCCTTCGCCGCGGCGGTCACCGATTTCTCGATCTATGACTAGGGCTTGTTCATGATACTCGATGGCTTTGCGGGCCTCGCCCAAATTTTTATACGCTATTCCCAGATTGCCGAGGACTGCACCCTCGCCGCGGCGGTCACCGATTTCTTGCATCACCTTCAAGGCTTGTTCGTGATACTCGATGGCTTTGCGGGCCTCGCCCAAATTTTTATACGCTATTCCCAGATTGCCGAGGTCTGCACCTTCGCCGCGGCGGTCACCGATTTCTCGCACGATCACCAATTGCTTTTCATAAAACTCGATGGCTTTGCGGGCATCCCCCAAAGCCGCATACGAGATTCCAAATCCTTGTAAAGCATTTCCTTCGCCGCGGCGGTCACCGATTTCGCGTGCAATGCTCAAGTATTGTTCATAAAACTCGATGGCTTTGCGGGCATCACCCAAAGCCGCATACGCACTCCCCAGATTGCCGAGTATTGATCCCTCAGCACGTTTGTCACCGATTTCTTGCATCACCTTCAAGGCTTGTTCATAAAACTCGATGGCTTTGCGGGCATCACCCAAAGCCGCATACGCCAGCCCCAGATTGCCGAGGGCTGCACCTTCGCCGCGGCGGTCGCCGATTTCTCGCACGATCACCAATTGCTGTTCATAAAACTCGATGGCTTTGCGGGCATCGCCCAAATCCGCATACGCCAGCCCCAGATTGCCGAGGTCTGCACCTTCGCCGCGGCGGTCACCGATTTCGCGTGCAATGCTCAAGTATTGTTCATAAAACTCGATGGCTTTGCGGGCATCACCCAAAGCCGCATACGCACTCCCCAGATTGCCGAGTATTGATCCCTCAGCACGTTTGTCACCGATTTCTTGCATCACCTTCAAGGCTTGTTCATAAAACTCGATGGCTTTGCGGGCATCACCCAAAGCCGCATACGCCAGCCCCAGATTGCCGAGATAGACGCCTTCCGCCTGTTTTTCACCCAGACGACGCGCGGCTTCCAACGCGGTTTGAAGGATGGGAATTCTCTGGCGCGGCGGTAAGTACAAGTCGAGCACATAGGCGCACTTACCTGGAAAGTTATTGAGCCATTCATCAGCTGTTTCCGGCCGCGGAAGATTTTTTTGCCCGGGCAGGAGGCGCTCGTAGGCTGTATTCAAATGCGGCCAGATAAAGCGGAATTGTGCCAAACCAAGTAGAATATTTTCATTTCCTTTTAGGTAAAGATTGTCTGCCTCGCTCGCCCATTCAAGAAAATGATTTGCATGCGCCATGATCACATTTTCTGCTTCAACAGCATTTTCCAGTAGTTTTTCAAAACCGAAGAACCGTGTCAAATCATGTAATGAATAG
>CAYJLS010000095.1:0-17104 GCA_964371065.1 uncultured Anaerolineaceae bacterium | reverse complement strand
CCGCGGCATTGTCTATTTCATCGCTCTGCAGGCCATCTCCAAAGTTCTGCTGATTTTGATGGATATGGAGGACAACACGCGCCGCGCAGCGAGGAAGTAATTCCGCCTCTTTCCCGACGGGAGGGTTGCCCCCGTTAAATTGTTAGCGCGCCAAAGTGCTGGGATGACCGCTGGGGTTAGGCGGCAGTTCAACTGCCGCCCCATCGGTTTGGCGTGCTAACGTTAAATTTGGGGGTCAGCCCCTTGCCCGAAACTGACGGGCGTGCTAAAATATCGCCCGCTGGACAGGATGCTTGGCGGCATTCCGGTGGGGGCTCGTCTAATGGCAGGACAGCTGTCTCTGGAACAGCTAGTAGTGGTTCGAATCCATTGCCCCCAGCTAAGAAAGACTCCCTTTGATAGGGAGTCTTTCATTTGAGAGGTTCCAATCCCCATTGGGGACGATGCGGGTCTTCGCGTTCTTTTCAGTCCCCGGCTTTTTTCACCGAGCCTGCGCCGCTGATGTGCTGGTTGACAGATGGATCACCGTAGTAATTTATGGAGCCTGCTCCGCTTACCCTGGCGGTCAATTCGCTTTCCACGCGCAAGGTGGCGCTGCCTGCCCCACTGATGTCAACCGTGGCAACCTGGCTGGAAAGATCTTTTCCCTCGAAACTGCCAAGTCCGCTGATGCTGACGTTGACATTCTCCACCTTGCCATCCGCGAGAATTGTGCCGGCCCCGCTCAAACTGACATCCAGTTTGCCGACCCTCAGTCCAGACAAGGTCACCTCGCCTGCGCCGCTGATGGAGAGACGAAGTTCGTCGGATTCCAGGTTCTCAACCACAAGGGAGCCGGCAGAGGAAAATTTGATCTCTTTCAGATTTTTCACGACGATCGTGATCTTGACCGTTTCCCTCGGGTCGACGCGCTTGGCCCAGTTGGTCTCGTTATTTTCGATGAAGAGAGTCCCGGACCGGATGTCTGTGGCTAATTGCGGAAGCAGGTTGTCCTCGGCTTCGACGGTTACCGATTCCTTGCTTCCCTGGCTGATGGTCACATCCGCGGGGAAGCGGATGCTGATGGAGTCAAAGCCTTCAAGCTCACGCGTTTCTCTGGCCATCACACCCGAGCCGGGAATTGCGCCGTTGATGCTGTTATCAATGCCCCATGCAGGCGCGCCCGCCCAACCCAGTTGCGGGGCGTAGAAGACAGCCGCCATTGCGCCAACGACTATCAGCGTCGAGATAACCATTCCCAATGGCTTCCATAGAGTCCGCAAAATCAAGCCCATACCCAGGGCGATGAGCACATAGGGCCAAATGTGGGTTAACGCCCAGAGATTTGCAGCCGGAATCACTTTCATTATGACCATTAGCCACAGTACGCCGGCGGCAATCAATGTCAGCGGCCAGAATATCGAACGATGTTCTTTCATTCTTCCTCCAAAGATGGTTACAAGGGGGTGTTGCCTGACTGATCGTCAGTGCGTTTAACGGGCAGGAGACCGAACTGTTTGAGGACCAGGTACAGTCCCAGCAGGATTAATCCGACAGGGAAGATATAGTTCGCCAGCGTGGATGAGTTGAAGAGCATCTCGAAGAACGCGCCGAAGAGGATGAACATGACCAGTCCCACCCGCATCAGGCCGACGCCGCTTCGACGCTGCCCCTTATTTCCACTCCACCAGCCCATGATGGTGATGCCCAGACCAACGGAAATGATGATGACCGTCCAGCCGTAGGCCCAGCTTTCGAAGTGGTTGGTGAGATTTTGGATGAATAGCATCAGGCCGATGCCGGTGATGATACTGCCGGGGATGGCCAGTCCTGCCGTGGACTTGCCGCCCGCGGCCATGCCGATGAAGAACATGGCTCCAACGCCGATGATGATGAAGGGCCAAAACGTGCCCCAGAAATCAAAGCCGCTAAAGAATTGCGAAACCAATACCAGCAGGCCGAGCAGGATGAGCAGGACGCCGCCAACGAGCGCTCCGCTGTTTCGTGAGTTGCCTTCCATTTGTATTCTCCTTTCAGGGTGATTTGTACTTTTTTATACGAAATTGGGAGGGCGAGGTTTCACCTTATTTGAGTATACCCACCAGAATGATGATTGCAAATATGGCTCTCTGGGAATTGCCGGGGTAGTTGCGCCAGCAGTTGCACTGCTGGCGGGCGGCAGTGCAACTGCCGCCAGAACTGGCGGTACACCACGCTGATTCCCAATGAGCCGCAAATATTGTGATTACCATCCCAGACAGGCGATTGACCCATTGCATCCACGCGGGCGTGAATTTCTCGCGGACGAGGCTCACCAGTCCGCTGAGGGCCAGCCACCAGGCCGCGGAGCCGAGGAAGACTCCCAGCACGAGGCTGACGGAGGAGGCCGCGCTCGTCGCTCCGTCCACGGGCAGGATGGCGGAGAACATGCCGAGGAAGGCGAGGATGGTCATCGGGTTGGTGACCGTCAGCAGGAAGGTGCTGGCGTATGCGCTGAACAAACCCGTCCCGCGCGAGGGGGCAGATTCGGCGGAAGGCTTCGCCAGAAAGGTGCGGAGGCCGAGGTACAGTAGGAACAATCCGCCACCTGCGCGTAGCCAGAATTGTTGGTTTACCAGCAGATTCATGACCGCGGTCAGACCGAAGGCGGCGACCACGCCGTAGAGCATGTCCGCGGTGGCCGCGCCGAGGCCGGACAAAAAGCCGGTCAGCCGACCGTCCGCGAGGGTGCGGCGGATGCACAACACGCCGATCGGCCCAACGGGCGCGGCGATGGAGAAACCGAGCAGGAGGCCCTGGAGGAGGAGCATGGGAGTTAAAGGATGAAAGATGAAGGATGAAAGATGAAAGATGAATTTCGTGATGCGAGTTGCGGGTTAGGAGATGTGGGATGCGAGTTAGGAGATGCGGGTTACGAGTTGCGTATTGCGTGTTTACCTGTGTACCTCTGTCTCTGCGCCTTCACCGGCAGGGGAAGCGGAAGGCGTCCAGGCCGCGATTTTTTTGGATGGCGTTGAATTGGAGTTCGTTTGCCTGCGGACAGAAGGCTTCGGGCGCGAGTTGGTATTCGATGACGAAGACGGGTTTGCCTGCCTGAATGAAAGGCAGGAGCAGGTCGCATTCGCCGTAGGTAAAACATTCCTCGTCGAGCGCCCAGTCGAAATGGGAGACCAGGGCGGGGATTTGTTCCAGGTCGTTTTTCAAGCCGATGCCAAGTCCCATCTGGTGGGCGGCGGTCGCGAGGAAGATGTTGTAGGCCAGTTGATCTTCGGCGACGAGGGGAAAACCTGTGGCGTTGGCGTATCCATCCACGTTGTCGGGATCAACCCCGTCGCAACCTTTTTGCGCGGCGAGGGTGATGCGCTCGAGCATGATGGGCGCCAGGACTTGCAGGTTGCGGATGTCGAGCCAGCGTTCGCCGGGCCAGCCCTCGAGATCGTTGCCGAGCACGGAGGCGGGGAAATTCCCCGCGTCGGGACGCCAATCCTCGAAGGAGCCAGCGCTGAAGTAGCACATGATTTTGACGCCGCGCGCGTGCAGGTCCGCGATGGTTTCGGGGGAGGTGTCGAACAGGTCGAGGTTGTAGAGGTCAACCGGGAGGGAGGCGTCCAGCGCGCCTGTGTACTGGATTTGCCACGCGGCGGCGAGGGGCGGAGTCCAATGCCCGGGCGGGGAATCGGATGGGGGAGCGGGATCCGCCGCGAGGGTCGGAAGAGGCGAGGCGCAGGCGCCCAGGGCGGCCGCGAAAATCAGGAGGGTCGGAAAAAAAGTCGGGTGTCGGATCACGTCTCGATCCTAAAAATAAAAAAATGGCGCATCGCAGGATGCGCCATTGTAGCACGTCAGGCTATGGCTTTGGGGCGGAACCAGTTGCGCCACTCTTTGTTTTGCCAGACCACCAGGATGGGGGAGGCGTTGAAGATGGAGGAGTAGGTGCCGCTGAAGATGCCGACCAGCAGGATGATGACGAAGTGACGGATGCTGTCGCCGCCGAAAAGCACCAGGGCGGTGAGCGTGAACATGACCGTCAACTGGGTGTTGATCGAGCGGTCGAGCGTTTGGACGATGGAGTGGTTGACCATTTTCTCGAATTCGACGCGGCGGAAGACAACGGAGTTTTCGCGTACGCGGTCGAACACGACGATGGTGTCGTGGACCGAGAAGCCGATCACGGTCAGCAGGGCGGTCAGGAACAGGGCGTCGGCTTCCCAGTGCAGGAAGTAGCCCAGGATGGCTTCCACGCCGATAACCACGAGGATATCGTGGAGCATGGCGATGATGGCCGCCGTGCCGAAACGGAAGGCGTGTTCCACGCCGCGGAAGGCGTACCAGATGTAGACCAGGATGGCGAGGGCGGCCAGCAGGATGGCGAACCCCGCGGCGCGGGTAACTTCTGTGCCGATGGCGGCGCTGACCGAGGTGAAGTTGAGCACGGTCACCGCGCCGCCCGAGAGTGTTTCCATCTCTGTGAGCATTTTGCCTTTGGTGGCATCGTCCATCTGTTTCGAGCGAATGGAGTAGGCGTTGTCGCCCAGGGGTTGTACGACCGGATCGGTCAACGGGTTGTCTGCGGTGGAGAATTTTTCGAACAGGGCGGTGATTTCAGCCGCGGCCGGGCGCGTGCCTTCAAATTGAATTTCCAGCAGGGAGCCTCCGGTGAAGTCCACGCCGAGCAACAGGGGACTGCCGGTGTTGCGCCATTGCAGTCCCATGAAGACCAGGCCGGGGATAATGATCAGCAGGGAGATGGCGAAGTACCAATATCGGTTCTTGATGATATTCATGGAAGACTCCTAAAGCCCGAACCAGCCGGGGTGTTCTTCGAGTTTGGTATTATCCAGCACCACGTGCAGATAGGTGCGGGTAACATTGATGGCGGTAAACAGGCTGACGATTACGCCCAGGGCCAGGGTGATGGAAAAGCCCTTGACCATGCTGGCGCCGAAGGTGTTGCCGAAGAGGAACAGAATGAACGAGGTGATGAGTGTGGAGATGTTTGAGTCGCGGATGGACGGCCAGGCGCGGCTCCAGCCCAGGTCAATGGCCTGGCGCAGGTTGCGCCCAGAACGTAGTTCCTCTTTCATGCGCTCAAAGATCAGGATGTTGGCGTCCACGGCCATGCCGATACTCAGGATGAAGCCCGCGATGCCGGGCAGGGTGAGAACCACCGGGATGATCTTGAACAGGGCCAGCGTAAACAGGGCGTAGGTGATCAACGCCAAGGCGGCCAGCAGGCCGGGCACGCGATAGTAAAGCAACATGAACAGGATGACCACGCTCAGGCCGATGGTGCCTGCCAGGACGCTCTTGCGGACGGATTCTTCGCCGAGGGTTGGGCCGACGGTGCGGCTTTCAACGATCTTGACCGGGATGGGCAGGGAACCGTAGCGCAATTGGATGGCGAGCGCGTTGGCGGAATCGTAGGTGAAGTTGCCCTGAACCACGCCCTGGCCGTCCGTGATGGCGGAGTTGATGACCGGCGTACTGATGACGCGCTTGTCCAGCACAATCGCCAGGTACTTTCCCACGTTGGCGCTGGTGTAATCGCTGAAGGCCTGCGTGCCGGTGGATTTAAGGGTGAAGGAAATTTGATATCCCTGGGTGGGATCGTTGACCACGCCAACCGTGTCTAGTTCGGCGCCCGTCATGACGGTATGGTAGATGATGTCTGTCGGGGGCGTGGTTCCATCTGTTGGCGGAGTGTCGATCGGAGTGATGGTCGGAGGTAGAGTCGGGGTCAGGGTCGGTGGGACGGTAGGCTGGACCCCGCCTGGAACGTAATCGGTTTGGACGGTTGTGCCCACCGCGGCCGGGGTGTCACCCATATCCACAAACTCGAGGAAGGCGGTCTGTTGCAAGGCGGCCTGCACTTCTTCCGGGTTTGTGATGCCGGGGAATTCGGCCACAATGCGGCGGTCGCCCGCGATTTGCATGACAACTTCGCTGACGCCCAGGGCGTTGACGCGGCTCTCCAGCGTCTGGACGGTCACTTTCATATCGTCCGAGCTGACCGGTACGTCCGCGGGAACGTCGGCCTCCAGCAGGGACTGTTGTCCGCCGCGCAGGTCGAGTCCGAGGCGGATGTCCACGTTGCGGGAGAAGAACGGCAGTCCGCTAGAGGGATTGGGAATGCTGATAGTCTTGCTAAGGTCAACCCAAAGCGCCAGAGCAATGAGCACGACAATCAGGATCAACCAGTTGGTATTGCGTCGATTCATACGATATCTCCACTCACAAAAATGCCCGCGATTGCAGGCGACGGGGGATTATACTACGGGAATTACCAATTCATAATTCTGAATTCAGAATTATGAATTGGCTAATACACCCACTCCTCGAACAAGGGAACCAGGTTGCAGTTACAGTGTTCCTCAGCCAGCGATTTTATCCCCTCGGTGGTGGCAATCTTCCACGAGAAGGTCGCGCTGTAATCCTTGAGGAACGCGCCGAAGGCGTCCGCGCCCATCTTGTTTTTCAAGGCCTCGAAAAAGAACGCCCCGCGCCCGTAGACGATGGCGCTGTATTCCTTCCCTTGAAATGCGACTACCGGCAGGCCAATCGGGATTTCAGCGTTATCAACTCGTTCCCAGCGGCTTCGCAGGGATGCTTCAAATCCGTCCGCGCCTTGCGGGTCGGCGTTAAGTTTGTAATATTGCCAGGTTGCAAACTGCGCCAGCGACTCGTCCAGCCAGGGTTCATCCAGTTGGTCGCTGCCGACCAGGTTGTAAAACCACTGATGCCCGACCTCGTGGACAACGGTCGCTTCGAGGTATGCCGCTGTTTGGTCGCCGTATTCGCCCAGCAAAATTTGGTCGGCGAGGACGAACGCGCCGGGGTACTCGATCCCCAGCGCCAGCGTGGGTGTGACAACAATGTCCAATTCGGTGTATGGATAAGGCGCGTACTGCTCGCTGAATGTCTCCAACGCGCGGACGGCAGCGGCCAGCGCCTGCTCGTTCCCCGCTTGCAGGGACTTTGGTGCGTAACTGTTGACGGTCACCCCACCGACTTTTTGCGAGACGACTTCGTAGTCGCGGCTGGCCGCCAGGAAGAAATCGCGCGCCGGCCCATTCGCCACATTCCAGACACTTCGACTTCGCTCAGTGCTAGCTTTTTGCCTGCCTGCCGTTTCAGGCGCGGACTCCAACCCCGAAGCGACCACCGTCACCCCCTTCGGCGCAGTGACGGTGACGAGGTAGAATGCCGCGTCGTTGAACGTCAGGTCTCCGGATTGCGGAGGCAGTTCCGCATTCCAGCCTTCCTCATTGTAGACGGGAATCACAGGGTAAGCATGGGCGAGCGTCAGCACACCATCATAATATGCCAGCACGCCGTAATTCAATTCCACATCGGTTGGGACTTCAACGGTAAAGTCCATCGTTAGCGTGAGGCTTTGCCCCACCGCGAGCGGAGCCTGCAACGGGACGATCATCAGGCTATTCGCGAGGCCGTAGCGCGGCGTGACGGGTTTCCTGTCCACTGCCAGGTTGTGAACTTCCAGCTTTCCACCGAGGATATTGGGAAACAGTCGAAATTGGATCTCGTCCAACGGAACATCCTCGCGATTGGTGTAGCGAACGTTTTCTTTCCCGTCCACGCGGGAGAGATCATCGGCAATCACGAACTCGAGCCGGTACATCGAGTCGTCGTTCATTTCAGCGAGGATGGGTTGCGCAGATTCGACCAGCCCTTCGCGGAAAACGGGGATGTTTGGTTCGAGCCGGTCGAGTTCAATGTCCGGGACGATGGTCGGGATGCCGGTAGGGGTGAGGGAAACGGTCCCGCACGCGGCGAGCAGGCACAAGGCCAGGAATGAAGCGAGGATTATTTTCAAATTCATTGTTGGTCAGATTGTCAATCCGACTTACCCAAAAACTCCAGCACGCGTTGCGCCACTTCCTGCGGAGTCAGGTTGTCGGTATCCACCACCAGGTTCGCATGTTCGAGCGCGTGAGCCAGTCGGCGCTGTTGTTCGGCGTAGTCGGATTCGTTCCAGTTGAGTCGGCGCCGCGCGGTGCAGACCGGGAAGGAGGCTTGCAGGAAGATCAGCGCGTCGGGATTGGTAATGCGCTTCCACATATCTTTGACGTAGGAGTGTTCCTGCGCGATGTGGCGGCAGGCGAAGCCGCGGCTTTCGAGCGCGGCGATGAGCGTGGATTTTCCCGCGCCGCACGGGCCGACGATTCCCACCAACAATCCTTGGTGTGACGACTCTGCGGAGCGCCCCAGTGGGGTCAGTCGTCCATCACTGGCTGGCATGGACGAGCGCGTTCAGTTTTTCGGGGCGCCCCAGCACGGCCAGCAGGTTGCCGCCTTGCAGGATCGTGCTGTCGGTGGGATGAAGTTCGGAGGTGTGGTCGTGGCGCACGAGCACGATGCTGACCCTGTAGCCGTCCTCCACCTGCCCGACGGTTTTCCCGTCCAATTCAGAATTGGGTGAGATGGTGAGCCGCGCCAGGCTGAGGGACTCGCCCTCGATGTTGATGGGGTTGGTGACGTCCGCACCCGCGGCGGAGGCGGCGAAGGCGGGCGCGGCAATGGCCGTGCCGCTCAGGGCGTTGAATCCGAATTGCGCGTGCAGTTCCTCGGCGAAGTCGTCGTCGAAGATACGGATGACGATTTTGATGTCCGGGTTGAGCGTGCGCGCTTTGAGCGCGGTCTTCAGGTTGAGCGCGTCGTCCTGCACGCACAGGATGATGGATTTGGCGCGCTGGATGCCCGCATCCACCAGCGTGGTCTCGTGGCTGGCGTCCCCGCTGATGACG
The DNA here is from genome assembly GCA_964371065.1 of uncultured Anaerolineaceae bacterium. GTDB lineage: Bacteria > Chloroflexota > Anaerolineae > Anaerolineales > Villigracilaceae > Denitrolinea. The sequence goes on along the minus strand of CAYJLS010000095.1, from coordinate 8,360 downwards.
AGTACGTTCATCTTTTGGACCGCGTTGGCGAGGTCTGCTTTTGGGTCGAGTTCGATCACCGCCATGGTTTCACCCATCGCGTGCAGTTGCTGGACGACGCGAAAACCGAGGTGGCCGAGGCCAATCAGGATGTGGTGTTTGTTCAAAGTGGATGCCACGGCAATCTCCCATTCTTTGCTGCGGGCGCGACGGTTGAAGAGCAGGATTCCGAAATCGGTCAATCCCTGTGCGAGCGCGCCGATGCCGATGACCGGCATGAGGAAGTAAAAAATCTGAAGAGCGATGTGGCGGGGAAACTCCCCGCTGGACTGGAGGAAGGCCATCGCCAAAATGAGATAGACCGCCTCGACCAAACTTTTGATGGGTTCGCCCACCGCGTTGGCAGTCACGAAGTAGATCGCGCCTCCCCCGGTGATGGCCAGCAAAAATAAGAGCAGGGGCGCGCCGAATTCGCGCAGGAGCAGCCTGGTATCTCGAATGGAAGCGCGCCAGTGTTGGAAGGTGTGTTTTGGTCTCATGGTCGCATGGTCACATAGTCTCATGGTCGCGTAGTCGCGTGGTTGTGGGGTCGCGTGGTCAGCCATTCAGCCAGGAGGCTATCCGACTATGAGACCAGCCGACTATCAGACCAGGAGACCACCCGACCAGCCGACTACCAGACTCAGTAGATGAAAATTGACGATTGAAATCGTCACTACATGGCTTGCGTTTCCTCCACGTAGTAATGACTTTAGTCATCCGCCCGACGCCAGGAAGCGCCGCTATAGCGCAATTTTTCATCTACTGAGTCTCAGTAGATGAAAATTGACGATTGAAACCGTCACTACATGGCTTGCGTTTCCTCCAAGTAGTAATGACTTTAGGCATCCGCCCGACGCCAGGAAGCGCTGCTATAGCGCAATTTTTCATCTACTGAGACTACTCAATCGGCAGGCGCACGCTCATGCGGCGCACCTGGTCACCGGTACGCGGCATCACTTTCAGCACCACCACGCTGATATCGTCCGCGGGACGGCCCTCGTCCAAGCTGACGGCGTGCGCCAGCAACTCGTCCGCGATGGACTGTGGGCCGGGGTCCTGCTCGTCGAGCATGGACTGGATGACGGTGCAGATTTCCATCGGCTGGCCGCGGCGCTTTCCGGCGTGTTCCAGCCCGTCGGTGTGGATGACGATGGTCAGGCCGGGCTCGATGTTGATCTCGCTGATAACCGGGCGCGTGTCCCGCGCCGTGCCGAGCGAAACGCTTTCCGTTGCGATGCAGTCCACTTGTCCGTTGCGGCAGATGGCCATCGAGGCGGGATTGTTGCGCGTCAACACGATGGTATTCGTATGCAGGTCTATCGAAGCGATGTTGAGCGTGCAGGAGACTTTGCCTTGTTTGTCGGTGTAGAGCGCGTCCGAGGCGGCGCGGGCGGCCGCGCCGTCGCGCACGCCCTCCGCCAGCAGCCCGATCACCTTGCGGACGACCATCATCGAGACGGCCTTCGCGCCGCGCCCGCTGGTCTGACCGTCGGCCAGCACGACAGACAATCCGCCGTTCGGGCGTTCCACCACCTCCAGCGTGTCCCCGCTTTCGGAGATGGCATATTTGTTGATCTTGGCGACCGCGATTTGAACTTCCATAATCCTGATTTTACAACGGTTCAGGCTTGGGGTGGGGGGCAGTTTTTAAACACGAAGGACACCAAGTACGCAAAGGAAGAATCCTTGACGAGTTTACGCTCTTTTCCCCTTCGTGACCTTTGTGTACTTCGTGTTTAAAAAGTCTCCAAATTTCTGGTGATTACCCACAAGTCAAGTTCGCCCGCAGTTGGACTGCGGGCGCAGGCGGCAGTACAACTGCCGCCCGAACTTGTGGGTAATCACCATACTCTCTCACTTGACGCTTCCGCCTGCTGCCGATATAATCTGCCCGCTTGTCTGGAAATCACGCCGGGCCTCGCCCGGCGGTTGCATGTCAATAAGGAGAACGAATGGCCCCACAACCAAAACGCAAACACTCGAAAGGACGCCGCGACCGCCGCCGCGCCCATGACGCCCTCGAAGCGCGCAACCTCGTAGCCTGCTCCAACTGCGGCTCCATGCGCCTGTCGCACACGGTCTGCCCGAAATGCGGCCACTATCAGGGACGCGAAGTGATCGAAATCAAAAAATCCAAGAAAAAGAATACCGAGTAACCCGCATGTTCTGTCCGCAGTTCAACTGCGGACAGAACATGCCCGCGAGCCGTGACGAACACGGCTCGTTTGTGTTAATGGGGAAAACAACTCTTACCGCGAAGAGGGGAAGAGCGCGAAGAATCTCCTTCGCGATTTTATAAACTTCGCGGTCACTTCGACTTCGCTCAGTGCAGGCTTCGTTTCTTCGCGGTGAAAAATCAAAAGGTAATCAAATGACACTCGACCCAAAAACCACCGCTTTCATCTTTCCCGGGCAAGGCTCGCAAACCCTCGGCATGGGACGCGACCTGGCCGCCGCGTTTCCTCCCGCCAAACAGATTTTTGACGAGGCCGATGACCTGCTCGGATTCTCCCTCTCGAAACTGATGTGGGACGGGCCCGCCGACGAACTCAACGACACGGTCAACACCCAACCCGCGCTGTACGTCCACTCGCTGGCCGCCTGGCGCGTGCTCTCGCTTCGCCTCCCTGACCTCCGTCCGGCCGCGCTGGCCGGACATTCCCTCGGCGAACTGTCGGCTCTCGCGGCGTCGGGCGCGCTGACCTTCGCGGACGGGCTGCGCCTCGTCCGCACGCGCGGCCAGTTGATGAAGTGCGCCGGGGAACTCGCGCCCGGCGGCATGGCCGCCATCCTCAACCTGGATATTCCGACATTGGAAAAAGTCTGCGCCGAGGCCAGCCGCGAGGGTGAACCTGTCCAGGTGGCGAACGACAACTGTCCCGGCCAGGTGGTGATTTCGGGCGCGAAGCCCGCTGTGGAGCGCGCCATGCAATTGGCGAAAGCCGCGGGCGCGAAACGCGCTTTGCCGCTGGCGGTCTCGATTGCGGCGCATTCGTCGCTGATGAATTCCATCCAAGCGGAGTGGGACGCGGCCGTGCAGGCCGTCCCGCTCAAAGACGCGGCCGCGCCCATCGTCGGGAATGTCGCGGCGCGGGCATTGACCTCCGCCGCGGACTTGCGCGCCGACATCCGCGCGCAGATGCAGTCGCGCGTGCGCTGGAGCGAGTCGGTGCAGGGGATGATCGGAAGCGGGATCCGCCACTTCGTCGAGGTGGGAAGCGGGAGTGTGCTGGGCGGGCTGGTCAAGCGGATTGACGCGTCGGTCACGGGGCAGGCGCTGGGCAATCCGTCGGATTTCGAGGCATTGTAGTTCGGAGTGCGGAATCGGAGTGCGGAATCGGAGTGCAAAGTCTCCAGACTTTGCAGTGTTGGTAATCCTATCCAAAGTCTGGAGACTTTGGAGTCCGCATAAAAATAACTTGCAAGCAACTTGCCAGGTGACTGTAATCCATCCAAAGTCTGGAGACTTTGGAGTCCGCACGGAAGTTTGTGCGGTTTGGTATAATCAGCCTGTGAATGGGTTGTGTGACATAGTTGCCGACATTGCCGCGTCTCTCGAAAGGCGTGTCTTCGTGTAAATGCCTGGTCAGGTTGGGTTGACCAGGCATAATTTTTTCTATCCCATCCATCCGTCATTGCGAGCGTTCTGTGCGAAGCAATCCCCTCCTGCAACATGGAGATTGCTTCGTCGGGAGTACCCTCCTCGCAATGACGGGATGGAACAACGGAGCATCCATGAAACTCAGTAAACTTGCCAGTGAGATCGCAGAATCTCCCACCTTCGCCCTGAACGAGGAAGCGCGGCTCCTTCGGGAGCGCGGCGAGCCGGTCATCAATCTCGGCATCGGCGAGCCGAAGAACAAGACGCCCATCGCGGCGGTGCTGGCCTCCGGTGCGAAACTGACCAGCGGCGAGGTCAAGTACACCCCGCCCGACGGCTTGCCCGCCATGAAAAAGGCGATCATCCGCTACACGGAGGAGAATTACAACCGCCTGGCCGCGCCCGAAAATGTGATCGTCACCAACGGCGCGAAACAGTCGCTGTATAACATCTTCTATTCCATCCTGAACCCGCAGGATGAAGTGATCATCATTGCGCCGTACTGGGTCTCGTACCCCGAGATCGTCAAGATGTGTTACGGCGTGCCGGTGATCGTGACACCCGAAGATGGGACGTTCACGCCGCGCTTCGAAGACATCGAGCGGGCGGTGACTTCGTATACGCGGGCGATCATCGTCAATAGCCCGAATAACCCGTCGGGTGCAATTTACTCGGCGGAACTGATCGGGAAACTGGCGGAGTTTTGCGAGCGCAAGGGCATCTTCCTGATCTGCGACGATATTTATCACAAGTTGACCTTTGCTCACAACGTGGCGCATCCCGCCTGGGAGTTCACCCAGCGTGACATCGAAAACTCGCACGTTATCGTGGTCAATGGGGTGGCGAAGTTGTACGGCATGACGGGCTTCCGCGTCGGGTGGGTGGTTGCGCCGCGCGACCTGGTCAAGGTGATGACCAACGTCCAGGCGCAGACCACCTCGTGCGTCTCGCCTGTCTCGCAGGCGGCCGCGGAAGGCGCGTTGAACGGGATGCAGTCCGTCGTCGAGGCGCTGCGGCTCCAGATCGAAAATAATTGCAACGTGCTGTTGCAGGAGATGAAGTCCTTCCACGGGGCGCGGCTCATCCCTCCGCAAGGGACGTTCTACGCTCTGCCCGACCTGCGCGCCTTCGGAAACAATTCGGTGGAGATGTCGAAATTCCTGTTGAAGAAAGCGCTGGTCGTGACCGTGCCTGGCAAAGAGTTCGGCATGGAGGGCCACATCCGCCTGTCGTTCGCCGGCTCGGTCAAGGATGTGACCGAGGGCATGGATCGCATCCGCTGGGCGCTCGACCCGACTTCGCCGAACGAGATTTATATTGGCGATAAGAAGTTGATACGAGATTGGTTATGAGAGAGTAGAGAACAGAGAGTAGGGAGTAGTAATTGGTAATTGGTAAGTGGTAATTGTGTGACTGCTCTCTAGTTATCTACTCACTAATCATCTTACGAGGAACTATGAACAATTTGCTAAACATCAAAACACCTGCCGAATCCGTAGCACAGATACGCAAAGCCGATTACAACCTGTCCAATCACGGCGTGACGAATTTGCGGCTGGCGTATTGGAATCTGGCGACGGAAGCCCTGTACGAGGAGGCCATCTTCCGCGGCGAGGGCGTGACTGTTCTCGGCGGGCCGTTCGCGGCGTTCACGGGGGAGCACACCGCCCGCGCGGCCAACGACAAGTTTGTTGTCCGCGAGGCGGCGAGCGAGGGAAATATCTGGTGGGGAGAGTACAACCGTCCGTTCAGCGCGGACAAGTTCGAGGAGTTGTATGCGCGCCTGCTGGGTTTCATGCAGGGACGCGACGTCTTTGTGCAGGACGTGTACGCGGGCGCGGACGAGAAGTATCGCCTACCCGTCCGCATGGTGACCGAGCATGCCTGGCACAGTCATTTTGCGCGCAACATGTTCATCCTGCCGCAGTCGCTCGAGGAATACAAACGCTTCGTCCCCGAATTTACAATCATCGCCATGCCGTCCTTCAAAGGCATACCGTCCGTGGATAACACGGTCAGCGAAACATTCATCTGCCTGTCGTTCGAAAAGAAACTCGCCATCGTCGGCAACACGGCCTACGCGGGCGAGTTGAAAAAATCCGTCTTCACGATCTTGAATTACCTGCTTCCGCTGGAAGGCGTGCTTTCGATGCACTGCTCGGCCAACGTCAGCCCCGAGGATACGGACGATGTGGCGCTCTTCTTCGGCCTGAGCGGGACGGGCAAGACGACTCTCTCCGCCGACCCGGCGCGTCGCCTGATCGGCGACGACGAGCATGGCTGGAGCGACGAGGGCGTCTTCAACTTCGAGGGCGGATGCTACGCCAAAGTGATCGGCCTCTCTGCCTCCGCCGAACCCGAGATTTACGCGACCACCAAACGCTTCGGGACGATCCTCGAAAACGTCACGTTCGATCCCGTCACCCGCTTCATTGACCTTGACGATGACACTGTGACCGAGAACACGCGCGCTTCCTACCCGCTGGAATTTATCGCCAACGCCGTGCCTGCCAAGAAGGCGGGACACCCGAAGAACATCATCCTGCTGACCTGCGACGCCAGCGGCGTGATGCCTCCCATCGCGCGCCTGACCCCGAACCAGGCGCTCTACCAGTTCATTTCGGGCTACACCTCCAAGATTGCCGGCACGGAGATCGGCCTGCGCGACGAACCGGAGATCACGTTCAGCGCCTGCTTCGGCGCTCCGTTCATGGTACACCATCCCTACAAATATGCCGACCTGCTCAAGCGCAAGATCGAGCGCTACGGCGTCACCTGCTGGCTGGTCAACACCGGCTGGGTGGGCGGCCCGTACGGCATCGGCAAGCGCATCAGCATCAAATACACGCGCGCCCTGCTGACCGCCGCGTTGACCGGCAAACTGGCGAAGGTCAAATACTACCAGGACCCGATCTTCGGCTTCGAAGTCCCGCAGACCTGCCCGGACGTGCCAGAGTCTGTGCTGGAGCCGTGGTCGAGTTGGCCGACGCGCGAGGAATACGATAAACGCTACAAGGATTTGGCGTTGCGATTCATTCAGAATTTCAAGAAGTTTGAGGAAGGCACGCCGGTTGAGGTGTTGGAGGCGGGGCCGAAGGTGTAGTGATCAGTTTTCAGTGATCAGTAATCAGTGTGCGGACGAGGAGACTCGTCCGCTTATGTATTTTGCCAATCGGCGGCGTGCTATAATGAACACAGACGCTCTTTTGTTTATTGCGAAAATAGGAGAGACCGAAATGTTAGAAGAAACGATCACACGCGAAAAAGTCGTTGAATTGGTGATGGCTTTGCCTGCTAACCGCCTCGCCAGTGTCTATGACTTTGCGCGCTTTATACAATCCCATCCGTTGGCGACACTTCCAACGGACGATATTTTCGGGGAAACCGAAGAGGAAATTCTCGCCGACGAAGAAGAATGGGAACAGCAATTTGCAGGTTCGCGCGATGAACTAAGGAAAATGGCGCAGGAAGCGGGGGCTGAATATCGCGCTGGCAAGACCCGTCCGATGGAATTTGATTCCGAGGGCAAACCCAGCCGATGAAATCGCATACGAACGCGCGGTTTTGGAAGTTCTACGATTCCCTGCCCGAGGATGTTCAACGCATCGCCGACAAAGCATACCAGTTGTGGCTGGAAGATCCGTATCATCCCAGTTTGCAATTCAAGTGTATTGATCCACAGGAATCAATCTATTCGGTCAGGGTGGGGAGAAAATACCGCTCTTTGGGCTGGTTGGGGGGAGATACCATTGTCTGGTTTTGGATTGGCAGCCACGCGGAGTATGATAAGCGACTGAAGAAACGCTGATTTCAGCGGTGACTGAAGTCATTTTGGCAAGGTAGCAATGAACATGGTCATTACTCGAAAAACCGTGGCTGAAGAGTTGGCCGCGTACCTGAATTGCCGCGTTTCTTTGGCGCGCCTTGTGGACTGGGCGGAAGATGCACTGTGCGATGGTGAATTGGATGAACAGGACTCCGAACTGTTGCGGGACATCCTGACGCGGGTTGGCCTGGCCGATGTGCGTGAGTTCGGCCTTTCGTGGGATGACTGCTACAATTTTCTTTCCCAACTCGGCTACACGGTTCAGGTCAATATGTTGCCGCTGGCAGTGTAAATGACCAGCGTTCAGTGACCAGTAATCAGTGCAGGGCAGGCTTTACGGCTTGCCCCGATTTTTATTCTAATTGATACATGACAAAAAGGACAGAAAACTGTATACTGAAAGTTGCTAGAGCGTCAAAGTTACTAATCGCCTTTTTCAAAGGGAGAGTCATTATGGACGACTTACTACAACAAGGCATAATAGCGCATAAAGCAGGGAAGCGGGATGAAGCGCGAAAATTTTTTATAACTGTCGTTAAGCAAAACCCAGATAACGAACGTGCTTGGGGAGGAATGTATGAGGTTTCAGGCAATGACAAAGAACGCATTTACTGCTTGAAACAAATGTTACGCATTAATCCCAAAAACGAAAAAGTCAAACAAATGTTGGATGCTCTTATGGGGCAAGGTTTTTCATTTGAATCAACACAAAAGGTTACATCACCTATACAACCACAAAAGAATAACGTAGTGCCAGGTGCTCAAATTAAAAAACCTACTGTATCTCACAAAGCACCTACTCCAAAACGGCAAAAAAACACACTTATTGGGATAAGCGCAATTTTGTTTGTCTGCCTAACGGTTAAGGATTGATGCGGCGCGGGGAGGGACAGAAGTCTCAGGAAGCGGAGC
>CAYJLS010000094.1:9880-17293 GCA_964371065.1 uncultured Anaerolineaceae bacterium | reverse complement strand
AGTATCTTCGGAAGTGACTGTCACTTTGCCGCACAGATTCTACACATGAGCCAAACTTTTATGTGCTTGAAGTAAGCAAAAACCGAGATGTTGGTTTAGATATCTACGCGGCACTCTTGTATTTAAGGCAGGAGTGGAGCCAGGTCAATTACTTCTCCGCTGGGAAAGTGCAAGAAAAACGAATGCGCCGTCTTTGGCACAGGAAATAACCAAACGACTTGATTCTTGCTATCAGCGGAGAGCGTTGTGCCAGAGTCGGTTCGATTGCCTGCCTCATCCGTTACCCAAACGTCCAAGTGGGAAAGATTCCCCAGATCGCCAGAGATTAAAATTACTTCGACCGCTAATACAGTCTGATCGGCAGTCATGGGATAAGGGGCCATTCCATTGAAGCCCTTCTCATTTAAATCTACGGTGGAGATGCTTAGATTAAAGTCGCCTATGATAACAGGCTCTTTTGATCCTGGAATTGCCGCAATCGTAGGCGTGGGAGGAATGGGTGTGTTCGTCGTCGTTGCCGCCGGGGGAATCGGAGTATTTGTTGATGCAGGTGTGGAAGTCGGGCCAACGATCCCTCCCAGCCCACAACCGAACGTTGCCAAACTCGCGGCCAAAATAAGAATTGTCAAAGCACGACGTTTTGTATTCATGGTTCTCCTGCACTGTTACGGGCGCACCCGACGGCCGTTCATGTGAGCCGTATCATTTCATGATTTCGTTTCAGCCGCACTAACAGTTTGCGTTCGCGAAGCACCCTGCCGAAGGTTTCTGAAGGGGGGTAGGAGCGCGATGGAGACACAGCCAGTGCTGAACTGCACAAGCGGTAGATGCACCCTGCGTTGATCCAGTCCATGCACGGGCGGGTTATCTTACCTGCTTTCTCATTGGTGGATGTCATGTCTTTGTCATATTAACTCTGGCGCAGGCGCGATCCCGCCTAAGAGAGTGTTTCTTAAGTCGTTTCAGCCTTCTTGATCTTTGCACTACAGACTCTTTGTACACGGACAAAGACGGATTTTTTTAAAGATTTATCCGTGCGAATCAGTGAAATCTGTGCCATCCGTGTACAGAAAGAGTCTTTAAGAAACAGTCTCTAAGGGCATGTCCGCGCCTGCCACCCCCTACTCCTCCGGCGTCCGCGGCGGAAGGTGGACAAGCCAGTCCCCCAGTGCGAGAAAAGCGAGCGCGCCCACGATTTCGGGTCCCAGGTTGAGCGGGCCAAACGGGAAGAACACCCAGCCGCGCCACAGTCCGATCAAGTGGCCGGCGGCAAATCCGAGCACGCTCATCAAAAGGTAGGTGAGCAAATGCGCCGCGTCCCCGCCGCGGATGAAGTGGTAGAGCGCGCCGAGCACAAGGGCAAGCAGGAGGGCGAAGAGCAGGGAAGGGATAGTCATCAGTGTTCAGTCATCAGTGTTCAGTCATCAGTGTTCAGTCATCAGTTTATGGTCATAATCCACAGGGCGTCTTGCAAAACATCAAAGCGCGTTATTCTGGCTACACGCAGGGGCTAGACGATGATACCGCCGCCGAGGACTTCCTCCCCGACGTAGAAGACCGCCGCCTGACCCGCGGTGACATCCCGCGCGGGCGCCTCAAACCTGACCGTGGAGCGGGTCCCGTTTTCGAGAGGCGTCACCTCCGCCCAAGCGGGACGCGCAGTGTAACGGATTTTGACCTCGGCGCGAAACGGCGCGGACGGCGGCTCCCCGCTGACCCAGTTGACCTCGCGGGCGGTCAATTCGGTGGAGCCGAGTTCGTCTGCGGCGCCGACAACCAGCGTATTGCGTGGTGCGTGTTTCGTGAGGACATAAAGAGGAACGGGGGAAGCGATGCCGAGTCCTTTCCGTTGGCCGATGGTGTAGTTGGCGAGTCCGTTGTGCCGACCGATGACTTTTCCGTCGCGGGTCACGATGTCGCCGGGCTGGAGCAGGTCCGCGGCGTTGCGCTGGAGAAAGTTACGATAGTCATCGCCCGCGAGGAAGCACAAATCCTGGCTGTCCTTGCGCGAGGCGGTTGACAGTCCAAACGACTCAGCGATCTGGCGAATCTCATTCTTAGGATAATCGCCAACGGGAAAAAGCGCACGCTGGAGTTTTTCCTGCGTCAAAACATGCAACACATACGACTGATCCTTTGACTCATCCACCGCGCGCAACAGCTTCATCTTTCCTCTTTCATCTTTCATCTTTCTTGCATAGTGTCCCGTCGCCATGAAGTCCGCGCCGAGAGCGAGGGCGTGGTTGAGCAGAAACTCCCAGCGGATGGAACGATTACAAACGAGACACGGGTTCGGGGTCCCGCCCGCCGCGTACCCGTCCAGAAAATATTGCACGACGGTTTTGCGGAACACATCCTTGGCGTCCACCACGTAAAAAGGGATGTCCAGTTTCGCCGCGACCCGTCTCGCCTGCGCCATCGAGTCGGGCGTACAACAGCGGTTGGACTCCTCCTTGCCCGGCTCAGACCACAGTCTCAACATCATGCCAATGACCTCATAGCCCTGCTGTTTGAGCAGGGCCGCGGCGACGGAGGAGTCCACTCCTCCAGACAGGGCAATGACAACTTTAGGCATTAATTCACCGGGGATAAACGGAGATGAACAGGATGGGTTGATAAAGGGATTAAGCTTTTGTGGTTTTCCAATTCGGAGAGGGATGAAGGTGGCGAATCTGAATGCGCGGCTTACCGAAATTAATCAGCAAACAGGCAGGCAAACCCGTTGCACGCAGGTAGTTTAACGCTTGGGCAAAATGCTCAGTAGTCAATTCTGACACCGCTTTCAATTCGGTAAGGATAAGATCCTCTACCAACAAGTCCACAAAAAACTCACCGACAATAATTCCATCGAAAACAACCTTGATCGGGTGCTGTTGGATCACGCGCAGACCATTTTTTCGCAACAAATGGGCATACGCGTTTTCATACACTTTTTCGACAAAACCAATACCAAGAGTGTTGCTTACCTCAAATGCGCAACCAATGATTCTTTCGGTAAGTTTATTTAAATCGGTTTCAACCATCGAATGCCTCTTTCATCAAAAAAGAAGACGTTCATCTCCGTTTATCTCCGGTTAAACCCCTGGCTTTGCTTAGGAGAGGAGGCAGTGTCTTCAAAAATAAATCAATTTGTTCAGGTGTGGAATCCTTGCCGAGGGTGACGCGCAGGGAACCCAGCGCCCAATCGCGCGCGAGACCGAGGGCGGTGATGACTTCGCTCGGTTCGGGATTTCCTGTTTTGCAGGCGGAACCGGACGAGCAGGCAAAACCAGATGCGTCCAGCAGTTGCAGGAGCAGGTTGCCGTCCACATCCTTGAAGACAAAGGAGGTGTGGTTGGGCAGGCGGTTTTCGGGATGACCTGTCAGTTGCGAATCGGGAATCTCTTCGAGCACGCGGCCGATAATTTGGTCACGCAAAGGTTTGACGTGCGCGACACGCTGTCCGCGTTCCTCTTTTGCAAGACGCAACGCCTCGGCAAACCCGACGATGTACGGCACGTTCTGCGTCCCGGCGCGCAGGCCGAACTCCTGTCCGCCGCCTGTCAGATGCGGGACGAGACCTGTCCCTTTTCTGACGAATAGCGCGCCGACTCCCTTCGGCCCATAGAATTTGTGCGCGCCGAGCGACAGCATGTCCACGCCGAGAGTTTGCACGTCCACATCGAGATACGCGGCGGCCTGCACCGCGTCCGTGTGGAAAAGGATGCCGTGTTCGTGACAGATGGCGGCTAACTCGGCAACGGGATTAATCGTGCCGATCTCGTTGTTGGCGAGCATGACTGAGGCCAGCGCGGTCCCGTCACAAACGGCGGAACACATCGCGTCCGGCGTGACCATGCCATGTGCGTCCACGGGAAGCCATTCGACTTGAATATCGAAATACTTTTCCAGTTGTTCCGCCGTTTTGCTGACGGCGTGATGTTCGGCGCGCGAGGTCAGGAGCCAGGTGCGGTTGAGCCTCCGTCCCGCGAGCATGGCGCCGCGCAGGGCGAGGTTGTCCGATTCGGAGCCGCAGGAGGTGAAGATGATCTCGTCCGCGCGGCAGTTCAGCACGGAGGCAACCGTCTCGCGCGCGGAGTCGACCGCGGCCTCGGCAACCTGTCCATAACGGTGAACAGACGACGGGTTCCCGAATGAAGCGCTAAAGTACGGGAGCATCGCCTCGAGCACGCGCGAGTCCACGGGCGTGGTCGCGGCATAGTCAAGATAAATTTGATCAACCATAATGGGCGATTATACCGCCTGGGGAGAGAAGCCCGTAACGAGGAAATCCCCCTCGCAGACGATCCACCGCATGGGCACATCGAACGGGCCGCGCGGGATATCTTCCAGCAACAACGCCTGGAAGACAATGCCGACGCTCACACCCGGAAAATCTTTGAGAAAGCGGTCGAAGTACCCGCCGCCGTAACCCAGCCGCCAACCGTGACGGTCAAATGCCAGGCCAGGGACGAGCGCGAGTTGGATCGCTTCGGGCGGGACCGTCCGCAGCTCCGCGCTGGGTTCGGCCATTCCAAACGGATGGCGCACCAGCCGCGTCGCGTCGTAGGGGTGAAAGACCATGCGATGGTTTTCTTCGGGGAGGATGCGCGGCAAAGCCCACTGTTTTTCGGAGTGGCGATCCAGGAGCGGAGTCAAATCCACTTCGCCTTTGATGGGCATGTAGGTCAGAATGGACTGGCTTTGCCGGAAGATCGTCCAGTTTTCCAGACGCTCGCAAATGGACTGGCTGGCGCGGGCGCGAGTCTCTTCCCCGAGGGAGGCGCGGAGTGTGCGGCATTGCTGGCGCAGTTTGGATTTAGTTTCGGCGAGTGAAAGTGAAGTAGACACAATTATAATTTTAGCACTGTAGGGGCTCTTACCCAGAAAGCCCTTTTGGTTGACAATAAACACGAAAAAGTTGACAATAGCAGCCAGCGTAGTTTATAATATTATCAACAAAAGGAATGTCTATGAAAACCCAACAAACAGAATCTATTCGCGATTTTATCATTTCCAATCTTGAAGAAGGGTCAAGTAATATTACGACCCTTACCGCAGAGAAATTCTCCATTTCACGGCAAGCAGTCCTTAGACATTTAAATAAACTAATAAAGAACAATTTTATATTGGCAAAAGGAAAGACCCGTGACAGGCAATATTTCTTCAAACCTATTATTGATACGACTTTGGAGTATTCGCTCACAGGCTTGGAAGAGGATATAGTGTGGCGACAAAATATATTACCGCTTCTTAACGAAGCACCGTCAAACATTATCAAAATTTGTTACTACGGATTCACTGAAATGGTAAATAATGCCATTGATCATTCGAATGGGCAAAAAGTGACTATAGACCTAAAGCGTACCATTAGAGAAGTACAAATTATTGTGAGCGACGATGGAATTGGAATTTTCAACAAAATCAAACAAGAACTCGGTCTAACCGACGATTTGCATGCAATCCTTGAATTATCGAAGGGCAAATTAACCACAGATCCGAAACGGCATACAGGTGAAGGCATATTCTTCTCTTCGAGAATTTTCGATACCTTCTCGATCTTATCGGGAAAACTTACCTTTACCCACCTCAGCAAATCAAACAGCCTTGATGGAAACGATTGGCTGCTAGAGGACAAGAGCAACCCCACTCAAGGAACCATAATCGGAATGAAAATCAGAACGGACTCAACACGTACCACCGAAGAAGTATTCAACTATTATTCCGATAAGGATGATTTTGGCTTTAGCAAGACCCATGTTCCAGTATTCCTGGCACAACATGGAAACGAAAATCTTATTTCTCGTTCACAGGCCAAACGCCTATTAACACGTTTCGAGAGATTCAAGGAAATCGTTCTTGATTTCAAAGACGTAGATGGCATTGGACAAGCTTTTGCAGACGAAATTTTCAGGGTTTATAAAAACGAGCATCCAAACATTCATTTGTACCCTATTAACACAAATGAACAAATAGCCAAAATGATCCTGCGTGCTCAAAATGCAACATAGAAAAGTATCCTGTTATAATTTTTCCATTCTATCTACTGGAGATTATCATGCCTTTCAAAATCACATTCGGGACAGACGGCTGGCGCGGCGTGATCGCCGAGGAATATACCTTCGATAACGTGCGCCGTTGCGCGCAGGGATTTGCGAACTATCTTTTGAAGCAGGGCAGGCAGGGACAATGGGTCGTGGTCGGGCACGACAAGCGCTTTAGCAGTGAACATTTTGCCGCGGCGGTGGCGGAAGTGCTGGCGGGCAACGAGCTGAAAGTCTGGTTGACCGATGGCGCGACGCCCACCCCCGTCATCGCCTACGCGGTAGTGGACAAGAAGGCCGTGGGCGCAGTCAACATCACAGCCAGCCACAACCCGTCCACGGATAACGGCTTCAAGGTCCGCAACGAGACGGGCGGCGCGATTGACCCGGAGGGACTCAAACAAATTGAGGCATCCATCCCGGAGGATGTGTTGAACGTTAAACGTTTAACGTTCAACGTTGGCGTAGAGCAAGGAAGCATCGTCAAGTTCGATGCGGCGACGCCGTACATCGAGCATCTGACGCGGGATGGGCTGATTGACCTGGGCCCCATCAAAGACGCGGGGCTGACCGTGATGGTGGACGCGATGTGGGGTAACGGCGCGGGCTGGTTTACACGCCTGCTGGCGGGCGGAAAGACCAAGGTGATCGAAATTCACAATGTCCGCAATCCGTCCTTCCCGGAGATGAAACGTCCCGAACCGATCCAGCCGAATATTGACGTGGGTCTGAAAGCCACCGTGGACAACAAAGCGGACGTTCTGCTCATCACCGACGGCGACGCGGACCGTTGCGGCATCGGCGACGAGAACGGGCGGTTCATCAACCAGTTGCGCGTGTACGCCCTGCTGGCGTATTACCTGCTGGAAATCCGCGGCCTGCGCGGCGCCATCGTAAAAACCTTGTCCACGACAGGCATGTTGAACATCCTCGGCAAGATCTACGGTGTACCCGTCCACGAGACAGGCGTGGGATTCAAATTCGTCGCGCCGAAAATGACCGAGACGAACGCGCTGATTGGCGGCGAGGAATCGGGCGGCTACGCCTTCCGCAACAATGTCCCCGAACGCGACGGGATTCTCGCCGGGCTGTACATGCTCGATTTCATGGTCAAGACAGGCAAGAAACCTACTGAATTGCTGAAAGATCTGTTCGCGAAAGTTGGAGGCGAGTTTTTCTACGACCGCGTGGACAGTCCCTTTAGCGGTGACCGCGCCACGCGCGAGAAGATCATCCGGGACAACAACCCTCAGACCCTCGGCGGGCTGAAAGTAACCGAACTCGTGACCGTGGACGGCTTCCAGTTCCGTCTCGAAGACGGCGGCTGGATGCTCATCCGCTTCTCTGGCACCGAGCCGATCCTGCGCGTCTACTGCGAGACGCGGCACGG
>CAYJLS010000094.1:0-9780 GCA_964371065.1 uncultured Anaerolineaceae bacterium | reverse complement strand
GATCCGCAGATGGGATTTGCCGCGGTGGGCGTTTCCGTCGGCGGGAGGGGTTCCAGAGACGGGATAGATTCGAGGGTGGCCGTGGGTGCGGTGGACTCTGTCGGCGCGGGGAACGCTGTCTTGGTTGGATACACCCACGGGGTGGGAGGAATCGGAGTGGCCGTCAGACCCAGGTAAATGAAATCGTTCCCATCCAACTGAACGGCATCGGGCACGGAATAGCTGATCTCCGTCAGCAGGTCGCGGGCTTGTTGAGTGTTGGGATCGATTTTCAGCGCGGTCTGGAGATGCGACAGGACCAGCGGCAGGATCCCCTCGGGATCAGATTTCCCCGGCCCATAGAGTTCAAAATAATATTTTGACCACAGCAGGTCCGCGTAACCGTAATGCCAGACCGGGTCATTCGGCAGGAGGGCGAGACATTTCTCGTAGGCCTCGCGGCTCAACTGGAACATCTCCCGCCCAACGGGGTCTTCGCGCAAGTAGCCCTTCGACATGCGGACGATTTCCTTGTAGGCCTTGCCGAGCCGTCCCCAGGCTTCCCCGTCGTTCGGATTTTTGGCAACCGTGCCCGTTTCTTTCAAAACGGATTCCCACAACGACGGCGCGACCAGGAGGACTTGGATGTTATTCTCCCAGGTCGGCTCCAGGTCTTCGAAATGCCAGCGGACTTCCTTTCCGCTTAGGACTCCACCCGGCGTTGGATCGCCGTATCCGGCATAATCGGCTTCCTTCATCCAGACATTTTTCTCGTTCGCATCATACGGGAAACGGACGATCACATCCGCAACGCCGATGTTGCCATTCCAGCCCGCGCCCGTCTCGAGGATATACTTGAAGACCTCGTATGGATAATATCCATACCCATTGACGGTGTACGCGACTTCGATGGTCACATCCTGCAAGGGAGGGAATGTCACATCGAACACCGCCCAGGGAATCTCAGCCTGCTCCTGATAAGACCGTCCCTCCGTGGCAAGAAAGGGCTGGAGTTCGCGCCGCGTTGAAACAGCCTTTCCGTTGACCCTCACGGCAATATCGGCAATTTCAGGAAAATTTCCAAACCCGTCCGAACTACCGTTGAAGAACGTCAGCGGGAAACGCACCTGCATTTTTTCTTCGGCGCTGCCGAGATTACGCATGGTAAAGGTTGCTTCCGTGCGGGCGATGGCGCCCTCTGAGTCGGCAGGGTCTTTGGCGACAGTCAACAGAACCGTCTCCGCCGCCATGCGCACCTGGGTGGATTCGCTCCCGGGCACCAGATTTGTGCCGGGAGGCGCTTCGGGCGGCGCCACGTCCGCGCGGGCGGGCGTGGCCGAAAACAGGGTCACAAGGAAAACTGCAATTACGGTAAGAAGGGTGATTGTTTTTTTCATGGGGTCCTCTCTTTGGCATATATACTATAACATTTTCTGGCCGAAAAAGTCAAATTATCCGCCAAATCAAGGCTGATATAATTTGCCTGCCATGCTCCTGACCGACACCCATTGCCATCTCGACCTCAACAAATTCGACGCCGACCGCGAAGCGATGCTTGCGCGCGCGCAGGCCGCGGGGGTGATGCGCCTGCTCGTGCCGGGACTCCACCTCAGGTCAAGTAAAGAAGCGGCGCGGTTGGCAGAGTCAAACCCGGGGGTGTTCGCGGCGGTCGGCTTCCATCCAACCGATTTGGACAAATTCTCGGAGCGGGACTTCGACCAGGTCAAGGAATTGGCGCGGCATTCGAAAGTCGTCGCGATTGGCGAGATCGGGCTGGATGATTACTGGATCAAGGACGCGGCGCGCCGCGCCGTTCAGCGTGAAATCCTGAAGCGGCAACTCGCCTTTGCGGAGGAGATCGGCAAACCCGTTGTCATTCACATGCGCGAGGAGAACGACGCCTGGTTCGGAGGCGCGTCCGCCGACCTGCTGGAAATCATCGCCGCGTGGCATGGCGGCCTGAAAGCAAAAAACAATCCGCTGGCCGAACGCCCTGGCGTACTCCACTCGTTCAATGGGACGCTCGAGACCGCGCAGAAGGTCATCGCGCTCAATTTTTTCATCGGCGTGACGGGGCCGGTCACCTACAAAAATGCGGACGAGAAACGCGCCATCGTCAAAGAATTACCAATTACCCAATTACTAATAGAAACCGATTCCCCCTTTCTCGCCCCCGTCCCTCATCGTGGAAAACGCAACGAACCTGCCTTCGTGCGTGAAATTGCTGATAAAATTGCGGAAATAAAATCCAGGAACCTGGAAGAGATCGCTGCTGTGACTACAGACAATGCGGCGCGGCTCTTCCTGTGGTGAGACTTGAACAACGCAACCTTTTTTGCCCCCGTACAAGAACAAATTCTGTTGGTTGAAGATCGGATGCGCGCCCAGGGTGCGGACTGCAACCAGGATTTGCGCGCCGCCCTCGAACATTTGCTGGCCGCGGGTGGAAAACGCATCCGCCCAACCCTCGTCCTGCTCGTCGGAAACATGCTGGGCGGCAAGCCCGGGCCATTGGTCACGCTCGGCACAGCTGTGGAACTGCTTCATACCGCCACCCTGGTCCACGATGACCTGATTGACGGCGCGCTCCTGCGCCGCGGCGCGGAGACGTTGAACGCTCGCTGGTCCTCCGCCGCCACCGTGCTGACGGGCGATTTCCTGTTCGCGCGTGCCGCCAAACTGGCTGCCGAGATTGACTACCTGCCCGTCATGCGCCTGTTCGCGGAAACGCTGGCCGTCATCGTCAACGGCGAACTGACCCAGTTATTCTCGGCGCGCGGCGTCATCAACCGCGACAACTACTACCAGCGCATCTACGCCAAGACCGCCTCCCTCTTTGAAATGTCCACGCGCTCCGCGGCCATGGTCAATACCGAAAACAAATCCACCATCGAGACCCTGCGGAAATTCGGCTACGAACTCGGCATGGCCTTCCAAATCGTGGACGACCTGCTCGACTTCACCGGCGAACCGTCCGCGGTCGGCAAGCCGCTCGGCTCGGACCTTTTGCAGGGACTCGTCACCCTGCCCGCCATCTACTACGCCGAAATGAATCCCGACCACCCGGACGTCCGCTCGCTGGCCGCGGGCGGCTGGGGCGACCACGAACGCATGGAGCGCCTCGTCCAGTCCATCCGCGCGAGCGACGCCATCCCCAAAGCCATGCGCGAAGCCGGGCAGTCTGTGGAACGCGCCATCGCCTGCCTGGCGCCCTTTGAAGAAAGCGAAGAAAAAAAAGCGCTGGAAAGTTTAGCGAAATACGTTGTGGACAGAAGAGTGTAGGAATGAATTTTCTCATCCCCGTTTATCCCCGGTGAACCTGAGTTTTAAACACACACAAAAATGACCAACCCGCGCAAACCCCTCCGCCTCAACGCCGGCTTCATCGTCAACAGCGAAGTCGGCGCCAGCCACGAATTCCCCTTCGACTTCGACAAACTCAAAGTCGCGGACGATCTCGAACTGCGCGGCTTCCGCGGGAGCGCCAACGTCGGGCGTCTCCCGCAGGGACTGCTCGTCACAGGCCAATTCGAAGCCACGTTCAAGGTCGAGTGCGTGCGCTGTCTGGGCGAGTTCGATCACACCGTCCACTGGGAAATGGCCGAGTTATTCGCGTTCAACCAAAAGTCCGTGACCGACTCGGGGTTGATCCTGCCCGACGACGCGCAAATAGACCTCGCCCCCCTCGTCCGCGATTATGCCCTCACCGAAGTCCCCATCAGCCCCGTCTGCAAACCCGGCTGCAAAGGCCTGTGCGCCGAATGCGGCCAGAACCTGAACGAGAAAGACTGCGGCCACCGCGCCGACACAAACGACTCCCCCTTCTCCATCCTCAAAAACCTGCTCAAAAACTGAACGCTGGAACCGCCATGACCGCCCGCCCTCAACGCCACCCCGCCGCGCTCGAAACCCTGCTCGAGCAAGCTGGACTGCGGGGCAACCTGGCCGCCGACGATCTCCTCGAATTTTTTCCTGACGCCGCACTCGACCCCGACGAGCAGGACGCCTCACGCGACCGCGCGGCGGATCCTGTTTACGAGGCGACTCCCCGCCCGGACGAATCCTTCGCCAGCGACGACCCCGTGAGCCTGTACCTCAAAGAGATGTCGCGCGTCCCCCTGCTCAGTCTGGAAGAGGAATTCGGACTGGCCGCGCGCATCGAAAAAGCGCGCAACGCCCGCAAGAACCTGGAGATCCAGGACGCGCAGGCAGTGGAACAACGCCGCAAGATCGAGCCGATCCTCGCGGACGGACAGCAGGCGCGCGAAAGCCTCATCAAAGCCAACACACGCCTGGTGGTCAGCGTCGCCAAGCGCTACATCGGGCACGGCATCCCGTTCCTCGACCTGATCCAGGAGGGCAATCTCGGCCTGATGAAAGCCGTCGAAAAATATGATTACCATCGCGGCTTCCGCTTCTCCACCTACGCCACCTGGTGGGTGCGCCAGACGATCACGCGCGCCATCGCCGACCAGGCGCGCACCATCCGCGTGCCCGTCCACATGACGGAGCGCTTCCGCCAATTGTACAAAGCCCAGCGCGAGCTGGAGCAAACGCTCGGACGACAGCCCAGCGTGGGGGAAATCTCGGCCGCGCTCGAACTCCCCGTCCGCCAGGTGCAGTGGACCATCAAAGTCTCGTGGCAACCGCTCTCACTCGAGTCGCCCATCGGCGAGGACGGAGAGGCCGAACTCGGACAGTTCATCGAGGACGATGTCAGCCCGACGCCGTTGCAGAGCGTATACCAGTCCATGCTCAAGGAGAAAATGGCGGAAGCGCTGGGCGACCTGTCGCCGCGCGAATCTCAGGTGTTGCGCCTGCGCTTCGGCCTGTACGACGGACACGAGTACACACTCGAGGAGGTCGGCCAAAAGTTCGGGGTGACGCGCGAGCGCATCCGCCAGATCGAGGGCAAGGCCTTGCGTCAACTCAGGCATCCCAAAAAAGCGCGGGAGTTGAAGGAATATTTGTAGAAAACCGTCACAACCGCGAAGATTTTTGCGGACTCCAAAGTCTCCTGACTTTGGAATCGTTCAAAAGTCGGGAGACTTTTGACTCCGTGCGATTCGGTTACAGTTGAAGGCCGCACTACGACAGACAAAGAAGAGTCCCCTTTCTCAGGGGACTCTTCTTTGTTACTTCCGTCTATCTTGAAAACGTTTGTAGACTCGTTTCCAAGTCTCAGTTGGATTTTCGGGTTTCGTCTTCTTATGAGCATCCTTGCTCATGAAGAAAGCCAGGTCTTCCAGGAAGGCAGTTGCCGGTTCCTTTGGCTTTTCGAAAACAATGGGCTGGCCGCGGTTGATGGCCTCCACAAACACATCCGGGTAATACGGCACAACAGCCAGGGCAGGCATCCCCACCGCGGCCTCGATCTTATCCCTGGGCAGTCCAGCATGCGAGAATGTGGCGTTCAACAGCAATTTGATCTTCTCTTTCGGATATCCCAGTTTATCGTACGTATCCAGCGCGGCCGTCACCGCACGAATGGAAGCCATGTCTGGAGTGGCGACCATCAAAATCACATCCGCGATATCCAGCGCCTGGATTGCAGGATCGCTGAAATCATGGGGCAGGTCCGCCACAATATAATCAAACTTATTATTAATCAACTGAAAGGCAGAGGTAAGCAGTTCAGCGCGAAGAGGCTCGGCTTGCGAAGGTAAGGTTGGCGCGGCAACAAAAGCCAGTCCGCTTTCGTGGGAGCAAATAATGGAGCTGAGCATGTTGAAGTCCAGTTCGGTCGGGACAAAGCGCGCAATATCTGTCCAGGTTCGTCGGAGAGTCATATTCAGCATGAGCGCCACCTGGCCCGCCGTCATCGTCAGGTCGAGCAAAATGGCAGGTTTCTTCCATAAATAGACAAAACCCACGCCCAGATTGACCGCCAGGGATGAACAGCCCGTGCCGCCGCGCAAACTGTGGATGGCGATCATGCGCCCACCCTCACGGGCATCCGGTTCGAGCGCGGACGTCCGGGCGGCCTCCGCGCGGCGGAGTAATGCGGACACCCGGGCGACAAGTTCGGCCGGCTCGAACGGCTTGGTGAGATGGTCGTCCGCGCCGGCTTCGAAGGATTTCAACTTATCCTGCAGGCCAGACTGCGCCGTCATCACCAGGATGGGAGTGGTGGCAAATTGCGGTTCGCGGCGCAGCAGGCGCGTTACTTCGTAGCCGTTAATATCGGGCATCATTACGTCTGTGATGATAAGATCGGGCTTCACCTGGTGCGCCTTTGCCAATCCGTCCCGCCCGTTTTCGGAGAAATGCATTTCACAGCGGAGCGACTCAAGGGCGCGGGCTACCAGTTCGTGTTGGAGAGGTTCATCGTCAATACAAAGTACACGGGGCATGCTGATTCTCCTTTTCTTTTCAGAAACCTTCGGCGGACCAGAAATCAACCAACCGGCTGGCTTCCGCGTCCAAATGATCCACCAGGCTGCGCGCCTCCGTCAGGTCTTCACTTGAGGATAGTTTCTCGATCGCGAGAGCCGCGTCCACCAGGGGATCGGCGTTAAAGTTGAGCGCCACCCCTTTGAGGTTATGGGCAAGCCGCCCAAGGCGGTTAGGGTCATTTTCATCCATTGCAACGTGGATTTCGCGCAGACGATTAGGCAGGCCATCCTTAAATTCAAGGAACATCTGCTTCATAAAGTCCCGGTCGCCGCTGAAACGGGGAAGCGCCAGTTCGAAGTTGGCGGGCGGGATGAAAGCGGAGGAAACCGCCTGGGAAACAGGAGCCGCTTCCTCCGTCGCGGGGGAGGCGGAAGGGGCGGATTCGCCAAAGAGTCCGACCTCGTCGTCTGCATGGAAAAATTCAGATGGGCGGTCCTCTTGCGGACGGTCAATCGTCGGACGATCCGCGCCGGGCGTTTGCGGCGCTATCCAGCGGTCGAGCGCGTTGAAGAGCACTTTCGGTTCGAGAGGTTTGGTAAGGTAATCGTCCATGCCCGCGTCGAGGCAGCGTTCGCGGTCGCCCTGCATGGCGTGAGCGGTCATGGCAACGATGGGAATATGGCGGCCTGATTGCGCCTCCGCTTTGCGGATGAGGCGCGTAGCTTCCAAGCCGTCCATCTCGGGCATTTGCACATCCATAAGCACCGCGTTGTATGGAATATCACAGGCTTTTTCAAGCGCCTGCGCGCCCGTCTCAACGACATCCACGGAAAAACCCGCTTTTTGCAACAGGACGACCGCGAGTTTTTGGTTAATGAGATTGTCTTCGGCGAGCAGAATGCGCTGGCCAAGTTTTCTGTGTTCAGCCAGCACATGGCGCGTGATGAGCGGGGCAATCTTCTCCTTTTTTTGGTTCAAGACAGCAACAACGGCATCAAAAAGCATTTGTTGTTTGATGGGCTTGATCAGGTAGCCGGAACAACCCAACATTTCCAGGCGGACAGCATCGCCGCGCTGGCCCATGGAGGTGAGGATGAGGATTTTGACATCCTTCACCGAAGGATCACTTTTGATGGCGCGGGCGGTCTGTTCGCCGTCCATGACGGGCATTTGCATATCGAGCAGAACAATGTGGAAAGGGTCACCAGCGCGTTGCGCCTGACGGAGGATTTCAATGGCTTTGGCTCCGCTGGAAACGACATCCACACGGGAACCAAGCGCCTCCACATTCTTTGTGAGGATCATCCGATTGGTCTGATTGTCATCCACAACCAGGATGCGCGCCTGCATAAGGTTCACAGGTCCAAAGGTGAGCGGGGCTGTAATGCCGCGCTTTTCGGGAGGTTGCTTCTCGAATTTTACATCGAACCAGAAAGTAGTGCCCGCCCCCGGTTTGCTTTCGAGGCCGATCCTGCCTCCCATAACCTCCACCAGTTGCTTGGAAATTGTAAGACCCAGCCCTGTGCCTCCATAGGTGCGCGTGGTGGATCCATCCGCCTGGGTGAATCTGTCAAAGACTGCGGCCTGTCGCTCGTATGGGATGCCAATGCCAGTATCTTGTACCGAAAAATGGACGGTGATATGCCCGCCTGCATCTTCGATGGGTTCAGCGCGGATGACAATCTCGCCTTGCTGTGTGAATTTAATGGCATTCCCAACAAGGTTGACCAATATTTGTCTTAATCTGCCAGGGTCGCCGCGCAGATCGGATGTCAGGTCCGGATCCACCAAACAGGCCATCTCGAGTCCTTTGTCCTGTGCGCGTTTGGCAAGTGTATAGGCCACATCTTCGATTGTGTTCCGCAGGCTGAAGTTGATCGATTCAAGTTCGAGCCTGCCTGCTTCGATCTTGGAGAAATCAAGAATATCATTAAGCAGGGATAGGAGCGCCTCTGCGCTATGCAACGATGTTTGCAGATAATCGGTCTGTTCGGGAGTAAGCTGGGTATCGAGCGCCAGTTCGAGCATGCCCATGACACCGTTCATTGGCGTGCGGATCTCGTGACTCATGTTGGCGAGGAATTCACTCTTGGCGCGATTGGCCTTTTCAGCCTCCTGGCGGGCATGAGTCAGTTCTGAAATATCGTGATACATTGCGAAGGCGCCCGATTTTTGCCCATCAATCATGACAGGCACTCCAAAGATTTCGACATCCACCAAAGAGCGATCCTTGCGTAGGCGTTTTCCAACGGCATGAACTGCCTGGTTCATTACCTCCTGTGTATAACGGTTGGCTTCGTCGCGTGTTTTCTCATCTGTGATAAGCAAATCCAGATTTTTGCCTAAAATCTCATCACTGGCAAAGCCATATAACTGCTCAAAAGCGGGATTGCCGGAAACTATATTCTCGTCATTATCCAGTACGACAATTGCAACAGGGCTATTGCGGATCAGCGATTCAAAATATTGCTTTTCCCGCGCCAATTCGCTGGCGTTCCGTTTATACTCCGTAATGTCGCGTGCCACCCAGATAACCGAATCCGATGATATGGGCGAGACGAAAGCAGAAAAAACGATCTCCTTATTATCAATAAACAGGCTGTATTCCACGCTGGTCAACCCCCCTGTCGCTAGTGCGCGGCAGATATTTTCGAGGAAGAAAGCGGCCTGGTCAGGCGGGAACAATTCCGTAACGGTCTTGCCCACCATATCGGCGGGTGGACGAAAAAGGTTGGAGGGATTCGTCGGTGCAATCTTCAAATAGCGGCCTTCCGAATCATAAACAATAATAACATCCGTCATTGCCGCAAAGAGAGCGCGTAGTTCCGCTTCAGCGCTTTTTAGCTCTGTAATATCATGCAAAACACAAATTTTGTTTTCTGACTTCCCTTGCATTTTGATCGGATAGATCGCCATATCATAAAGACGCCCCAGCCATGGAAATTCACCGCCGGGATAATCCTGACTTCCTGATAAAACCTCCGCCAGTGGTTTGCCAAGCACCTTTACATAAGTTGAATTAAGTCTATCCAGAACGGCTTGGTTGCAGCGAATAATGACGCCATCATTATCGAGAATAAAGATCGGGTCGGTGAGCGCATCAAATGTAGTCTCCCATTCCTTTTTACCTTGCAAGGTCGCTGAATTTGAACTGTGCTGTAATCCCACCAAGCCAAACAAAATTCCAAAACCAAATGGAGCGAGATCCAAAAGAAGAAAAACGTATTGGTTTTTATGCAGGTACAGATATGACTCATAAGAAAAAGGCAGATTTTGTCTCTGCATTTCAAGCCAGAGACCGGTAAATAGAAATATAAACCCCAAAAGAAATCCAATAATTGTGGCTACATACATCGCGCGATTTTTATACCAGATCATAGTTTCCTCTAGGATATTCAAAGGAAAATACTCTCTTTCCAGTGTTATTTTAACACACACAACCTTGTAAATATCTTGCAGTTTTTT
>CAYJLS010000093.1:0-17385 GCA_964371065.1 uncultured Anaerolineaceae bacterium | reverse complement strand
GGCGTCGGCCTCGCCACCATTCAAATGGATGCCCTGTTGATGACCCTTTTCGCGGTCGCGATTATGACCGCCGCCGCGCTGCGATTTAAAAAGAGATTGGATTAGCCCTCACCCCCTGCCCCCTCTCCCGTGTTCTTCGGGAGAGGGGAGAATCGAAGGAGTTACCATGAACCACAAACGCCCCCCACTTCCCGCAATCATCGTCATCCTGCTCGTCGTTATCTTGAGCGCATATTTTCTTATCACCCAGACGCTGGGCAAGAACAACGGCGCGCTGGCCGCCTCGGGCGCCATCGAAGCGACCCAGGTCAACGTCGCGCCCGAACTGGCTGGCAAGGTGGTTGACGTTCTCGCCGCCGAGGGACAGCCCGTCAGGACGGGCGACCCGCTTCTTCGCCTGGACCCGGGCCTGCTGACCGCGCAACGGGCCGTCGCGTCCGCCCAGGTGGACTCCGCCCGCAACGCCCTGCTGACGGCGCAAAGCGCGTACGCGTTGGCGCAGGCGCAATACGACGCGTCGCTGATCTCCGCCCGCGCCCAGGAAGGCTCGGCGCGCCTGATAGATTGGGCTTATCGCGCGCCCTCTCAATTCGACCAGCCGTTGTGGTACTTTACGCGCGCCGAGCAAATCGCGGCCGCGCAGGTCGAGGTGCAGTCCGCCAGCCAGGCCTTGCAACAGGCCCAGGCCGACCTCGACCGCGTAGTCCAGGATCTGAAGAATGCCGATTTTGTGAAAGCAGAGTTACGCATGTCCGAGGCGCGCATCGGTTATCTGATTGCCAGGGCGGTTGACGATCATGCGCAGGCGACCGGCGGGGATGTCAACCCGGAGGATATTCAGTTGCCTCCCTACATCTCCTCCTATCGTCTCAAAATTGAAATTGCAAAAACCCTCAGCAGCGATAGCGATATTCTGACCGCCTCCCAGGATGCGCTGGATGCCGCCGAGGCCGAATTGACTGACGCCCAGCGCGCCTACGATGATCTGCTGACCACTGACGCGGCGGATATCGTGCTCAAAGCCCGCGCCGCGCTTTCCGTTGCGCAGGAACGCTACGAGTCTGCCCTTGATACATTTAGCCGCATGCAGACGGGCGAAAATTCTCCACAGGTCAAGATCGCCGCCGCCGCCCTCGAACAGTCCAAAGCCGTTATGGGGCAGGCCGAAAGCGCTGTCAGGCAGGCCGAAGCGAACCTAGCCCTGCTCGATACGCAGGTCGCCAAATTGACCGTTGCTTCGCCCATGGACGGTGTCGTCCTGACGCGCAGTGTGGAACCCGGCGAATTTCTCCAACCCGGTACCACTGCCTTTATCCTCGGTGAGTTGAGTAACCTGACCATCACCGTTTACGTCCCCGAAGACCGCTTCGGCCAGATCAAAATTGGCCAGACCGCTACCGTCAGCGTGGACTCGTTTCCCGGCGTCACCTTCACTGCCACCGTCATCCAGATCGCAGACAAGGCCGAGTTTACCCCGCGCAATGTTCAAACCGTGGAAGGCCGCTCCAGCACCGTCTATGCCATCAAGTTGAGCGTGGATAATCCTAATGGTCAACTCAAGATCGGGATGCCGGCGGATGTGGTCTTTCGTTAAACGTTGAACGTTCAATGTTCAACGTTCAACGTTTAACGTTGGAGGCAAACATGGGCGCAGTTCATTTCGATTGGTCGAAAATGAAGAACATCCAAAAGATCCATCGCGTGCTGTACGCGATCGGACTGGGTCCGATTGTCGGCAGGATCATCCTCCTTTTGACGACGACCGGCCGAAAGTCAGGAAAGAAGCGGGTGACACCGTTGCAGTACGAAAAGATTGGCGAGGATTACTATATCGGTGCAGCGCGCGGCTTGAAAGCGGACTGGGTCCGTAACATCCAGTCAAATCCGCAGGTGGAAGTCCGCGTGGGCGCGAAGCGTTTTCAAGGCGCCGCGGAGGTTGTCACCGACCCGTGCAGGTTTGCGGATTTTATGGAAGTGCGACTCGAACGTCACCCGCGCATGATCGGCTTCATTATGGAGAAGGCGCACGGACTTCCCCGCCATCCGAGTCGAGAGCAGTTGGAAGGACTCGCGAAGAGTGAAGTGTTTGTGATTGTTCACCCAGCGTTAAACGTTGAACGTTAAACGTTCAAGGTTCCACACATTCAAACAAAGGAGAATGAAATGACCGCGATCACCCGATTTGAAGAGATTGAGGCTTGGAAGACCGCCCGACAGTTGACTCTGTTAGTTTACAAAATGACAGAACAAGGTTCGTTTGCGAAAGACTTTGGATTGAAAGACCAGATACGGCGCGCTGCTGTTTCAGTGATGAGCAATATTGCCGAGGGTTTTGAAAGCAGGACAAATACACAATTCATCAACTATCTCGGTCATGCGAAAGGGTCTTCGGGGGAAGTTCGTTCTCAGCTTTACGTTGTTCTCGATTTGAAATATGCGCCTCAAGAACAATTTGACAAGGCGTTTGAACTGGCCGATAAAGCCTCCCGACAAATTCGCCGCTTTATCGAATATCTCGAAAAGAATTCTGGCAACTACAGCATTCGTGACGACTCGGCAGAATATAACACTGACGATCAAGGTTAAACGTTGAACGTTCAACGTTAAACGTTAAACGTTCAACAGGTTTCCATGACAGATTATTTCGTTCAAGCAACCAACCTAAAAAAATCCTTCGGCGAGAACCACGCCGTGGACGGAGTCTCCCTGCAAATTAAAGCAGGCGAGATCTACGGACTCGTCGGCTCGGACGGCGCGGGCAAGACCACCACCATGCGCCTGCTGGTCGGCGCGCTTCGACCCGACGCGGGCGAGATTCAAGTCTGTGGTTATGACGTGCTCAAGCAGGTGGAAGAGGCGCGCTCGCAGATCGGCTATCTCTCGCAACGTTTCTCGATGTACGAAGACCTGACCGTGCTGGAGAACATCCGCTTCTTCGCCGAAGTGCGCGGACTTTCTCAAAACGAATGGCTGCCGCGCTCGATGGAAATTCTCGAATTCGTAGGCCTCGCCGAATTCAAAGACCGCCGCGCCGGACAACTCTCCGGCGGCATGAAACAAAAACTCGGCCTCGCCTCCGCCCTCGTCACCCGTCCGCGCCTACTCCTGCTCGACGAACCCACTACGGGAGTAGACCCCGTCACGCGCCAGGATTTCTGGCAGTTGGTGATCAAACTTGTTTCGCAGGCAGGTACACAAGTAAACACGTACACAGGTAAACAGGTAGACACGGAAACGGGTACACAGGTAGACACGGAAACAGGTACACAGGTAGACACGGAACACGCACCACGCACCATGCACCACGCACCAATTACCAATTACCAATCTCCACTTACCCCCTCCGTCAGCGTCCTCCTCTCCACTCCCTATATGGACGAAGCCTCCCGTTGTCATCGCGTTGGTTTCATGAAAGCGGGACGTATCATCGCCGAAGATACGCCGTCCAACCTGCGCGCCCGCCTTAACGGACGCGTGCTCGAACTGCGCGGCGATCCCATCAACACATTGCGTCACGTTGCGCATCAAGATCATGATGTCGAAGATGTCGCCGCGTTCGGCGACCGCCTGCACCTGCGCGTGCGCGAAAATAAATCACAGGACATTCTCAATCGCCTGCCCGAAGAAATCCACGCCGCGGGCGGAACCATCCGCGAACTGCGCGCCGTCCCGCCCGTGCTCGAAGATGTCTTTATCGCCCTTTCAGAACGTTGAACGTTAAACGTTTAACGTTCAACGTTCTCAAGGAACCATCATGGATACGGTCATCAAGGTAGAAAACCTGACTCGCAAATTCGGCGATTTCGTCGCGGTGGATCACATCAACTTCCAGGTCGGCGCGGGCGAAGTGGTCGGCTACCTCGGCCCGAACGGTTCGGGCAAGACCACCACCATCCGCATGTTGCTCGGCTTGCTCGAACCCAGCGACGGCAAAGCCACCGTCCTTGGCTTCGACGCCTTCAAGCAATCGGAGGAAGTCCGCAAGCGCGCCGGATACATGTCGCAGAAGTTCGCGCTCTACGATGATTTGACCGTTCTCGAAAACCTGACGTTTTACGGCGGCGTCTACGGCATCACGGACAAGGCTCGCATCGCGCGGACGTTGGAGCTGGTCGGCCTCACCGGGCATGATTCCACGCTGACGAAGTCCCTGTCCGCGGGCTGGCGGCAACGGCTGGCGCTTGGCATCGCCCTCGTCCACGAACCGAAACTGCTTTTCCTCGACGAACCAACCAGCGGAGTTGACCCATCCGCGCGCCGCGCCTTCTGGGACTTGATCTACGAACTGGCCGAAAGCGGCGTGACGATCCTCGTCACCACCCATTACATGGATGAAGCCGAGTACTGCGAGCGCGTCGGCATTATGCGCGCGGGGAAGTTGCTTGCAATGGATACGCCCACCAACCTGAAAAAATCCATCATCCAGGGCGACGTGTGGGAAGTCTACGCCCAACCGCTCGAAACGGGACTCGAGTCACTCGCGAAGGTGGCAGGCGTCCAACGCGTCGGCTTGACGGGCGATCACTTGCGGACGATCAGCCTCAACGTCCAGCCCGAGGCGTTGCAAGAGGCGTTACAGCAGGCGGGAGTCAATGTTGAAAAAATCGAGCGCGGCGAAGCGACGCTGGAGGATGTTTTCCTGTCGCTGGCGAAGGATTGATTTCATTTCTCTCCGTACATCCGTCATTGCGAGGGCGTACCCGCCCGAAGCAATCTCCCGCACAACGAGGGGATTGCTTCGTCGGGAAGAGCGCCCTCCTCGCAATGACGAATTTACTCGTATTTGTACGGTAGAGAAGATTTCATCCCATTCTGTAACGCGAGATTCAGCTTGTCCCCGCGGCGAGATGAATCTCGCGTTACCGCGTATAATATCCCCCATCCAGCCAAAGAGGAGACTCCCATGACCGATCAATTTGATTTCGGTGGTGATATTGTTTGGCGTCCGACACAGGCGCATATCGAGCGGGCGCATTTGACCACCTTCATGCGCCGGCACGGACTCGAAAGTTTCGAGGCGTTGATGAAGCGTTCCACGGAAGACGTGGCATGGTTCACGGACGCGGTGTTGAAATATCTGAATATCGAATTTTACGAGCCGTATTCCCAGGTCGTGGATTTGAGCAACGGCATCCAATTGCCAAAGTGGTGCGTGGGGGGGAAGATGAATGTGGTGCATAATTGCATTGACAAGTATCAGTCATCAGCCATCAGTGATCAGTTGGCAGTGAAGTGGGAGGGGGAGGAAGGCGCGACCAGGTCGCTCACCTACAAAGAACTTTACGAGCAAGTGAATCAAACCGCGAATGCCTTGCGCTCGCTGGGACTGGGCAAAGGCGACGCGGTGGGACTGTTCATGCCGATGACGCCGGAGATCGTGATTGCGTTGCTGGCGGTTGCGAAGATCGGCGGAATTATTTTGCCATTGTTTTCGGGCTACGGCGCGGGCGCGGTCGTCAGCCGCATGACGGACGCGGACGCGAAAGCCCTGTTCACCGCGGACGGCGCGTTCCGCCGCGGCAAACCGGTCGAGATGAAGTCCGTCGCGGACGAAGCCGCCGCGCACATCCCGACGTTGAAGAACATGATCGTCTTGAAGCGCACGGGGCAGAACGTGAAAATGAAAGAGGGGCGCGATCACTGGTGGCACGCGTTGGTGGAGAGTCAGCCCCGCGAGGCCGCGACCGAACGAACGTCCGCGGAAGACCCGCTGATGGTCATCTACACTTCGGGGACGACCGGCAAGCCGAAAGGCGCGGTCCACACGCATTGCGGATTCCCCGTCAAGGCCGCGCAGGATATGGCCTTCGGCACGGATGTTCACGGCATGGCGCATGTAGCGCAAGTCTCAGACTTGCGCCACAACGATGTCATCTACTGGATGACCGACATGGGCTGGATGATGGGGCCGTGGCTGGTCTTCGGGACGTTGATCCTCGGCGCGACGCTCTTCCTGTACGATGGCGCGCCCGACTTCCCCGCGCCGGATCGGCTGTGGTCGCTGGTCGAGCGGCACAAGATCAACCAGTTGGGAGTCTCGCCCACGTTGATCCGCTCGCTCAGCCCGCACGGCGACGAGCAATTCAAGAAACACGACTTGTCTTCGTTGCTGTGTTTTGCATCTACAGGCGAGCCGTGGAATCCTGAACCGTGGAAGTGGCTGTTCGAAAACGTCGGCGGCTGGACGCGTCCGATCATCAACTATTCGGGTGGGACGGAAATTTCGGGAGGTATCGTGATGGGCAACCCGATCCTGCCGCTCAAGCCGTGCGCGTTCTCCGCACCCTGTCCCGGCATCGCCGCGGACGTGGTGAACGAGAACGGCCAGCCGATTCGCAACGCGGTCGGGGAACTGGTCATCAAGTCGCCGTGGATCGGGATGACGCGCGGCTTCTGGAAAGACAAAGACGCGGGACGCTACCTCGACACGTACTGGTCGCGCTGGCCGAACGTCTGGGTGCATGGCGACTTCGCCGCGATTGACTCGGACGGTCTGTGGTACATCCTCGGGCGCTCGGACGACACGATCAAGATCGCGGGCAAGCGGCTCGGCCCGGCGGAGGTGGAGTCGGTTCTGACGCGCAATCCTGCCGTGGTCGAGTCCGCCGCGATTGGCGTCCCGCACGAGGTCAAGGGCAGTGAGCTGGTCATGTTCGTCGTGTTGAAGAAAGGCGTCGAATCGTCCGACGCGCTGCGTAAGGAATTGCGCGACATGATCGTGGCCGAGATGGGCAAACCGCTCGCGCCGAAAGCGATTTTGTTCGTGAGCGACCTGCCCAAGACGCGCAACGCCAAGGTCATGCGCCGCATGATCCGCGCCGCCTATCTGGGACAGAACCTGGGCGACACGAGTTCGCTGGTCAACCCGGAGGCGGTGGAAGAAGTGAAGAGAGCCAGATAAGTTTTATCGGTACACGGATTTCACGGATTACGCGGATGAGCACGGAAATTTAAAAAAATCCGTACAACTCCGTGCGCTCCGTGTAATCCGTGTACAAAGGATATTTCCCATGCCCTGTGAATGCTGCAAAATCACGAATGATCAATTTGGCAAAGACACCGCCGATGCGGACTTGAAGGAATACCGCCGCAAAGGCCCCGCGAAACACACGCGGTTGATCCTCGCCGCGGTGCGTTCGTTGGGACTGAGGGATGCGTCGCTCCTGGATGTGGGCGGAGGCATCGGCGCGATCTACCATGAACTGTTGGCCGATACCGCGACGCGCGCTACACATGTGGACGCCTCGTCCGCGTATCTCGCTACAGCGCGCGAGGAGACGAGTCGGCGCGGTAACGCGGAGCGCGTGGAATTCGTCCACGCGGATTTCACCGACGCGGCCGAAACGCTCGCGCCCGCCGACGTGGTCACGCTCGACCGCGTAGTGTGTTGCTATCCCGATTACCGCGGCTTGTTGAAAGCCGCGGCCGGACGAAGTCGCCGCGCGCTCGCCATGACATATCCGCGCGATGGCTGGCACATCAAAGTTGTGATGAGTCTGATGAACAAGTTCTTGCAAATCTCCGGTAATCCGTTCCGCGTCTTCGTTCATCCCATCGCGCAAATGGACGCGCTGTTGAACGCCGAAGGCTTGCATCGCGTTTCACTGCGCAGGCTATTCGTCTGGGAAGTAGCGCTCTACCAGCGGGGTTAAATGAATATCCTCTTTCTGATTCTTCTGGCTTTGATCGGCGGCGCGGCCGTCACTTTGCAGGGACAGTTCATGGGCGTCATGGATCAGTCCATCGGCACGCGCGAGAGCGTCTTCATCACCTACGCCAGCGGGGGAGTGATCGTCACGCTCGTTATGCTTTTCCTGCGCGGCGGAAATTTGCGCGTCGCGGCGTCTGTCCCGTGGTACGTGTTCAGCGCGGGGTTGCTGGGCTTGCTCATCGTCGGGACGATCGGGTTCACGGTCCCGCGCCTGGGATTGACCACCGCCTTGACGCTCGTCATCGCGGGACAATTCCTGGCGTCCATTCTGATCGAGCAATTTGGCTGGTTCGGTTCGCCCGTGCGGACCTTCGAGTGGTCGCGCCTGATCGGGATTTTGCTCCTCCTGCTTGGCGTCTGGTTGACGACGCGCCGCGGCTGACGGCGCGGTTGCTTTTTGATTAATGCCACCTGAGAGCCGCGCCGACGCGTGCGGGTATAATTCCCGCCGCGGCAAAAAGGATTTCCCCTGCCGCAGGAGTATTGAATGAAAAAACTGCAAGCCTGGTTCGGCCCGGGCCTGGCGCTGGCGCTGGCGTTTTTAATTACCGCCTGTGCGCCCACCGCGACTCCCGAACTGCCCACTGCCACGCTGATCCCCGTTGCCACGGAAACAACCGTCCCGACGCTTGTTCCGGTCACACTCAGCGGGCCGGCCGCCGGAAGTCTCATGCAATGGATGGACGGCAGTTCGCTGGTCTACGTCCCCGCCGGGCAGTTCACGATGGGCGCCAGCGGGGTGGACAATCCCAGCCACGCCGTCAGCCTCTCTGCCTATTGGATTTCGCGCACGAAGATCACCAATCGCATGTACGCCTTGTGCGTGGGTGTGGGCGTCTGCCCGCCTCCCGCCTCCATCCCCGGCGGACCGGTCTACAGCAACCTCGTCTATGCCGACCATCCCGTTGTGGGCGTGAACTGGGAACAGGCCAACGCCTACTGTGGCTGGGCGGGCGGACGCCTGCCGACCGAAGCCGAATGGGAGAAAGCCGCCCGCGGTCCCGGCGGCCAAACCTACCCCTGGGGCAATGCCAGCCCGTCTTGCGACCTGCTCAATTTCAATAACTGCGTGAAGAACACCACCAGCGTCATCGCGCACCCTGAAAGCGCCAGCCCCTACCTCGCACTCGACATGGCCGGCAACGCCTTCGAGTGGACTCTCGACTGGTACGACGCGAACTACTACGCCACCTCGCCCATCCAGGATCCGCCCGGAGCCGATGGCGGAATTTCCCATGTCATCCGCGGCAGTAGCTTCGAGAGCGATCCTACGCAGATCGCCTCCGCCATTCGCCGGCCTGCCAACCCCACGTACACCAGCCGCGACCTGGGCTTCCGCTGTGTCGTCCAGCAACCCATCAACTTCCCGCCCTATTGCCAGGCCAGTCCTTACCTGCCCGTTTCCGAAATTCCCACGCCGCTTGCCAATACCTGCCAGGCACCTGTGGCCCAGAGACTTGGTCCCTCTTGCAAGGGCAAGATTCCGTCCAACACCATCCTCCTGCCGCTCGGTTCCACGTATCGTGTGCGGAGCGAAGGCTACGATTGCACGAGTGTGATTGTCAACCAAATGTTGCAAGTGACTTGCACGGGTCCCGATGCCACCAGCGGCACGCTCGAAGTCTGCAACTCGACTTGCGGGGAACAGCCGACTTCTGTCCCGAGTCAGAGCGCGGTCTGCGACCCCGGCTACTCATTCGACCCGGCCACCCGGCAGTGCGCCTACACCCCGCTCGCCGATCAACCCGGACCTCAGGGCTGTCCGCCGGGTTACGCGCTTGATCCTGCGGCGGGACAGGTTTGCCGCCCGACCCTCGGCCTCGACAATCAGTGTCCGCTCGGGCAGTATTACGACGCGCTGTATGGCGGCTGTGTCCCTGGCAATGGACAGGCGAACTGCAACCTGTACGGCCTCGACAACCCCTCCCTGGCCTCTACCTGCTATCCGGGTTGCCCGGCCGGGTTCGCCTTCAATTCGGCTTCGCAATGTTGCCAGGCGCCCGCCATCGGACTCTATCCTGATTGCCAGCCCGGCCTGGCCTACGACCCGTCTCTTGGCGCGTGCGCGCCGCGGCTGGAACAGGCCAGCGCCGATAATGGCTGCGCGTTCGTCCCGGTGGATATGTTGCAATGCGGCCCGCTCTACAACTGCGGCCAGTTCACAACAGAGACGAGTTGCATCAGGAATCAGACCAACGGTTGTACATGGAACGAGAAGGCCAATGCCTGTGAGACCAAGAAGTAGGATGTGATTTCAAGATCAGCCCGTCCTTCACCGAGGACGGGCTATTATTTTAATTTCGGGCTATAATCGAATCAGAAATTTGCTACCGTACATCCGTCATTGCGAGGGTGTTCTTCCCGAAGCAATCCCCTGTACTGCGAGAATTTTGCCAATCTGGAGGGGATTGCTTCGCCGCCAGAAGACCACTGGCGTCTCGCAATGACGGTAATTAGGAGTTTTGTGTGGTAGAGAAATCAGAAACACAATCTTTTTTGCCCTCGAGGAGGAAAAGACACATGAAAGGAAATTTTACCCTTGTGTCTGTATTTGTTCTCACTTTTATGCTGACGGGTTGCGTCACCGTCTTTGTGCCGGTGGATACGCCCACGCCTGCGCCCACGGCCATCGTCCTGCCGACCAGCCTGCCGCCAACTGAAACCCTCGTCCCCCCGCCGACCTCGGTCCAGTTTGCGCCGTTTTGCAGCGTGGATCCGCTCGCGGCGGCCTGTAGTTCTCCCAGTGTGGCAGAACTCAGCAAAGCCTGCATCAAAAAAGTCCCTTATACATTGGTGGCCTTGCCTCCCAGCGCCACCTTTGAGATTGTGGGGACGGGCATGACTTGCAAGGATGAAGGTGTGCGTGTGGGCAAACGGAACATCAGTTGCACCGGCCAGGAGTTGATTTCCTACGACCTGAAAGTCTGCGACCCTGCCTGCTCCGCCGCGTTGCTGGAAACGGACACCGGTCAATGCCCGGACGGTTACGGCTACAGCGCCGCGGCTGGATGTTGCTGGTCCACTTCCGCCCTGGAGTCTGCCGGGTGTGTGACTTACAAGGTGGATATCGGCGCCTGTCCGTAAACACATGTGGTAAGCGATGTGGGCGGAATGGTATTCCGCCGGCCCATGATTTGGCGGGATTCCACATCGTACTCGTAGAGTATCCCGCCCCACGAAAAACATCACTTATTTTGTGCGCACGCAAACAATACTGAAAGCGGGCACAAATTGCGCTTTTGCCCAACTCGTTCCGTTGGACTAAAGTCCCGCATCAGTTCGTGGAAGCCGGTTGAAACCGACTCATGGCTTCAGTCCGAAGGGACTTCCATGTACTGGGCAGGTGGCTTCGCGAAGCACCCTGTGGGTTAGCCCCACGAATCAGGCGAAAGAAAACCGCAATTTGTGACCGTGCCAAGTATCAGTAGATGAAAATTTTGTAGTAACCGCTTCGCGTCAGTCATCTGACGATTGAAATCGTCACTACATGGCTTGCGTTCCCTCCACGCAGTAATGACTTCCCTGGCACCGCCCGCCAGGGCAGGTGTAGTCATCCGCCCAGCGCCAGGGAAGCGCCACTACAAGCGCATTTTTTCATCTACTGAGTATATGTCAGGACGCGGGCTCCGAAGATTTTGCAATCCGCACGATACCTTTGTGTGTACACCTTATTTTGGATCACCACCAAAAATTTAAAACCTCGAATCAAAAAGGCGGCTGGACATCCTCCAGCCGCCTTGATCGTAACCACTTGTTTAGAACAACCCAACCACCTTGCCGGTCTCGAGGTCCAGGTCAACATCGTAGAAGACGGGACGCGTCGGCAGGCCGGGCATCGTCCGCATCGTGCCGAGCAGCGGATAGAGGAAGCCCGCGCCCACGGAGGCGCGCACGTCGCTGATGGGGATGCGGTAGCCGCGCGGCGCGCCCTTGATGCTGGCGTCGTGCGTAAACGAAAGGTGGGTCTTGGCCATGCACATTGGCAGGTCCGCGAAGCCGAGCTTGGTGAAAAGTTCGATCTTGGCCTCGGCCTCGGGCGAGTAATCCACGCCGTCGGCGCGGTAAATCTCGCGCGCGATCGTCTCGATCTTGGCCTTGATCGGCTGGTCCAGCGGATAGAGGAACTGGAAGTTGCTGGGCTTCTCGCAGGCCTTGATGACGGCTTCGGCCAGGGGAACGGCGCCCTTGCCGCCTTCCATCCAATGATTGGAAACGACCGCGTCCATGGCGCCTGCGGCCAACGCCGCCTGACGCACGATTTCCACCTCGGCGGGTGTGTCGGTGGCGAAGGAGTTGACCGCCACCACCACGTTCACGCCAAACTTGAGGGCGTTTTCGATGTGCTGGGTCAGGTTGGGCAGGCCCTTGCGGAGCAGGTCGAGATTTTCATCCGTGTATTCCGGAGCCAGCGGTTTACCGGCCACCACTTTCGGGCCGCCGCCGTGCATTTTCAGGGCGCGCACCGTGGCGACGATCACCACCACCTGCGGGATCAGCCCGGAGGCGCGGCACTTGATGTCGAAGAACTTTTCCATGCCGCAGTCCGCGCCGAAGCCGGATTCGGTGATGACGTAATCGGCCATCTTGAGCGCGATCTTATCGGCGATGATGGAACTGTTGCCGTGTGCGATGTTGGCGAACGGGCCCGCGTGAACGAAGGCGGGCGTGCCTTCGAGGGTCTGCATCAGGTTCGGCTTGATGGCGTCCTTCATCAGCACGGTCATCGCGCCGGCCACGCCCAGGTCTTCTGCGGTGACGGCTTCGCCTGCTCTGTTGACAGCCACCACCATGCGTCCCAGGCGGTCGCGCATGTCGGCCAGGTCGGTCGTCAGCGCCAGGATGGCCATGATCTCCGAAGCGACGGTGATGTCATAGCCGCTCTTGTGCTCGAAGCCCGCCTCATCCTTGCCGAGGCCAACCTGGATCTCGCGCAGGAAACGGTCATTCACGTCAATCACGCGGCGCCAGGAGACGCCGTTCGGATCCATGTCGAGGCGGGCGAAGCGGTGGCGCTCCTCGGGAGTCAGCTCGCCTGGGTCGCTCTTGTCAATGCCCAGTTTCTTCAGGCGGCGCAGCATGGACGGGGAGAACTTGCGCTGTCCCTTTTTATCGGGCGGGCAGAGCGCGTCGAACAGTTTGCCGTCATCGGGCGTTTTCGCTTCGTGCAGCATACGCGCGTCCAGCGCCGCGGCGCACAGGTTATGTGCGGCGGTGATGGCGTGGATGTCGCCGGTGAGATGCAGGTTGAAATCCTCCATCGGGATGATCTGTGAATAACCGCCGCCCGCCGCGCCGCCCTTGATGCCAAAGGTGGGTCCCTGCGAGGGCTGGCGGATCACGGTGAACACGCGTTTGCCAAGATGCGCCCCCAGCGCCTGCGAAAGCCCCACGGTGGTCGTGGTCTTGCCTTCGCCGAGCGGGGTGGGGGTGATGGCGGTCACGTCAATGTAATGGCCGTTCTTGCGCCTGGCGAGACGATCCAAAATCTCAAGTTTGATCTTGGCCTTGTACGGGCCGAAGAGTTCCAGTTCACTTTCTTTGATTCCCAGTTCCTGCGCGATCTGAAGAATGGGTTTGAGTTTGCCCGCCTGCGCAATGTCAATGTCTGAAGGCACCGGCTTGAGCAGTTTCAATTTGGTGGGAGTGAAAAGGTTCTTTTTGGCGACGGGTTTCTTCCCCTTCCCCCTTCGGGGACTTTGCGGGGAGGATGTCGCCACAACCTTCTTTTTGACGATGGGATTCTTCGTTGCCACAACTTTTTTAGCGGGCTTTTTTGCTTTCCTGGTTGCCATAGGGTCTCCTTGCTTTGGATGGAACGGGATGATTTGCCCAATATTAACGAAAAATTTCACAAAATGCAATGGATTTCCGTCACTGATTTGTCACTTAAGCAGTTCGGTTCCAATCCGCTCCCCGGCCAGCGCGCGCGCCAGATTCCCCGCTTCCTCGGCGGAAAATATCTGCGCCGTCAGCCCCGGGA
The DNA here is from genome assembly GCA_964371065.1 of uncultured Anaerolineaceae bacterium. Taxonomy (GTDB): domain Bacteria; phylum Chloroflexota; class Anaerolineae; order Anaerolineales; family Villigracilaceae; genus Denitrolinea. The sequence goes on along the minus strand of CAYJLS010000093.1, from coordinate 3,694 downwards.
CCTCGCGGATCAGGTCGAACATCTGCCCGACTTTGGCGGCCATCCCGCCGGTGACGTCCACACTCGACGACGCGCCAATCCCGGCTCGCATCGTTTCGTACGACTTGAGGTTGATCCTGCTCACCAGCCGGGCGCGTGCGGGGAAGTTTTCCCAGACTCCCGCCTCCAGCCCCGCCAGCAGGATGCGCCGCGGGCGGAGTTCGCGTGCCATAAAGGCGAACAGGTCCTCCGTCGAAAGGATCGTCCCGCCGCGCGCCGCGTCGAAGATCACGTCGCCGTAGACCACCGGGAGCAATCCTGCCTCCAGCGCGGCGCGGATCGGGCTCAAATCCCAGGTTGCCACTTTCATCTCATGCGCCGTCACTGCCGCCACCGGGGCCAGCGCCAGCGCGGGCAGTCCCGCCGCGCGCAGGGATTCCATCACGAAGCGGTTCAACTGCGAAGCCTGAAACCAGACTTCGGCGAAGCCGCGCCAATAGCCCTCACCCCTAGCCCCTTCGCGAAGCACCCCCGTGGGGCTCCCGATTACGGGAGAGGGGGACAAGCCCTCGCGTGTGCCGGCCTGTTTTGCGGCCGCGTGCCCGAAAGAGCCGGAACCATGCCCGAGAACGAGGCGCCGTCCCGAGGTCCAGGAAGATGCGATTTCGTTTGCCAGTTCCGCCAGTTTGTCGAGTCGCGCGCTGAAGGGTTTATCCTTGTCCGTGATCAGCGATCCGCCCAGTTTGAGGAAGACGAGTTCGGTCATGGGCTGACTTTAGCATAGGCGGGGATGACCGTCAAGCAACGGGTTGCCCCAGCAGTTCAACTGCTGGGGCAACGGTCAAGCGTGCTATAATTTTCCCATGACATTTTTTGCCGGGACAAACCTGCTTAGCCTGCTGCTCGCGGCGGCGGCCTTCTTCTTTATCAGCGCGGGCGTGCGCGCCCTGCGGTTGGGAAGCCGAACCATCTACTTCCGCCATCGCCGCCAGCGCGTGTTGGCCGGTTGGTGGATGACCGGCGCCGCGCTCCTGCTGGCGGGCCTCGCCGCGCTGACGTTCCACCCCCAGAACCCGCTGCTCGTCCCCGCGCCGCTTACTGCGACGCCCCTCGAACGCGCCTCACTCGCGCCTGCCACGCCCAGCCGAACCTCAACTCCCACGCCGCGTCCCAGCCGCGCCGTGACCGCCACCGCCAGTCCCACGCCCGCGCCGCATTTGCCGCTTTCGCTGGAAATCATGGTGGTCAGTTCGGTCACGCCGCAGGCCTCCGCCACCGTCGGCGAGATTTGGTTTTCCGACGCATTAAATGGCGTGTATCCGGTCGGCAATCGCCTTGAGTGGAGCAACCCGCTCTTCCGCATGTATGCCAGTTTTGTCTACTCACACATGACGTATGGCGCACAATTTACCGCGCTGTGGTTCCGCAACGGCGAATTGGTCTTTTTTGAAAGCGGACCGTGGCAGGCAGGCGGCCATGGCCGCGCCTCTTCCAAATGGGAACCTGCGCCGCACGAGTGGCATCCCGGCGAATACGAGGTGCAGTTTTTTGTCGGCACAGAATGGAAGGCCACGGGTCATTTCAGCGTGACCGGGGAACCGCTCCCGCCGACTTTCACTCCCACCCTGACGTTAACGCGTACTTCGACTGCGCTCAGTACAAGCACTTCGACTGCGCTCAGTACAAGCACGCCGAGTCCCACCTGGACCTCGAGCCGGGTCGCGCCGAACACGCCGACTCCCACCGCTACCCCTTCCCGCACGCCGTCCGCCACGCCTGCAAAATAATACCTGGAAAGGCAGTGCTATAATCATCTTATGGACATTCGTACTGGCATCCTTACCGCCGCTATTCTCCTTGTGTTGGGCGCTTTGCTGGTTGCGCGGAATGGACTGCTCACGCTTCAAGCCGCCCGCAAGTTGACCTTTTACCGCCTGCGCCAGTCGCGCATCGCGAGCGCGTGGTGGATGTTCGGGGGCGCGTTGTTGCTGGTCATCGTCTCCATCCTGCTTCCCACCGTCGGGACGCCCCTCGTCTTCCAATATTTCCCACCCTCGCCAACGGTCGCGCCCACGCTCACCCCCTCAGTTGTTCCCACCATTACCGTTTCTCCCACCATCACGCTGACACCCACCATCACCGATACGCCGCTGGTGTCCGACACGCCGACGGGGACGGCCACCCCGTTCCTGCCGCTGGTGGTGGAGGCGCAGTTCGTCAGCGTGGTCACACCCAACCCCGACGCGGCCATCAGCCCGCTGGTGTTTGACACCAAGTTGCAGAATTCCCTGCCAGTCTCGCCCTCGACCCTGTTTCGCAACCCGATCCCGGTGGTTTATGCTTCCTTCTCGTACGATAAGATGATGCCCGGCGCGCAGTGGAGCGCGGTCTGGTACCGCAACGGGGAATACGTGTTCCACGAAAGTTATCCTTGGGACGGCGGCACGGGCGGCTATTATTACAGCGAATGCGCCTCCCCGGCGGGCGGCTGGCAACCGGGTGTGTACACCGTGCAAATTTTCGTCGGTGTGGATTTCAAACGCGACGGCTCCTTCACGGTGGAGGGGGATGCGCCTGCCACGCCTTTGCCTCCCGCCACTCTCAGCCCCACCCCCGCCACTGCAACACCGTAAAGCGAGATAGTATCTCGCTCAACATTAAACGAGGAGTGCTTCACTGCCATGTCTGAAAAAGCCTTTCAGGATTATTACCCCGATTATTTCGCCGTTTGCTATGGCTGTGGAAGCCAGAACGAACTCGGCCACCAGATCAAAAGTTATTGGGATGGGGATGAATCGGTCGCACATTTCCAGCCCAAGCCATTTCACACCGCCCTGCCCGGATACGTTTACGGGGGATTGCTCGCCTCGCTGGTTGACTGTCACGGAACCGGCACCGCGGCCGCGGCTGGCTATCGCGCCGAGGGCCGCGAGATGGATTCCGAACCCCCGCTTCGTTATCTCACCGCCTCCCTGCACGTGGACTATCTCAAGCCCACGCCGCTGGGACCTGTGCTGGAAATCCGCGGCAAGGTCAAAGAGGTGAAGGGTCGAAAGGTCGTTATCGAAGAATGGATCACGGTCAACGGCGTTGTCACCGTGCGCGGCGAACTGGTGGCGGTGCAAGTGCCGGAGCAGATGGTGAAGGATTTGCTGAAGTAGGAAAACTACGACAACATTGTTTCCGTCATTGCGAGGAGGGAGGTCTTCCCGACGAAGCAATCTCCGCGCCGCAAGGAGGGATTGCTTCGGGAAGACCGCCCTCGCAATGACGGATGCACAGTAGCGAAACGCAAATTGGCAATTTGCTCTACTTCCCGAAATACTCCCTCATTGGCTTGAAATAAAAATCCTCCCAACCCTGTTTGTATTCCTCAGTCTGTCCTTCGGGGATGTTCGTGTGCTTGATCGTCAGCCGCGTCCCTCCTTTGACTTTTTCCAGCAGGATCTCCACCCGTGAGTCGGGACTCTCTTCTGGAAACTCGCTCGTCCGCCAGGATTGGACGATCCGGCGCGGACGCTCCGTCTCCAGCGTGACGCCCCAGATGTAGCCGTCCCACGCGCTGAATTTGCCCCCGCTTCCTCCCTCGACTTTGGCCGGACTGCCGGTAAACGCGGCGTGTCCCTCGCTGGAAAGCCAACCGTCAAAAATTTCCTCGGCTGTGGCTGGGAAAATCACACTCAGTTCGAATTCGTTTTTACCCATAAGAATCTCC
>CAYJLS010000092.1:0-17462 GCA_964371065.1 uncultured Anaerolineaceae bacterium | reverse complement strand
GGACACCAGCAAAATCGCGGCCTGCACCGATAGCCACGAACGGACGAGGATGCTGGCGAATTTGATCAGGCCGTAGTCGGTGGGAATCAGCACGAGCGGACCGACATGCCACTCCGCCAGTTGATTCCCCAGCGGTGAAAAAATGGCCGAGACCGCCGCCAGCGCAAAGGGCAGGGCTACGAACGAGCGTCGAAAGGAAAAGTCCACACCCAGGTTCGAGAGCTGATTTGCCCACAGCAGGATGATCCACGCCAGCCCAAGCGCGGCCCAGGCGCCATCCGGCAGGAGGGCATTGGACAGGATGAACAGCACCGTCACCACCACCTTGACGCGCGGGTCGAGGCGGTGCAATCGGCTTTCGGCTTCGTGGAAACGATCGAAGGCGTTGGAGTGCATGGGGGTTCAGTAATCAGTAATCAGTGATCAGTCATCAGTGGTTGATACACAAACCGTGTGTACCTGTGTACCTGTCTACCTCCCCACCTTCCTCAAACTCTTGCCAATGACGATCATCAATCCTAACAGCACCAGCGCGCCGACCGCGCCTGCCACGATGGTGGAGAGCGGAGTCTTGCCCAGGAAGGGGACGGTGTAATTCGGCAGGATTTGGAATGGCGCGGACTGTCCGAGATGCAGGAAGCCCATCTCCTTCGCCACGCGCTCCAATCCATCGGGGTCCGCCGAAGCCAGCGGAGAGAGCAACACGGCGAACAGGGAAACCAATACGCCGCCGACCACCCAGCCGCGCCCGCCTTTTTCGCTGGTCGCTTTTTCGTTCAGCAGGTCGGGACGCGTCTGTTCGAGGAAGGCTAGCGCGGCGACGGTGATGATCGCCTCGCCGATGCCGATCAAAACGTGCACGCCCAGCATGGGCAGGAGCACGATCTGCAATTGAGACGTTCCGCTCAACCACAATTGCAGGGAGGTGACCAGCGCCGCGGCAAGCGTGGATAACCACGCCGCGATACCGGCCACGGCCAGGCGCAGGCCTTTGCTTTTTCCCGTCACACTGCGGTACAAGCCAAAGCCGATGATGGCAGTCAGCACGCCCATGTTGAAGATATTGGCGCCCATCACCACCAGCCCGCCATCCTGAAAGAGCAATCCCTGCACCGCGATGACAGCGGTCATCACCAGGATCGCGGCCCAGGGCCCCAGCACGATGGCCGCCAGCGCGCCGCCCAAAAAGTGACCGGACGTGCCGCCTGCCACGGGGAAGTTGAGCATCTGCGCGGCGAAAATGAACGCGGCCATCACACCCATCAGCGGGATCTGTTTTTCGCCGAGGGATTTATTCGTTTTGGAAATCGCAATGCCCACCGCGCTGGCAGTAATTCCCCAGAACAGAATGGCGATGAACAGGCTCAGGAAATTATCCGGGATGTGAAGGGGAGCAGGGGCGTAGTGCATCCGTTTACTCCTTTATAACTTGGTTTGACAGTCCGGACACAGACCGAATAAGGTAACGTGACTCGAATTCAGTTTGAATCCAGTTGACGATTTGAGTTGTTCATAGAGCGGCGCCAGCGCGGCATAATCTACGGCCACAGTTTTTTTGCACGTTCGGCAAATCAAATGGTGGTGGTTTTCCTCGGTCAGTTCGTAGACCAGTTTGCCGCTACCCACGTGCGCGGCCAGCGCGAAGCCGTTCGCGGCCAGGAATTCCAGCGTGCGGTAGACGGTCGTCTCCGTCAGTCTGGGCTGGTCGCGCCGCGCCCGTTCGTACACTTCGGTCGGGGAGACGTGTCCGCCTGCGTGGCGCAGGGTGTGCAGGATTGCCATCCGTTGGGGAGTCATGCGGAAGCCGCGCGCGTGCAATGGTTCAGTCAGGTAGGAGCCGCAGGTCATGGAAATTCCTTATTGCAAGAAGTTGCAATAAGTATACCGCAAAAATAAGCATCGCGGCGGGTATGATACCTGCCGCGATGCGAAAACTTCCTTTTGTTGATTGCCGTCTATTTTGCTTCGTTCTTCATCTTCTCAGCCACTTTTTTGGCGATCATGCCAAAGCCCGCCGCGGGATTGGCGATGGTCGCGATGGCCACGTCAAGGATGTCGGGGGCGATGCGCCGGACGTTCCGCAACTTTTGGGCCAGGAAGCCTTCGTTGGACTCCGGCCCCTTTTTATCCTCATCCTCGAACGTCTTCAGTTCGGATTTTAGATCGGACTTGTCGGCTGTGGACAGGTTCGGCAGTTCTTCGATCTGTGGGAAGATCGAAGCAAATTTGTAGGCGGCATCCAGGCGGTTGTAGTCACCAGTGACGATCGCGCTTTGTTTGACATCCCCGCCGACAACGACGCTCCGGTCCCCACCCGAGACGATGCGGTCGCGTCCCACATTTTCGGTTTTCGAACTGGTGGGTTTCTTTTTTGAGTTAGGCATAATTCTCTCCTGGAAGTGGAGCGAGATATTATCTCGCTTTACGCGTTTTTCTGCGGGGCGATGACCACGCGGAAACCGAGGTCGTCGTTGAACGTCAACGGGATGGACCAGTTGCAGAAGGTGGTGCGCGCGAACCACTGGTAGCCGATCCACGAGCCGCCGCGCACCACGCGGTAACGATGGTCTTCATCATACCATGAGGAAGTCCATTCCCAAACGTTTCCGCTCATATCCCACACGCCTGCGGGGTTGGCTCCCTGCGGGAAGGTGCAGACCGCCGTCGTGCCGCCCAGCCCGGAATCGACGGGGTCGCTGTCCCAGGTATTGGCGGCGGTTTTATCGAACTCGTCGCCCCAGGGATATTCACTGCCCTTTCGGCCGCGCGCCGCGTATTCCCATTCCTGCGTGTCCGGCAGGCGCACGGTGTAACCATCCGGCGCGGCCACCACATTCTTGGCGAGCCAGTTGCAATAGGCTTCGGCCTCGTACCACGAAATGCCCACCACCGGGAAGATGGGATTGCCCAGTTCGATGTTGTGCCAGAAATACGGCGCGTTGCGTCGCGCCTGCGGACGATGATCGAGCCAGTCGCGGTCCACAGTTTCCAGCGTGCGTTCATCGTATTTGCCGGAGCGCCAGGCCCAGCCGAGGTCGCTCCAGAAGGAGCGGGTTTGATATCCGCCCGCCTGCACGAAGCGCGCGTACTGCGCGTTGGTGACGGGATATTTGCCGACCCAGAATCGGTCCGGGATATTCGACTTTTCCTTTTTTGCGCCGAACAGGAACTCTCCCGCCGTGAACTCCACGAAACGATCCACGTCGGGCGGACGCCAGCCCAGCCGCCCGAGGAGCAGTCCCGCGCGCCGCCTCAGGTCCGGGTGGACTTCCGGGTTTTGCATGGCGGGCGCCAGCGCCTGGACGACGCGCTCCTTGCTCTGCAACGGGACTCCGCTCGGCCAGGTGTCCAGCACCGCGTCGCCTGCCAGGATGATGGCCTCGCCCGGCGCGCCGCTTTTCGCGTCCACCAGGCGCTCCACCACCTCGCCCGCCACCTTCGTGAGCTGCTGGCGGATGCCGAGGAAACCGATGGTCAGCAGCGTCATTTCGCGCCAGGCTTGCTCGCCCACGTGTTTGAGCAGGATCTCGGCGATCGGCTCCGCGTCGCCCTGTCCTTTTAAGGCCAGCGCCACCGCCGAGAGATATTCTTCAAAAGTGAGATGGATAAAACCGTATTCCCCGGGGCCGCGTTCGAGTAGGAGCGCGGCATGGTCGCGCACATCCTGCAGGAATTGGCGCGCCGCGCTGGTGGGGGACGGGTTGCCCTGCTCCTTGAAAATTTCCTCCAGTTTGCGGCCCAGTTCCTCGCGTTTGACGAGTCCCACGCCGGGGCTGATCTCGTGCATCCACAACGCCAGGGGCGCCAGCACGCGCACGGTTTGTAGTTCATCGAGGTCACGCCCGGGGGCGCGTCCGCTCAGGGAACGGGCGCGGTTCCAGGTCGAGAGAAGGGTCGTCACGTACTGGTCGTAGAGTTGGACGCGGCGCTCGGGCAGGGTCACGCCCTGTCGCTTCATCAGCGCCAGGATGGTCAACAAAAGAGGCGTGGAGGCCAGCCGCCGCACACCCGCGTTCTGGTAGATGGCGTCCAGCAAATCGCGGCGGTCCTGTTCGGCGTCGCCGCGGGAAACGGCGGTGTCCCCCTGGATTTGTTTTTCGATGGAGGCTGTCCAACGCTGGACGAATTCCTCGATCTCCAGGTCGTCGAAATCCACCAGGGTGCACTCCACCAACCCGTCCGCGGAGGGGCGCACGGCGCGGTAACCGATGATGCGGCTGGTGAGCACGAACTTGTTGCCGGGGTGGTGGTGGAAAGCGTAAAAGTCCACCACTCGTTCGACGACGGTGTTTCTTAAATTCAGGTCGCGTACCTCGTCGAGGCCGTCCAGCAAAATGAGGGCGCGTCCGGCGCGCAGGGCTTCTGCCAGCATGGGGCCGATGGAGCTGTCGGCGCCGATGTCGGAGAAATACTCGACGATGAAATCGTCGAGGCGGATATTTTCGTTCTGGAGGACGTTGGCGTAGGCGGCCAGCGGCAGGAGGATGGGCAGGCGGTTGCCGAGGCCAACCTGATTCCCTTCGCCGCGCGCCAGGCACAGGGCCAGGTATTTCAGGAAGGTGGTTTTCCCCGCGCCCGGGTCGCCGAGCACGATGATGCCGGGGTGCGCGCTGAGAATGTCCAGCAGGGGCAGGGGATCGCTCAGGCGCAGGGGTTGCTGGTCTTCGTCGGTGGGTTCGCGCCCGGCCAGGCTTTGGTCGCGTTTCCAGGTTTCGCCTTCGGGCAGTTCGAGACGCGCTTTGAGTGGGACGTACACGTCGAGCAGGGCCAGCCGCAAGGGGACACGATCCGAGACGCCCATGCCTTTCAGGCTCAGGTAGTTGTGACGATCCAACAGGTAGGTGAGGTAGGAGGCCGTCGCTTGTTTCAGGTCGGGGGCGGGCAGTTCAGGTTTCAGTCCGCGCCAGAAGCGGTTGGCGATGATAACGGTCTGGGCGTGGACGATGGTGCTGTCGCTCACGTCCCCCTGAACGGCCACGCTGGCGTCACCGCTTTGCAGGGACTGGTCGCGCCCCACGGCGCGGCCGCGTCCCTTGGCGCTCACGCTGTTCTGGATGGTCAGGATGCGGGACCTCAACTCGTCAATTTTTTGGTTGACGAATTCTTCGCCCAGTTCGGGGCGCAGGTTTTCAAGGCTGGCAATTTTGGCTTGCAGTTCGGCAGAGTTTTCGCGTCGTTTGGCCATTTGGTTCCTCGCGCGTTGCGTGTAACTTAATTATATCGGATTTTCGCAAAGCGCGCCAAAACTAAGATTTGCCTATCTTAGTTGTAAGGGATGGAAAATCGGGCCTTCCATTCGCTGCGCGTATGGCCTTCCCGTCGCTTGACAAATTGCTGGCTTTGGAACGCGAATAGCGCGAATGAACGAATAATGCGAATTTTCTCAAAAAATCATTCGCGAAATTTGCCTATTAGCTAATTCGCGTTTTGAATTTGTTTTGAGGTTCCGCGATACGGTAGTGAAAATTTTTCTTGATTTATTCGCGTCATTCGCAAATTCGTGTCATTCGCATTGAGAATCCTCTGACTTTGAGAAAACCACGTCGCCGCGCGCAATTTGCATTGACGCATATTTTCTTTGCGGTATAATACCGCTCGCACGTTTGGCCCTGTAGCTCAATGGCAGAGCAGTTGCCTCTTAAGCAATTGGTTGAGGGTTCGAATCCCCCCAGGGTCACACTTTCAAAGCCCCAGCGCGGGCTTTTTTGATTCCCACTCTTTCACCTTCTCCAACAACGCGCCGAGCGGATGCAACTCGCACATGTCCACGGCCAGGTTTTTGACGCGCGTCTTGTCATATTGAAAGACGCGGCTCCCCGGCAAAATGGAATGGGCGCGACGGCGGAATTCCGCGCGGGACAGCCAGCCAGCCAGGAAGATGTCCATGCCGTAGACCCAGACGTTGCCCCACTCGTGCGGATGGATCACGTGCGTTTCGCCTCGCGCGGGACTGTGGGTTGCCACCCGTCCATCGGGCGGACTCTCCACCCACAGCGACGCGGCCGAGAAATACGCGGTCTGCGACTCGACGCGCGTGCGCGGCGGCAGGACGAGCCGTTCGCTGACGAAGGCGCGGTCCTCCGTCTGCCCGCCGAGTTCCACGGTGACGGGCGCGTCGCACTCGGATTTCAGCGCGAGTCGCCCGAGCGGAGACCACGACTGCGGGTTGGCCCAGTCGCGCGGCAGGGCGTGGATCAGGTGGATGGGCTGTCCCGCGGCGATGGCTTTTTGCAGGTCACGTGGCGAGGCGGCGTTGAGAGCCGTTGAAAAAGCGAAGAGGTAGATGTCGTCATCGTAGTGACCGTCGGCAGCATCCTGGTCGGAGGGGACGAGCGCCGGGGCGTCGAGCAGCAGGCCCGGGTCCCGGCGGACGCGGCTGATCTGGTCGCGGTGGGTGAGTAGGAAGGACTTCACGTCACAGCGATGGCCGCCGAGCGAGACATCGTACCGGTCGGGGTCGGTGAAGGGCGTCGCGCCTTTCACGTCGAAGGGGATTTCATTTTGTGAGAGGTAGCGGCGGAAGGCGAGTTCCACGGCCACGCCTGCCACGATGCGCCGCAGACGATCGTAAGGCGATCCGCCCATGCGGTTGTACGTGTGCGGAAGCGAGCGCACCGCGTACGCGATTCCACCCTCGACGAGGTCGCGGGGGATAGGGAGGCGGAGGAGGTCGGAGGGAGATAACACAGTAATCAGTAATCAGTAATCAGTCATCAGGGGGCAAGTCGTTTCTGAACTGCAAACAATAGTGATGGAACGTATTGCTCACCCACGCGGATTTTGGATTTACAAAAATGGGCAGGTTGATTTGCATGGGAGAATTCTATTTTGGCGGGTAACTGTTTCCGTTGAGAAGATGCTCGAACGGGAGAAACAGGGGTTCGGGCAGGGAATCCCACGTGAACCAGCCGAGTTCCGCCACTTCATAATCAGCGGAAATTTTTGGTTCCCCGGACAAGGACTCCCCATCCATCCAAATTGAGATGTAATGTTTTCCGTCCGACTCAAAAACATCATTCGTGATGGCCCGAAATCGGATGTTCACTACATTCAAATCCACTTCTTCTTTGGCCTCGCGTGCCGCACAAACTTCGGGTGATTCACCGAAATCCAGATGCCCGCCCGGAGTAGACCAACTCCCCGCGCCGTGAACGCCCTTACGCTTCACCAGAAGCACTTGATCGTTCCGGGTAATGATGATTGCTACGCCCACTTTTGGTTCTTGATTCATGATTCATTCCTGAACTGCAAACAATAGTGATGGAAGGTATTGCTCACCCACGCGGAGTGAAATCCGTACGGCGCTAAACGCTGATTTTCTTGAAGCCACAGGCGTTCATCCTTCAACGTGTACACCTTACCAAGCTCGCGGCCGAGGTCCCAGGCGAGAGGATAAACTTTCCCGCCCTTCTTCACGTTCTTGACGATGATGGTGAGATAAGCCTTTTCACGTAGTAACGGTTGTAACCGTGCATAGATGTCCACCAGTTTGGCGAGGAAGGCTTCGTAATCGTCCACGTTGCCGAGGTCGTTGGGATCATCCGAATAAAAGACATCCAACGCAGGCGAGGAACGGCGTTTCTTTTGGGTATCGGCGCCGCGGGCGCGGAGCATGTCCCAGTAGGGAGGGGAATTTCCGCACCATACTGCCTTGCCATTTCGTCGAACGTAAACAACGCCGCTAGGGACTTGAACGCAATAGACATTTCCCTTGTAATCTACTATTTCTTCGCGAACTTGTGTGGTCGGATTGTTTCGCTTGGCTTGTCCGGGAGACACTCTGGGAGTGAGGCGTTCTTTCCATATTCCAATACACCATGCTGGAAAATTAGTGTGAATCATCTTGCCATGTGGACCAGGATGAGCGCGCCCTTGAGGGTTTCTTACCTGACATACTCCCGCGTATCCTATCTTCAAGAGTATCTCCTGAAAATCGTCTTTCAAACGTACGGAAGAAGTCCAAAACCTCCGCTCTTCAACTTTATCGCCGTCTCCGGCCATCATGGCCTGATAGAGTATCTCCAATTGGCGCTTGCAAAGATTAAGTAACGGGCGTGGAATATATTTTTTCTCCGCGTGACCGAGAGGCGCCAAGTATTGGCTTATGATTGGACTACTAAATTTTACATGAAAAATATTCTCGCCCTGGTAACGCTTCGGCGTTTCTCCAATGGCTTCAATTACCCACATAAACCTTTGGGCCAATTCGGGATCGGCAGTAGCCAGATCAATGGAATATTGCTTAGGATAGACGCTGCCTTCCGTAAGCCAATACCCAAGAAATTCCAGCCACGCATCCATTGGAACTTCTCGCGCTGGATAATCGATAATTCGATTTCTATCCTTCCATTGAATTGTAACGCCCGGCAGGGAAAATGTGAAATTTTCTTCGCCTTCCCACTCCGCATCAAGTTTATACTCGACTTCTTTACCCATAATTTGGCGGGCTGGAATTAATTGAAAACCAGCCTTTGAGCGGCGTTTGCGGATATACATGTTGTGGTCGAGTGTTACCATCAGATCTACGGTTTTTGTTTGAATCGTGTATAACGAATCATTATAGGGCGCTTTTATGATTCGTAATGGTTCTCTGAACCGTAAGAACCTGCCTTCTTCAAGGGTGGCTACTTTTGTGCCTTCCTGAAGTTGAGAAAAAAGTTTCCAACCATCCTCTGTCAGGATTTCAGTTTGATCATCGTAACAGGTTAGCACGTAATCAGTGGTTGGCAATCCATAATTGACGGCGTGTGTTGCGTCCCCATTTACGATTTCAGATTTTAGATTTTCGATTGACTCACCGAGGGTGGCTCTTTCATCGGCGATGATCTGCTGGGCGATCTCCGCGTATTTGGGATTCAGCTCGATGCCGTAGGAATTGCGTCCCGCGCGCAGGGCCGCGACGAGAGTCGAACCTGTCCCTGCCATGGGGTCTAGCACAGTCCCTCCCTTTTTGGTGAAGAACTCGATGAACTCCTGCGCCATCGTCTCCGGGAATTTGGCGGGATGCACCAACACTCCCTTTTTACGCGGCGGCGGGTTGTGGATGAACCAGGATTTCTGGAACTTGAGCCAGGTCTTCGAGTCGAGGTCATTGAGTTTGTTGGGGGGCATGTTTCGATTATAACGGGTGGGGAGGAAAGATGAAAGATGAAGGATGAAAGATGAAGGATGAAAGTGAGATGCGGGATAGGAGAGTGTGTTGCGTATCTACCTGTGTACTTGTGTAAGGTCTTGTAATATCGTACCTCTAAAGTCTTGAAAAATCGTACCTTAACAGTCTCATAAAATCGTACCTCCTATGTATAGCAGGGAAGGGTCAATTGCAGAGGCGGAACCATTTTCCGGATCGGCTTGGGCAGGACGGAGAGGTCGAGACCTTTGATCGCTCGCCGCGCAATTTCCTTCTGGCCGTCGTGCGCATCCAGCAGGGAGATGACCCATTCGTGGGTTACGAGGTCGCAAGAAACAGAGACGGAACGGTGGGCAAAGGCTTTGCCTGCGGTATAGCGAATGCTCCCGAGGCTGAATTGCCCGTTACTCAGCACCTGACGCTGGAAAGGCGGAAACATTGCCAAGTGATCATACACACGCTGGATGTCGAAGAGACGGTATTCCTCTTCCGTGGAATAGGGGCGGCGCGGGATCAGGAGTTCCGGGTGAGCGACGAGAGGTGGGCGACCATTACAATCGCTGGCGCGGGACGGGAACTTGGTGTTGTGAACGATACGTTCCCGATCCAAAGCGGCTTGAAGCGTTTGTAGGTTCTGGAGAGACTGATCGTCCACTGCAAAGCCATCCAAGGTGCGGTGGGTGCGTTCGATCTGGGCTTGGTCGGTGGGACGATACGGGCGAATAATGCGATGGGCAATGCCCAAGCCTTTCAGCCACAGGGTCATTTTGCTGGGAAATGACTCGCTGATCAACACCAGTTGGTTGTCGGTCAAAATGCTATCGGGCAGGGTGCCCATTTCCATAAAACCCTGCCGAAAGATGGTCTGGAGTTCCAACCAGGTCAATTTGCGGAAACTGTCACCCTTCTTGATGGATATGGCAACGCTCGCCAGGATGGCCGCTCCGTAGGTGTCGCGCAAATCGCAGATGGCGGCCAGATCTCCATCCTGCAAACGAACCATCTCGCGAATATCCAACTGCCAGACTTCATGAACGGCCGTGGCACGGATCAAAGCCGGGCGTTTTGAATGTTTCTCGTGTTTGGCAACCTTGTCCGGACAACGCACTTTGAAGAAGGCCGCCAACCGGCTGGGATGGGGAAGTCGTTCGTTCGGAAACTGTTTTTGCAAATCTACCAGAACGCGTCGTGCTCCCCCATTTCTTGTGGTTCTGTTTCAGCTGCAAGGCCTCATCACGAACCTCGGCAGAATACGTTCCCAGGATATCCGCCTTTGGGCGACCTCGCACTTGCGCTTGCAAGCCAGTCAACCCCTGCTTGTGAAAACGCCGCGCCCACTTTCTCACCGTCAACCAACTGCGCCCGATTTCCTGGGCGATTTCCTCGTGGGTCTTGTCTTGCAATAGACCCTGATAGAGTCGCTCTCGTTCATGCTCACTCAACATGTGCGCTTTACTCATGGCCTCTCCGTTAGGATGGGATGATTGGAGGCATGATTTTATGAGACTGTTAAGGTGCTTTGTTACTACTTGCAAGAGGTACGATTTTTCAAGACTTTGGAGGTACGATATTACAAGACCTTACACAAGTACACAGGTAAACAGTTCAACAATCGGGTTTTCAACCTTCAATCTTCAACTTTCAACCCATGCGTAAACTCCGCGTTTTCCTCTGCCACGCCTCTAACGATACCCTGACGGGCACTTCGCAAACCCGCCGCGCGGACGTTACCCGCCTTCCTCAAATCCCTCCCGTGGATTGACGCCGAGTCGGATTAGAACGCGTACACAGGGACAACTATCGTACGGTCAATGTCTCTTCGCCCGCGAACACTCTCCTCCACCGTCTTGAGTACATTCGCGGCAAAATAGCGTGTGCCGCATTCCGTGCATACGCCAGCAGGGACGTTTTCAATCAAAACGTACTCGCCCTTGACTTTGCGGTGCAGGGTTACGCGCTTTTCCACGATTTGACCGCCGCAATATTCGCAGGTTTCACCTTGCCAGAAGTTGGTTGTTTCCATAGTTTTCATTTTGGTTGATCCTGATAAACGGTAATGACGCGTACCTTGCCGCCCAAGGTGAGACGGCAAATGGCTCCAATTGTGCGTCCATCCAGTGATTTGCCGATCACCTCGAACTTTCCTTCTTTAGGCCAAGTTCTTCTTACTTTGCCAGTCAGGATTCCGTTCTCGATGTCGTAGATGTCGAATCCTTCTTGCACGGCTTCATCATCCGCGTGCTCCGTCAGATAATAGAGTCCGTTGCGCACCAATGCGTGGATTTCGGTAATTCTGCTCACGGAGGTTCCTCGTTGTTTGAACGGTGCCAATTATAACCCTGTTGCCAATCGCGAGAATGTTGACTCTCACCCGTAGACAAATCTCGCCAAACAGATAGAATCAGGGGTAGGTAGACACGTACACAAGTACACACGTAGACAGGTTTTCATCCTTCACTAACCCCTCGTCCCGCCAGAATCCGCTTATCCGCTATGAAATCCGCTGACTGCCTCCGTGTTTTCCTCTGCCATATCATCCCCTTCTTGTGGGACGCCTCTGACGATACCCTGACGGGCACTTCGCATACCCGCCGCGCGGACGTTATGCGCCTTCCTCAAATCCACTCCGCGCAGACCTGACATGTCTCATCCGCGCCATGACCGACCAGAACGCTTGCGCGGACACGGGTTACATTAATCGGACTTTCGCGGAGACATGTCAGGTCTTTAGGAGACAAACCCGCCGTGCGGACGTTATCCGCCTCCCTCAAATCCCTCCCGTGGATTGACCCCTGGCTGGACGAGGAGAATACTTCGAGCAGTGGTGTATAATTTCGCCAGAGGTTCTTGTGGAACAGATTACCATCCAAGTCAAAAACAAACGGAAAGCCCAGGCGTTGATAGAACTCCTCCAAGCCATGGACTTCGTTGAGGCTGTCACCAGCGGATTCACCATCCCCAAGCCCAAAACCCAGGTTGACGAGGAAGATTTTTTCGCCCTGAAAGGTCTTTGGGCAGGACGGAATGTTTCGCTTGAATCCATTCGCCAGAAAGCCTGGCCTTCAAATTCGTAAACCTTCGCGACACCAAGAATTGTGATGGAACACAAAATTTACCGTGTCATGTCCTTTGAGCCTGTTCGCCCGTTTACTTTACAAGTAACCTTTGATGACGGCTCAAAGCAAACAATTGACTTTCATCCTATTTTGACGGGTGAAATCTACAGCCCATTAAAGGATGAAAAATTTTTCAACCAAGTGGAAATTGACCCAGAAGTTCACACCCTCGTCTGGCCGAACGGCGCGGACTTTGACCCCGAGACCCTCCACAACTGGCCTGATTACATTGATGAAATGAAGAAGATGGCGGATACGTGGAAGAAAGTGAACGCGTAGAAATCGTATACAGGGAAATAGGTACATAGGTAAACACGCAGGTAGGTTTTCTTCCTTCATAATTCAT
This sequence comes from uncultured Anaerolineaceae bacterium, assembly GCA_964371065.1. Lineage (GTDB taxonomy): Bacteria > Chloroflexota > Anaerolineae > Anaerolineales > Villigracilaceae > Denitrolinea. Next base: position 4,870 of record CAYJLS010000092.1, on the reverse strand, counting down.
CCTTCTGAATTCCGATTTTATGAGAAAACTCCGCGTCTTCCTCTGCCATGCCTCTGACGACAAACCTGCCGCGCGGACGTAGTTAGACAAGAATCAGTCATGGTAACAAAAGTAAAAATCAAAGAAATTTTTATTAGCAATTACCGTTCTTTCGCACCTAGAAGTCATGGAAGAGGCGCGAATATTTCCAGTTTGTCAAACATCAATATATTTATTGGACCTAATGAGTCAGGAAAAAGTAACTTTTTTAATGCAATTAGAGATTGTATTGGCTGGCACTCATTTAATTCTCAGGGTACATTAACTATTGAGAAGAATCATAATCATGGCAACAAACCAATCGAAATAGAAATCTGCGTAGAAATAAACGGGGAAATACGAACTGTATCGCTTTGTTATGAAGAACGATTAAGCGAGCAAGCTAAACTTCGCGTAAGACGTAACCCAGACCCAAAAGAGGATGCTTTCTTTAAAAAACGCATCTATCCAATCGGCTTGCCGCGAAAATTTTCAGAATTTAATAACTTACATAGAGAGGAAATCAACGAAAATATTCCAGAACAAGACAGAAGTTATGCCGAAATTCGTAACAGTTGGAAAATAATCCGCAAGGATGCAAAAAGAATAGATATCAAATTAGGGAGAAACTGTCCAGAACCGCCTGAAAACCCTGATGTCAATAAGTATGCGGATCGGTTTTTCTATGATGTCGTTGATGGCAATAATATTCCGTTTCTTGAAGAAAGCGATGGAAAAGCAAATTTTTTGCTCATGATTGTAAAAATACGGTTGAGACCACCTGGGTCTGTGATAATAATCGAAGAACCAGAAGTCAGTATGCACCCTGGCTTGCAAAAGCAATTTCTAGAATATCTTAAATATCTCTCCCAAAAAGGCACTTATCAATTCCTTATAAGTACTCATTCTCCATATCTTATGGATTTGGCTAGTATAGATGAAAGGTACATGTATAGCGTGTCAAAAAAATCCCTATATATGGTGATTTCTCGCTGTTTTGCACTTTTTATGCCACATGCACCGCCAGCATATACGGTGCTAAACAATGCGCTAGGCACTTTTACTCCATATTTGGCGGTTTCATGCGTTTAGACGCTATACAAGTACGATGAAAGTATCAAAGTGTTCCGTGTGTCCAAAGATAGTAAAAACAACACCGAAATAAAGCTTATTTCCAATGATTCTGAAAGTTGGAATATGTTGCTTGATCTTGGACACGCCCCATCTGATGTATTACACCCTAATGGGATTGTTTGGGTTGAAGGACCGTCAGATCTTATTTATATTCGTCGCTGGTTGAACATACTGGCCCCGAAACTAACTCTTGGAAAAGATTATGAAATTATGTGGTATGGAGGGGCTAATTTATCCCATATTGGCATACGAAGGTGTTGGAAGGACAGTGATTCTTCGTCAAAACTTATTGACCTGTTTAAGTTGAATCCTAATTGGGCATTTATTGTTGATAGTGATACTCACAATAAAAAGATTACAAAAGGAATCCAAAAGCGAAAAGATGAAGTTATCAAAGAGTGTAAAACTCAAAATAAATATTATTGGAAGGTAGATAAATGTATAGAAGAATGTGTAAAGACTTTTATGTGTTGGTCAGTTTTTCCAGAAAATAATAAGGTCGAAAAAGCTCGCCAATATGAAAAAAAAATTTTATCATTTGATGAAGGCAAACTTCGAAAAATATTAAATGCAAAAACAAAAAGAAAACTTGACGAATTAATAGAGAAAATCGAAAATTGGGTATAAGACATATGACGACTCGAACAGAAAAGCGCTTAGTTCAGGAAATATGGGATGACGAGTGTGACAAAATACTTAAAAGACTCACACAGCAATATCATTGGGATGCTAGTTATTATGTCGCCAAGGCAGTAGCAGAATATCTTCCTACAGAGAAATTTGAAAAATTCAAGAGGGCTTGCGAAAATAAGAATACTCATATATGGTACAACGTCCTCGGAAGTTTCGCTCAAGAAAGAATTGAAGAATTACGCATCGAGGTTCGCAAACCAACTATAAAAAAATGGTTAGCACGCCAAACCGATGGGGCGGCAGTTCAACTGCCGCCTAACCCCAGCGGTCATCCCAGCACTTTGGCGCGCTAACAAAAAATGCAGGAATTGTGGTGAAGAATTTCTTGAATCGTCCATTCGCTCGTCAGTTTCAATCAAAGCAAAGTACAACAGAATTTTGTGCAACAATTGTACGGATTTAGTAAACGTTACTGCAAAGCAATCAGCAAAGCCACCAAGTGAAATGCTCATAATATTGAGGGAATTTTGTGAGGTAATTAAATTTGTTCCATCTTCAAGCTTCATGGCTCAACCTAGCTTTTTCTTTCTGACGGAGGAAGAGCAAGTCGAAGCCACCAGAATTTTTTTAGAGATGCCATTGTACAAATTCTACGTAAGTGAATTCGGCTCATGGTTCAAGGCGCTTATTCAAGCAGGAATATTAGACGATGGAACACAACGCTTGTTTTTCGGAACAAGATGCCTGGCAAACGACGGACACGAGTGCTCCTCCATCGCGGAGAAGACTGTTGATGATTGGTTGACTAATCGTAATATCGTTCATCAAAAGGAGCCTCTTTATCCGCATGATCGGGAATTAAATCCCGCGAGAAAATTACGTGCAGACTGGGAAGTTGAGAATACATTAATTGAATATGCAGGATTGATGAACAGGCAAGAGTATTCAGAAAAAATGTCAAAAAAGAGGGTTTTAGCTAGCAAACATGGAATAGCGTTGATAATACTTTCAGCAGAGGATTTATTGAAACTTGACGAGAAACTTGAACACTTCTTGGACACTTAAGGTAGTTCTTGTTTTCTGTTTCTCGTAGTCTGTGTTCGTAGTCCTCCCGCCGATGGCGGAAAGATTTTGAATCTTACCTGTTCAAAATACAAATACCTCCTCGCCCCATCCTGCGAGGAGGTATCTCATTACCCGTTACTTACCACCTACCATTTACTACTTACCAAGTTTTTTCTTGAACGCCGCCGTCAGCGCGGGGACAATCGTAAACAAATCACCCACCACGCCAAAGCGTGCCTGCGTGAAGATGGGCGCTTCGGCGTCCTTGTTGATGGCGACGATCAGTTTGGCGTTGCGCATTCCAACCAAATGCTGGATCGCGCCCGAGATTCCGCAGGCGATGTACAGGTCGGGGGCGACGACTTTGCCCGTCTGGCCGACCTGGTGGGCGTAGGTGATGTACCCGCCGTCCACCGCGGCGCGCGAGCCACCGACTGCGCCGCCGAGCACGGATGCCAACTCGCCAATCAAATCAAAACCTTTTTGCGCGGTGGCTTTCTCGTCCAGGCCGAGCGACGGATTGTTGCTCACGCCGCGTCCGCCCGAGACGATCACTGCCGCGTCGCCGATGTTGACCGCGGCCTCGGTGGCCGAGTAACCTTCCACCGTGGACTTCGCGTCCGCTTTGGCTTCGGCTTTCGTCAACGTGCCTGTGCGTCCCGCTTCGGGCGCGGGTTTTGGGAAAGCGCGCGAGCGCAACGTCACGAACGCGGGCTTGCCCGAGCAGGCCGTCTTCTCCAGCACCTTGCCCTCGTAGATCGGACGCGTCACGACAATCCTGAGCGAAGTCGAAGGATCGCCGCTCACTTCCACCGCAGAAACATCAGTCAACACTCCTGAATTCAAATCCACCGCGCACATCGCGGATAACTCGCGGGTGCGCGCCGTTGTCGGAAGCAGGATCAGGTCGGGGGTCAGGGATGAAGCGAGCGCGGAGAGGGTGGACGCGTACGGTTCGGCGCGATAGTCCGCGAGGGCCGCGTCGTCCGCAACGATGACTTCATCCGCGCCATGTTCGAACGCGGCTTTCGTCACCGCGTCCACGCCCGCGCCAAATACGATCGCGCTGACCGCGCCGAACGTCTTGCCGAGGCCGAGCGCCTCCCACGAACCAGGCTGGACTTCGCCCTTGAAGTGGTCAATGTAAACCCAGGTTTTCATAGCACTTTCTCCGCAAGAATTTTTTCAGCGAGGGATTCGGCGATGGCGTCGGGGGTCTCGCCCGTGATGATCTCGCAGACGGTTTCGCGCGTGGGCGGATTCATGATCGCTTCGCGCGTGACGACCGCGGTGGGCGCGCCGATCCCGAGGTCGGCCAGCGACCAGACGGGGATCGTCGCCTTCGAGGCTTTGCGGATTCCCATGAACGACGGGTAGCGCGGCTCGCCGATGGATTGGACAATGCTGAGCACGGCGGGCATGTCTGCCTTGACGATCTGCCGACCCTCCTCGAGGACGCGTTCCACCGTAACGCTTCCGCCCTCGACTTTGATCTGGCCGACCCACCCGAGCATTGGCCACCCGAGGACGCGCGCCGTCTGCGGAGGAGTCAGCCCCGAACCGTTGTCGAGCGTCTGCCGCCCGAACATGACCATGTCCGCGCCGCCGATCTTGACGATGGCTGCGGCCAACACGCGCGCCGCCCCGACGCTGTCAATCGTTTCAAGCGCGGGGTCAGAGACGAGGACGGCTTCGTCCGCGCCCATGGCGAGCGCGTGCTTGAGCGCATCCTTGGCGGATTCGGGACCCACGCACAGCGCGGTGACCGTCCCGCCGTTGGCTTCCTTTTGTTGGAGCGCGCCTTCGACCGCGTACTCGTCGAACGGGTTGATGACCAGCGGCGCCTCCCCCCATGTGACTTGCCCGTTCTCGGTCACTTTCACTTTCGCTTCCGAGTCAGGCACTTGCTTGATGCAGGCAATGATTTTCAATGTGGCCTCCGTGAGGATTTACGATTTTGGATTGCCCCGTCATTGCGAGGAGGGCGGTCTTCCCGACGAAGCAATCTCCTGGCCGTGGT
>CAYJLS010000091.1:0-17571 GCA_964371065.1 uncultured Anaerolineaceae bacterium | reverse complement strand
CAGCAGTCCAACTGCTGACGGAAACACGGAACTTATTTTTACACAAGTCCTAAGTGAAAGAAACTGTGGCGCAAAATTAATTTGCGTTACTGAAACCAAAAAGTCGGGCTGACTCTCGCCAACCCGACTTCCACGTACCGATCACTGATCACCGATCACCGATCACTGATCACTGATTACTGCCGATCATATCCTCTTGCCAATTCGTTCATCTTGTGCTATTTTTGAAGCACAATGCTCCCTGCCCAAAAAACCGTTCTCGTTGTGGAAGACGAACCCGATGCCGCTGAACTCTTCGCGGAAATGATGCGCGTCAGCGGCTTCCGCGTGGTAAAGATGTTCAGCAGTGCGCCCGCCATCAGCATGCTCGCACAGGAGAAGCCCGATGTGGTGATCCTGGATGTGATGATGCCCGACGTTTCGGGGCTGGAGGTGCTGAAATACATGCGCCGCGAATCGGAACTGAAAAACATCCCGGTCATCGTGGTCTCGGCCAAGAGCATGCCCAGCGACATCCGCACCGGCATGGAGGCGGGCGCGTCCATGTACCTGACCAAGCCCGTGGGCTACCTGGACTTGAAGCAGGCTGTCGAGCAGGTGATCGGGGACAACAGCCGCGCCTTTCCAACCCAGCCTGGCGTATGACTCTCCTACGCGTTTTCATCGCGGTTGAAACCCCCCTCCCGATCCGACAAGCGATCTTTGCCCAGACCGAGTCCCTGCGCGGCGCGCTTGGCGACCTCGTCCGCTGGGCGCCGGTCGAGAACATGCACCTGACTTTGAAATTCATCGGGGACGTTTCGCCCGCCAACGTGGAACTGCTCTCGCAGATGCTGACGGCGGAGGCGACGGGTTGCGCGCCGTTCAGGATGCAGATCGGCGGACTCGATTCCTTCCCGACCTCGCGGCGGGCGCGCGTGATCTGGGTCGGGATCCAGGCCCCGGCCGCGCTGGCGTCCCTGCAACGCGGCATCGAATCCGCCGCGGCGCGTTTGGGCTACGAGTCGGAGACGCGTCCCTTCTCGCCGCACCTGACGATTGGCCGCGTCCGCCAGCAGGTCCGCACGAGCGACCAGCAACGGGTACGCGTCGCGCTCGAGCGGACGCAAGTCGGCGATCTCGGCGCGGCCGCGGTGACGGCCGTCCACATGTTCAAAAGCGATTTGAAATCATCGGGCGCGGAATATACTTGTCTGTTTTCCGCGCCGTTGAAAACCATGTAATCATCCGTCATTGCGAACCGCCGTCCTGAGCGGAGGGTACTCCCGAAGTCGAAGGACGAGCGGAGAAGCAATCTCCTCGACGAAGTGGGGATTGCTTCCCGAAGGTCACAATGACGGCATCAAATACGAGGTGAATCACTGAACGCACTCGACCTGGCACGCGCGATTGTGGATACCCTGGAAGACAAAAAGGGCGAAGACATCCTGTTGATTGACATCCGGGAAGTCGCATCCTTTACCGATTATTTTGTGATCTGCACCGGCACCAGCGGCCGCATGTTGGACGCGCTGGCCAAATCTACGCAAGAGACATTCAACGAAAAGAACAAGAGGCGAGGCCGCATCGAGGGCCAGTCCCACGACGGCTGGATGGTGGTGGACTTCGGCGATGTGGTCGTGCATCTCTTCTCGCGCGACCAGCGCGACTATTACCGGTTGGAGGAATTGTGGCAGGAGGGGAAAGTGTTGTTAAGAGTGCAGTAATGACTGCGCTGAAAAAACATTTAAACACGAAGGACACAAAGGAACACGAAGGAAAATCCTTTTATTGATAGGACTCCTTGCAAACTGGGTTTTGAAAAATAATGTCCGTTTGATTCCGCCATTGCGAGGAGCGAACGGAAAGAGCGACAAAGCAATCCCCCGTTCGGCGAGGAGATTGCTTCGTCGGGGAGAGCACCCTCCTCGCAATGACGGATGAAAACGGATGAATTGAATCAAACAGAGGAAAACATGGACAACAAATCTCAGCAGGATAACGTCTACGATCTGAAATCCGTCAAACTTCCCTATCTGGCGGGAGGCATGTTGAAGTTTTTTGCGGCGCTCGTGGAGGGACCGCTGGGCGGATTGGTGACACCAAGCCTGCTGGATAGCGCGGGCATCAACTGGCTCCGCAAACAAGTCGTGGACGAAGCGCCGACACCGCAACCGCTCCACTTCGCGGGCGCGCCCGCCACGAAGGACGCGGCCGTCCCTGAGAGGGAGTGGCCGAAGTCTTCCGCCGTCAAAGCCAGCGGATTCCATTTTGCGACCGTCCACGATTACGCCAAAGCCTACCGCGACGGAGTCACAACTCCCGAGGAAGTGGCGAAAAAAGTTCTGGACGCTATCGAAGCCAGCAACTCGTCCAACCCGCCCCTGCGCGCGTTCATCGCCGTCAATCGTGAGGATGTCATGCGTCAGGCGCGCGAAGCGGGGGCGCGGATCAAAGCCAAACGGCCGATCAGCCTCTTTGACGGCGTGCCCGTCGCGGTCAAGGATGAGATCGACATGGTTCCCTACCCCACCACGGTCGGCACGTCCTTCCTCGGCAAGTCGCCGGTGACAGAGGACGCGGCCATCGTCGCACGGATGCGAGCCGCGGGCGCGCTGCTCGTCGGCAAGACCAACATGCACGAGATCGGCATCAACGTGACGGGACTCAATCCGCATCACGGCACGACGCGCAACCCGTATAACACCGATCACTACACGGGCGGAAGTTCGAGCGGATCGGCGACCGCGGTGGCGGCGGGACTCGTCCCCGTGGCGCTCGGCGCGGACGGCGGCGGCTCGATCCGCATCCCGTCTGCGTTTTGCGGCGTGTTCGGATTGAAGTCCACCTACGGACGCGTCAGCGAGCGCGGCGCCGCGCCCTTGTGCTGGTCGGTCGCGCACAACGGACCGATCGCGGGTTCCGCGTCCGACCTGGCATCTGCCTACGCTGTCATCGCTGGCCCCGACCTGCGCGACCCAAACTCGCTCCACCAACCCCTGCCAACGCTCGATGACTGGGACAAACCCAACTTGAAGGGACTCAAACTCGGCGTGTACTGGCCGTGGTTTCGCCACGCCGACGCGGAAGTGGTGGCGGCCTGCGAGTCCATGCTCAAGCAGTTCAAAGCGCGCGGCGCGGAAATCCGCGAGGTGGTCATCCCGAACCTGGAGATGAACCGCATCGCGCACACCATCACCATCATCAGTGAGATGGCGCAGGCGGTGAGTTACTGGCACGCGGAGCATCACCGCGAGCACGGACTGGACGTGCGCCTCACGCTCGATCTGGCGCGCACTCTCACGAGCCTGGATTACGTATTGGCGCAACGCGTCCGCACGCGGATGATCGCTCATTTCCAAAAAGCCTTCGAACAAGTGGGCGCGATCCTGACGCCCACCACCGCCATTGCCGCGCCGCCCATCCTGAAAGGCGCGCTCCCCGACGGCGAATCAGACCTCTCGAAAACGGCCGACATCATGCGCTTCGTCACCGCCGCCAATATGACGGGACTCCCTGCCATCACCTTCCCCGCAGGCTACACCCAAAGCGGACTGCCCATCGGCATGCAAGCCATCGGCCGCGCGTGGGAGGAGGCGCTGTTGCTGAGGATCGCGGTCAATGCGAAAGAGGTGATGGAGAGGATGAGGCCGAAGGTGCATTTTGGGATTTTGTGATTGGGGATTGGTAATTGGTAATTGGGTTTATACTTCGCCATACTGCTAAATCCGATTTGCCACGTTTAGCGTTGAACCGAGAAAGGAGCAAAGCCATGACTGTATATGATGCGACGATGACGAAAATTCGTCAGTTGCCCGAGCCACTTGTCGAAGAAGTGAATGACTTTGTGGACTTTTTGCTATTGAGACAAGATAGCGCTCGCTGGCAATTGTGGAATCAGTTTACTGAAACTTTGGATCTCACCGAAGCAGGTTTCTCCGACTATTTGCCCAATCTCGAAGATTATGAGGATCGTTTGGCGCGCGGAGAAATCCAATGGTGACGGTTGCACGCGGCGATGTGGTGTTGTGCGATCTTAACCCCGTGATAGGCACGGAACAAGCGGGAGTGCGTCCTGCGGTTATCCTGCAAATTGACCGTGCCAATACAGTCAGCCCCCATACAATCATCGCACCGTTTACCACAAAAATTCGCCGCGCGCTTTTGCCTTCGCATGTTGTTGTTCCTGCAGGTGTTGGAGGCTTGAGTCAGGATTCAGTAGCGCTTTGCGAGCAGATTCGAGTCATAGACAAACAACGGATTAACAAGGTTCTCGGACATTTGGATGATCTTTATATGCGCCAGATAGCGAAGGCATTATCCGTCATTCTTGGTTTGTGAACAGGTACGGCATGCAAGCCATCAGCCGCGCGTGGGAAGAGTCCATGCTGTTGCGGCTGGCGGTGAATACGGAGGAGGTGGTGGAGAGGAAAGCGCCGAGGGCATTTTATGGGGTTTTGTGAGACGTGGGTGTATACTTTGCATGCATGTTACGCAGATACTGCTCCCGAGCAATATTTGCATTCGCCTCATTCTCGACAGGCAAAGCTATGCCGAGAGAAAGTTGCCGCGAACGCATACCGCAACAGCACAGACAAACTTCTACCTGCCTATACGGAGTGCAAATAAACAACATGAAAAAGTCGGATGATCAAACCAGCTCAAATAGGCCAAAAATAACACCTCGCCAAGGGACGAGTTCTCTCGGATGGATTTCGATATCAGCCGTAAATGTTCTCAATTACTTAAATCCTATCCTTTCTCAAGAAGAGATTGAGACAGTTAGTAAAATGCAACTTGGCCAGAGCGGAAAGGTATTTGTAGATTACGATTCTAACATGGCGGGTCCAGCAACCAGGAATTTATTCGAATATTTGCTTTTTGTTCGAGGAGTTGAAGAAGACATTAAAAGATCACAAAAAGGGGAAGGTGGATTATCTGGTGTATTGGACACACTTGGTATAGTTGCAAATCTTATTGAGGTGGGTACAGCAACTGGTGTTTTTAGTTTATGGATAATCAGAAAACTGATTAGACGCCGCCATTCACCGAACGAAGGAAGAGAAGATGAAGAAAACCCATTAATTCAGTTGTATATATCCGAAGTAGAAAAAATTTGTGACTTTTTTGAGCGTGTAAATAAATCCAGGATAAGCGAAATAAGTAACTTCACTGGAATTTCTAAAGAAAAACTTCAGCACATGTTAAAAGGGCTGTCGTTTGAGCACGAACCTGCATGTTTTTGGCATCCTCCAACAATAGATCCCTTAATATTGAAAAATACACTAAAAGAAAGAAATTCTAGAAAAAAGTAAGGATATCGAATGCAACTTATGTAATCTCGATTCGAGACAGGGTGAAGTACTTTGCGGCAAGCTCTAGTGCCAAATCCAGCAGAAACTGTGATAGCGTGTAGTGCTCTCAAACAAGCATTTTCCATCCTGCTCGCGAGGCAAGTTTACGCCACGGCTGGATGATTTGGATGATTATCCATGCAAATGATTGGAAAACAAAAATTCGTCCCACAGACTCTTACTTCTGCGGGACGAATTACTATTCACCACTTACTATTCACTGCTCTCTTCCCCTACTTCTCAAACACCCACCGATCCACTTCCCTCTTCCAATTCACCAGTTCGTTTTTCTTGAACCAGAGATCCACTTCCTGCGCGCCATTCTCGACAGAGTCGGAGGCGTGCGTCAGGTTGCGTCCCACTTCGAGAGCAAAGTCGTGGCGCAGGGTGCCGGGCGCGGCCTCGACGGGTTTCGTCGCGCCCATCGTTTGGCGGACGGCGGCCACGGCCTGCGGCCCTTCCCAGACCATCGCCATCACCGGCGCGGATGTGATGTAGGAGATCAGCCCATCGTAAAAGGGTTTGCCCTTGTGAATGGCGTAATGCGTCTCGGCCAGTTCCTGGCTGACGGCCATGAATTTTGCGGCCACCAATCGCAGTCCGCGGCGCTCGAGGCGGGAGATGACTTCGCCGATCAGTCCGCGCTGGACGCCATCCGGTTTGACAAGTACCAACGTTCGTTCCACAGAGATTCCTCCAAATTAAATTTGGGCTCTTTGGGGGTTTAGTGAAGTCAATCCTTTTTGGACACGGATTTCACGGATTCCGCGGATTTGCACGGAAAATTTTATGAAAAAAAATCCGTGGGACTCCGTGTGTTCCGTATAATCCGTGTACAGCATCCCCACTCAATCCCAGAGAACCATAAATTAGTAAGGCGAGATATTATCTCGCCCTACGATTTATCGCAGCAATTCTTCCGCTTTGGTATACGCGTCGAGCGCGTCCTGCAAACGGTTGGCGCGCATGTACGCGTCGCCGAGCGCCTGCCAGATGGACACCTCCACCGGGAAGCGGTAGAGCGCCTCCTTCAAATCGAAGGTGATGTCCTCGAGCAGTTTGCCCTTGCGAATCAGGGTCCCATAGGTCTGCAACGCGTCAGGGATCTTGCCGTGCGACATGGCATCGCGCGCCAGCGCGAGATTGGGATCAATTAATGGGGGCAACATTCCCGTCCGTTTCAATTTTGGTTTATCGGCAGGCGCGGGCCTGGGTTTGGGTTCGGGCTTGCGGACTGCGGCGGGACGCGGCTCGGGTCTCGGTTCGAGCCTCGGTTCGGGTCTCGGCTCGGGTCTCGGTTCGGGCGCGACAATCTGCGGGGCGACCTTCGGGGACTCGATCTTCCAGTCGGCGGAACGCGTGGGAACGGGGGCTTCCGGCGCCTCGCGTTCATCGCTTTTCAGCCACTCGGGAATTTCATCCGTGGAACCGGGGGCGGAAGCGGCTTCGCGCGCTTCGAAACCGCGCAACCAGGACGGCAGGTCCGCTTCGGGAGCGGATTCAGCCGACGGTTCGGCGACAGGCGGAGCGGCCTCGATCTCCCCCGACCACGCGGCGGGTTCCGGCTCGACGGGTTTTTCCGGCTGGAAATCTTTCGCCTCCAACTCCCGCAACCAGACGCCGGTCCGATCCATCGCCGACAGTTCGGGCGGGGCGGATTCAGCCCACGCGGATTCGGAGGCGGGCGCTTCGGGTTCAACCGGCGCGGGCGCGGCGGGTTGGGCTTCGCCCGCGGCTTTGGCCTGTTCCACCCATTCAGGCGCTTTTTCGAGACGGTCGTTCGGGTTGGTGATCAGTTCTTCAGATTTGGCGCCCTGCTTGGCCGCGAGACTCTCCAGCCAAAGCATGGCCGCGTCCTGCTCGGCAACGGATGTGCCGAGGTTGCCAATGCCCGCCTCCGGGCTGACTGCCGCGGGAGCGACAGGTTCGGCAGGAGGAGTCTCCTGGGACGGTTCATCCAGTTTGGACAGCCAGTCTGCGGTTTCGGCGGCAGACGCGGTTTCTTGTATGGGCTGGTCAAGTTTGGAAAACCAATCTGATTCTGCGGTTTCGGCGGCAGGGGCGGTTTCCTGCGCGGGTTGGTCCTGCCTCACGGAGGCGCTTGGCGAAGCGGCATCGGCGGGTTCATCTAATGTGGCTAGCCAGTCCGCGGTTTCAGCCGCGGCGGCGGAAGCGGACACTTGGCCAGCATCGCCCAGTTCGGAGAGCCAATCGGAAGTCTCAGCGCCGGTCGCGGTGGAGGCAGTCTCTTGCGAGGGCTGGTCGAGGTTGGAGAGCCAATCGGGTAGGCCGCCGGAAGGCGCGGGAGATTCGTCTCCGCCGGGGGGCAGGTCGGCAAAGGTCTTATCCAGGGCCGCGTCGAAGGCCTTGTCCTGCTGCAAAGTCTCCGAAGGAGGAGCGGAGTCGAAGGGCTTGTCGCCGCCCAGTTTGTTGAGCCATTCCAGCGTGTCTTCGTCCTCGGAAGGCGCAGTGGGTGAAGCGGCAGGCGGCTCCGTCTCCGCCGGGGCCATGGACTTGATCCAATCGGGCAGGTCGGCTTTCGCCAATTCCGGCCCGGCGGTATCCTCGGGAAGAGCGGCGGCGGCAGATTCGTCAAACGTGCCGGACGACTCGCCCCAGCCCGCCTGGCGCATCCACTCGGGGATGGAATCCCCACCCGGAGCGGGAGGCTGGGCATCCCCCAGGGGGGAGGATTCGCTCCGGGCCGGCGCGGCCGGTTCGACCGTCGCGCGAGGCGTTTCAAAGGGCGGGGCAAACGGTTGGGAGGCGGGGGAGGCCGGTTCGGCGGTCGGGCCAGTCTTTAGCCAGTCGGGTTGCGCGTTGGATGCGGCCGCGGCGCCCAGTCCGATGCCGAGGGATTTTCCCCAATCGGGGCTGGTTTCCACGGGCTGGCCTTTGTAATCCAGGCGTTCGAGGCTGATGGAGTTGTCGGGGGCTTCGCCCGCCTGGAAGACCGAGCCGCGTGCTTGCGCTGCATAGGGATCGAGTTCGATCACGCGCTGGCGGTAAACTTGCGTATTTTCAGACATGCCGGTGCTGGGCAGGATTTCCACGAGAATGCGATTGGCGTCAAAGTTATAAGGGAAATTGGCAAGCAGTTGCGAACAGGTCTCGGAGGTTTCCACTTTTTGCCCGGAGCGGAAATAAGCCAGCGCCAGCAGGGATTGCAGGTCGGTGCGGGTGGGGTCCTCGGCCAGCGCCGAACGGACCTCGCTGATGGCCTGCAAATATAATTCGCCCTGATAATACATGTGCGCCAGCGCGCCGCGCGTCAGGCGGATCTTGGGCGGCTCGTGACCGTCGCGGCGGCCATACAGCCTTTGCAGTTCGGCCTGGATGGCGGCATTGGAGGGTTGTTTTTCGAAGGCGCGTTCCATGTGCCAGATGGCATCGTCCAGCCGCTTTTGTTCGTCGGCCATGATGCTCATGCCGACCTGGCTCACAAAGTCATCCGGCACGGCCATCAGGACGCGCTCGAAAATGTCGGCGGCCTCGGGATAGCGCTTGGATTCCAAATAGGCTTTGCCAAGCAGGCGATAGGTTTCGAGATGTTTGGAAAAGGTCGCCAGGATATGGCGGCAATGCGCGATCGCCTCGTCCGTCTGGCCGCGCTCGATGAGCGCTTCGATCTCATGGTTGTATTTTCGCAGGGGGACTTTCGCCATGGCATTACTCCTGAACCAAGTATGCCTTATTCTGAAAAATAAAGCAAGGACTTAAATGTGCTACCTGAAACTTCGCCACGTAGTAACGACTTTAGTCGTTGGGAGACGATTGAAATCGTCACTACATGGTTTGCTTCCACGTAGTAACGACTTCAGTCGTTGGGTAGACGATTGAAATCGTCACTATATGGGAGGAGGTTACTCATAAAACAATGGAAGCGGCGGCACGGGATGGTCAACGATGACGTGCGCGGCCAGCACGCTCGCGATGGCCGCGTCCAATCTTTTTTGGTCGCTGGCGTGGACGGTGAACAGCGGCTCATCCTTCTCGACCCGATCCCCAACCTTGTGATGGATGACGAACCCGACCGCGTGGTCCACGGGATCGCCCTTTTGGGCGCGTCCCGCGCCGAGCGCGACGGAGGCCTCCCCCACGCTGCGCGCCTGAACCTGTGACAGGCTCCCGCTTCGAGGCGCGTCCACCGCCCGGACGAGCGCGGCGCGCGGCAGTTTGGCGGGGTCGTCCACGTACGAAACGTCCCCGCCCTGCGCGCCGACCAGCTGGCGGAATTTCACCAGCGCCGAGCCGTCGGCCAGGGATTGCTCCGCGAGGGCGCGTCCGGCCTGCTCATCCGCGGCGACTTCGCCCAGGATCAGCATGCGCACGGCCACGCGCAGGCAGTGTTCGCGGAAATCAGCGGGGCCGCCGCCGCGCAATGTGTCAATGGCCTCGCGGACTTCGAGGGCGTTGCCCACCGCGCATCCGAGCGGCTGGTTCATGTCTGAAAGCAGTGCCACCACTTTGCGTCCGGCGAGTTCGCCGATCTTCACCATCAGGCCGGCCAGTTCGCGCGCGTCCTTGAGATTCTCCATAAACGCGCCGTTGCCCACCTTCACGTCCAGCACCACCGCGTGCGCGCCGCCCGCGATCTTCTTGCTCATCACCGACGAGGCGATCAGCGGAATGGACTGCACCGTGCCGGTCACATCGCGCAGGGCGTAGAGTTTTCCGTCGGCGGGCGCGAGGTCTTTCGATTGGCCGCACAGCACGAGTCCGATTTCTTTTAATTGCTTCTCGAACTCCTCGATGGTCAAATCCACGCGATAGCCGGGAATGGACTCCATTTTATCGAGCGTGCCGCCGCTGAACCCCAGTCCGCGCCCGGACATTTTGCCGACGGGCAGTCCGCAGGCGGCCACGGCGGGCAGGACAACCAGGCTGGTCTTGTCACCCACGCCGCCGGTGGAGTGCTTGTCCACGGCGATCTTCACCACGCCCGACAGATCGAGCGTCTCGCCCGAGTCTGCCATCGCCAGGGTCAAGTCGGTGGTCTCGCGCGGCGTCATGCCGTTGAGCAGGACGGCCATGGCCCAGGCCGAAACCTGGTAATCAGGGATGCTTCCCACGGCAATCCCGTCCACGAAAAAGCGGATTTCCTCGCGCGTCAATTCGCCCCGGTCGCGCTTCTTGATGATGACGTCTACGGCTCGCATGGTTTTTCCTTTGGATAAATTGTAACGCAAAATGGAAGAGCAACGGACTGCAACATCTCCAGAGGTTGCGCCAAGACTAGCCCATCCAAAGTCTGGAGACTTTGGACTCCGCATGACAAACTCCGCATGACAACCATCGTGTGCGCGATTGCAAAACGCAAATTGGCAACACCTGCCCCACCACAGGTGCGGGTTTGTGCTACATCTATTTTTGCAAACAGGCGATCAAATCGCGGACGATGCCCGTCGGCTCGGAGGGAGTCAACGCCAGCACGGGGACGGAGGCGGCGACGAACAGTTCGCGCAAGCCAGCCGTCATCCAGCGGCGCGGCAGGAGGCCGACCGCGTTCGCGTCCGCGGACAGGGCCGCGACCATGTGCGCGGGGCTGACGGCCAGCCGCGCAAACGAGGTGACGCCGCGGCCGTCCAGCACGGCCTGCTCGAATATCATTTGCGGTTCCTCCGCCGAGGCGTAGACCCACACCTGCGCGGACGGGTCGCCGCGCCCCGCGAAAAGTCCGCGCGCCCGCTCGAGGGTCAGGGGCGGAAGCGGGCTTTGGGAGGCGGCGACGATCAGGATATCCTCCACGTCAATCGGGTACGCGGGAGTCGTCAGTTCGTCAGGCGGGCCGAGTCGCAGGAAAATCTGCGGCGCGTCGGCGGTCAGGTTCAATGTCACGGATTGCTCATCCGCGCAGGCGTACACCGTCTCCAGCCAGGGAGAGGCGGAGGCGGTGGCGTACACATTTACAATCTGAGGAGTGGATTCTGGATTGGCGGGAGTACAGGAAAAGATGAAAGATGAAAGAAGAAAGATGAATAAGAGACGATTCATGGGAGGTTATCGAAAGAGGAATGTGAGCGCGCCGAGGACCGCGCAGTAGGCGGCGAAGACGTAGAGCGAATGTTTGCCCAGATAGCCAATCAGCCATTTGATGGCAAACCAGCCGACAACGGCGGCGGCGGCGAATCCCACCGCGAGCAGGGGCAGGAACGAGCCGAGGTTCGGCATTCGGATCACATCCAGCATTTCGTACGCGCCTGCGGCCAGCATAACCGGCACGGACATCAGAAACGCGAAGCGAGCCGCCGAGGGACGATCGAAGCCGCGGAACATGCCGCCCGCGATGGTCGTGCCGCTGCGCGAGGCGCCGGGGAAGACCGCGATGATTTGCATGACGCCGATGAAGAGCGCGTCCAGCCAGGTCATCGAATCGAGGGCGCGATTCTTTTTGGTCAGCCACTCGGCGAGGGTGAGCAAAACGGCGGCGGCGAGCAGGCGAATGGAGGCTTCGAGCATGGGCTGTTTGAAAAGCGTTTCGACGGCGTCTTTCAAAAGATAGCCTGCGATCAAAGCGGGGATGGTGGCGAGGAGGATGTAGAAGCCGAGATTTCGTTCGGGCGTTGAACCCTTCGACAGGCTCAGGGCAGGCCGTTGAACGTTGAACGTTGAACGAGCAATGAGCAACAGGTCTTTCCAATAGAAAACGATCAGCGAGAGGATGGTTCCCAATTGGACAATGACGAGGAACGAGAAGGTCGCCTCGTCCGCGGGAATGCCGAGCAATTTTTGGGCGATGAGCAAATGGGCGGTGGAGGAGACTGGAATAAATTCGGTCAGTCCCTGAAGGATGCCGAGGAGGAAGGATTGGAGGAGGGTCATTGAGTTCCTTTGATTCTTGCCGTTCATTGGCGAAGCAGTCTCGCAATGACGGGGCAGGCTATTTTACTTCAACTGTCTTCTTCAAATTGATCTCGAACGGTGGGACAACCACTCCGTTCTCCGTAACGATAGCCGAAATCAAACGGTTCGGCGTGACATCAAAGGCGGGGTTGCGCGCCCGCGCATTTTTAGGAGCGACACGTTCTCCGTGAAACTGGAGGCCCAGCACTTCTTCGGGATCGCGTTCTTCGATGGGGATCAGGCCGCCGTGCGCCAGCGAAAGGTCAATCGTCGAGGTTGGGACAACCGCGTAGGCTGGAACATGGTTATCGAACGCGGCCAACGCCAGCATGTACGTGCCGATCTTATTGGCCACGTCGCCGTTTGCGGCTACGCGGTCCGCGCCGAAGAAGACTTTTTGCGCCTGCCCCGTTTTCAGGAAATGCCCGGCCATATTGTCGCTGATGATCTCGTACGGAATGCCATATTGCTCCAATTCCCAGGCGGTGAGACGCGCGCCCTGCAAACGCGGACGGGTCTCATCTACCAGCACGTGGACGCGCTTCCCCTGCTCGTGCGCCATGCGGATGACGCCGAGCGCGGTGCCCCAATCCACGGCCGCGAGCGCGCCCGTATTGCAGTGATGGATGAGCGTGTCGCCGTCGGCGATCAACTCCGCGCCGTGACGCGCCATGCGCTGGTTGATCTCCACATCCTCGTCGGCGATTTTTTGGGCTTCAGACAAGATTTGCCTCCGCAAGTCATCCACAGATAATGAGTCTTTTACGGAATACGCACTACGCAGTACTCTCTCCAACGCCCAAGCGAGATTGACGGCGGTCGGTCGCGCGGACCTCAAGAGGGCCGCGGCGACATGGAGATCGGCCAGCAGGTCAGCGGGAGTCCGCGCGGGCGATGACTGCGCGGCGAGTGCGAGCCCGAATCCCGCCGCGGCGCCAATGGCGGGCGCGCCGCGGATCGCCATGTCTTTAATCGCCTGCGCGACTTCGGCGTGCGTCTGGCAGGTGAGAATTTCCAGCGCGTTCGGCAGGCGGCGCTGGTCAATCATTTTGACCAAATTATCTTCCCAAAAAATTGTTCTCATTTCTTCATCAACTTTTGGAGTTCTTCGGGCGGGATGCGCGCCACGTTTCCCAACTGGCGCGCATGATGGAAAATTTCGGCGACATGCTCGATGCGCTCCAAGTGGATCAAGGCTTCTTCGAGATTTTTCCCGACGGTGAGACTGCCGTGCTGACGGAGCAGGAGCGCGTTGTGCTCGCGGATCAACGGGCGGATGACTTCCGCGTCTTCGTGGGAGGAGGGCGTCGCGTACGCGCTGACGGGAACGTGCCCCAACGTCAACGCGACCTCGGGCAATATATCATCGGGAAAGTCGAGTCCCGCGACGGTGAGCGCGGTGGCGAAAATGGGATGTGCGTGGATAATGGCGCGGATGTCGGGACGCTGTTTGTAGACTTCAAGATGCATCGGCGTTTCGGACGAGGGACGGCGGTCGTTTGCAGAGGCCAGCACGTTTCCGTTCAGGTCAACGATGAGCAGGTCATCCGCGTCCATGCGACCTTTGCATAAACCCGCGGGGGTGATGAGCACGCGGCTTTCATCCAAGCGAACGGAGATGTTGCCATCGTTAGAGGTCATCAGATGACGGGCGTAGCAGATTTGTCCACACTCGAGGATGGCGAGGCGGAGGGTAGATTCGGGGGCAGAGGGAGGGGAGGAGAGGTGGGACATGGAGTGGTGGTAATTGGTAATTGGTAAATGTAGCACGACTTTCATGTCGCTAGTTGTGACTTGAAAGTCTCGCTACGGTTCAGCGGGCGTATTTCTTTCTGCATTTCCCTTCCATTGCTCCAACAAATCGGGGACCCGCGACTCGAACGTTCCATCGGCAATGTACCCGCGGATCGATTCCACCAGCCGAATCAGCGCGCGTAAATTGTGAATTGAAAGAAGTGTCCCTGCCAGCAATTCCTTCGCCACGATGAGGTGACGGATATAGGCGCGCGTGAAGGTTTTGCAGGTGTAGCAGTCGCAGGTATCGTCAATGGGACTCGCGTCGCGGGCGAAGGTCGCGTTCATCAAGTTGAGACGTCCCTCGGGAGAGAAGGCCGCGTTGTGACGCGCCAGCCGCGTCGGCAGGACACAGTCGAAGATGTCAATGCCGCGCGCCACGCCGTTGATCAGGTCTTCGGGCGTGCCGACGCCCATCAGGTAGCGCGGCTTGTCTTCGGGCAGGAGCGGCGTGACCACGTCGAGCATGGCGTGCATCTCGTCCTTCGTCTCGCCCACCGAGAGACCGCCGATGGCGATACCGGGCGTCCCGAGCGAAGCGATAAATTTAGCGGAGGCCGCCCGCAGGTCCGCGTTGACGCCGCCCTGGACGATGCCGAACAAAGCCTGGTCGGCGCGGCGCTTGGCTTTGAGACAACGCTCCGCCCAGTAGTGAGTCCGCTCCATTGCGACTCGGCTGTACTCGTGGTCGTTGGGATCGGAGCATTCATCGAAGGCCATGATGATGTCCGCGCCGAGACTCTCCTGAATGCGGATGGCGCGTTCGGGCGTGAAGTAGTGCGTCGAGCCGTCAATGTGACTTTTGAAGGTCACACCTTCATCGTCAATTTTGCGGGTTTGCGCCAGCGAGAAAACCTGGAAGCCGCCCGAGTCGGTGAGCATGGGACGCGGCCACTTCATGAAGCGGTGCAGTCCGCCAAACTCAGCGATGAGATCGTCGCCGGGACGCAGGTAGAGGTGATAGGTGTTGGCGAGCACCAGCGTCGCACCGAGGTCCGCAACCTGTGCGGGCGTGAGCATCTTGACGGTGGCCTGTGTGCCGACGGGCGCGAAGACGGGTGTCTGGAGAGTGCCGTGCGGCGTGGAGAATGTCCCCGTGCGGGCGCGGTTGTCCCGGGCGGTGATGGTGAAATCGAACATGGGAGGGATTATACACTTCAAGGTGCGTTATAATCATTGATGAGCAAGGAGTAAAAAATGTTAACCACCCTTGAAGGCGTATATCGCAAAGGAAAGATCGTGTTAAGGAACAATCCTTCCGATATTCCCGACGAGACCCCCGTCATTGTCACTTTTCTCGATTCAGAAGGAATTGACTTGCAAGCGCGCGGGATCAGCAGGGAACAGGCGGCCATCATGCGCGCCCAACTCGCCTCATTCGCCGAAGAATGGGAAAGCCCAGAAATGAGCGCATATGACCGTTATATCCACGCTTAAACGCGGCGACATCGCGCTGGTGTTATTTCCCCATTCCGACTTGCAGACAGCCAAACCGCGCCCTGCGCTGGTTACCCAGGCGGATGAGTTAAACACAGATTTGCCGCAAGTCATTGTCGCGATGATCACGAGTCGACTCTTTCGCGCCAACCATCCCAGCCGTGTGCTAATCGAGTTGGAATCGCACATCGGTCAAGCCTCTGGCTTGCTGGCCGATTCTGTAGTGATGACCGATAATCTCACAACAGTCGCTGAAGTAGCCATTGACCGCGTGATTGGTAAAATTCCAATGAAAGAAGTTGACAAAGCGCTCAAACATACGCTGGGTTTGTAGAATGGCGACTTCCAATGAATCCTTACGTTAAATCAGTTCAACCAAAAGACGATTACTGTCTTTGGCTTACCTTTGAAAATGGCGGAATCGACTTAAGTTACGACACCCTGTATCTTGTTGGAGCGAATTGACAACGCCGTGACCATGCACAGGTCACGGCGTTGTTTTTCAACCCAAATTCAAGAAACGATGGCGAACAGACATTTGAGATACGCCCCTTCTGCAAAGCCGATGGGATGATCCAGCGCGTGACCGGTACGCGCGATCTCTGTCAAGCCGCGCCCCGCTTCTTGCGCGGACCTGTGAACGGACGCGAAAAACGAATCGGCGTCCACCCGGCTGGAACAGGACGCCTGCACCAGCGTGCCGCCTGCCCGCAACACACCCAGCCCCAGACGAGTCAACTTGCGATAAGCGGATAATGCCCCCTCGATTTGTTTGTCATTTTGGGCGAACATGGGCGGGTCGAGAATGACCAAGTCGAAGAGACGTTTCTGCGACCCCATGTGCGCCAGCACTTCAAAGGCATCTTCGGCAATCGTCTCGTCGGGAACTGTCAACTTGTTGTGTGCCATGTTGCGGACTGCGGCTTCGAGGGCGGGCGCGCTGATGTCCACGCTGACGATTTGACTTGCGCCGCCGCGCGCCGCGTAGACGGAAAATCCGCCCGTGTAGGCAAAGACATTCAGCACAGATTTATCTTTGGAGAGTTTCTCAACCCGGGCGCGGTTGTCGCGCTGATCGAGGAAGAACCCCGTCTTCTGCCCGTGGATGGGGTCAGACTCGAAGATGAGCCCGTTTTCTCGAAACAGGATCAGACTCGGGGGAGTCTGAAGCGAGAGCGTCATCCCGTCGTTGAGACCGTGCAGGAGGTCGGTCTGCTTTTGGAGCGCGCGGCTGAGTCGCAAAATCAAATGACTGGCCGGGCTGACCTGCGCCAGCGCGTCGCAAAATTGTTTGAGATGGGGAATCCAGGCCGGGGTGTAAAGTTTGAGGACGAGGGCGTCGGCGTAGCGGTCGAGGACGAGGCCGGGCAGACCGTCGTTCTCGCCGTGGACGAGACGGTAGCCCGTGGTATTTGTTTCTTCCAACGACGCGCGCACGCGCGTGGCGCTGACGAGTTTGTTCCGAAACCAGTCCGCATTGATGGTGGCAGGTTCGCGGGATTGCAGAATGCGCACGCGGATCGGAGAGGTTGGATCGTACAAACCGATTGCCAGAAAGCGGCGCTTGTCATCGAAGATGACGGCCAGGTCGCCGGGGGCGCCGGTGTGACTTTGCTCGGTGATGGATTGATCGAAGACCCAGGGATGTCCCTGCCGCAAGGCGCGTTCCGCGGGCGCAGTGACGCGCAACGCGATTCGTTTCGCGGAGGGGGCAGGGAGTTGGGAGAGGGAGGGGGTGAAGTCCATTGCGGAGAGATTATACAGGATGCCGCTTCGCGCCTAATGGAGGTTGATTCGGTTTCGAGGGACATTTTCTAATACCCCTGCCCCGCCCCAAGCAAAACGAGAACTCGAAGTTTTGAAAACCTCCGAGTTCTTTGTTAACAGGTTCAAGCCCTGCGGGGCTGATTTCACGGTTTCAAATATTCTGGCGAATCGGGATGTTCCCTATTCCTGAGCATTCTCCAGGAGGATAGTAACCGTCGTCACACCCGCATCAGTTGTGACGATAACCGTCATTGTCTGATTCCCTCGCGTAAATTCTATCAGCGCGTTCGTTTCAGTTATGCCTGGCTCACCAATCAATGTCCAGCCTAGGTTTGGGATTTGTTCCCGATAGAACGCGGCGGCATCGGCCAGGCTGGAGGCAGTATCGTACGTTAGG
>CAYJLS010000090.1:0-17884 GCA_964371065.1 uncultured Anaerolineaceae bacterium | reverse complement strand
TGGGGATGACTGTCACTTTGAATTCTGAATCCAACCAAAGTTATTCCTGCTCCACTTCAAGGATTATGCGGACGATGCGCACGCGCTGTCCCGCCGAAATGGGTTTCTGGCTGACAGCGTCC
Source organism: uncultured Anaerolineaceae bacterium (assembly GCA_964371065.1). Lineage (GTDB taxonomy): Bacteria > Chloroflexota > Anaerolineae > Anaerolineales > Villigracilaceae > Denitrolinea. The sequence goes on along the minus strand of CAYJLS010000090.1, from coordinate 17,762 downwards.
CAGACTTCGCTGCTGTTGAGCAGAACCTTCCCGTCGGTAAAGACCGTGGTCTGAGTCTCGCCTACCATACCTGCCAACCTGCGGCTGGGAGTCGGACTCGCTTCGCCCAAATCCTTTGTGATCCCACGATCAACGAATGGAAGGAGCAACACAAGGCCAGGGCCCTTTTCACCGATGTAACGCCCGAGGCGATATACGTCGAGCCGCTTGTACTCAGGCACAACGCGGATACTGGCCGAAAGGAAAACCATGCTGAAAAGTAGGAATATCGCGATGACGCAAAACAAAGTTGTAAAAACGGAAGGTGTGCTTTCCATGGAAACTCCTAATTCTTTCCACGCAAACTTATGCGCGGAGGATAACATGAAATTGTGGTGGGAGAATGTCAGAGGAGAAAATTCGGGAAACAATAGTTAGCTTACCTCGCGGCAAGCCCACCGATCATCTGACCAGGGGACTATCAGACCAGCCGATTGTTTTCGCTCAACCTTCTTCATCGGCAAATCTTCCGGCGCGGGCTGGCCGATCTCCTGTAACTCGGTGTCGGAAAACCTGTCAGCGTTTCTCCTGCTTCGCCAGGATCTTTTCCACAGATTCCGCGTCCAGCGGTTTGGAAAACAAATATCCCTGGCCGAAATCGAATAATAACTTCTTGAGTTCCTCAAGCTGTTCCCCGGTCTCGATCCCTTCGGCGATGATCTCGATGCCCAATTCGCGCGACATGGATACGATCGCGCGTATGAAGTCGGTGGTCCCGCTCCCTTTTCCCATTCCCTCGATAAAGGATTTATCAACCTTGATGGTGGTGATCGGAAACTGGTGTAAGTATCCGGGGGCGGAATGCCCTTTCCCAAAATTGTCAACTTGTAATTGAACCCCCAGGTTATGTAGTTCTGCCAAAATCTCGTTTGCTCTCGCGTAGTTGCTGACTAGCGCCGCCTCGTTGATCTCAAGTTTCAAATATTCGGCCTTCAATTTGTGGGCATCCAACGCGGCGGCGATCCTTTCTATAAAATTCGGCTGTAATAACTGTTTGCTGGAAATATTTACATTGACCGTCAGGTCTTTCAGGTCGGGGAATTGCTCATGCCATTGCTTCAATTGCGAACAGGTCTCATTGAGAACCCAATTACTGATGGGCAGGATCAATCCCGATTCTTCGGCAATCGAAAGAAACTCCTCGGGTAATAAAATTCCTCGCATGGGATGATGCCACCGCAGAAGGGCCTCAAAACCAACCAGGCGGTTGGACTCCAGGGACAGGATCGGTTGATAATAGAGTTGGAATTCGTGATTATCCAGCGCCCTGCGCAATTCGTTCTCCACTGCCAGGTGCAAAAATGCCTGGGTACGCATATTGAGATCGAAAATTTCAAAGCGCCCCTTACCCAATGCTTTGGCTTGATACATGGCAAGATCCGCATCCCGAAGCACGTCCTCCGCGTGATCATATCCATCCAGGCTCATCAGGACACCAATGCTGGCTGTAACGTGCACTTCATGTTCTTCGATCCTGAAGGGTGACTGTATCACTTCTTGAATTTTATTTGTAACAGTCAGGACGGTTTTTTCGGCGCCCGTAACATCCAGCAGGATTTCGAATTCATCCCCGCCAAAACGGGCGATGGTATCGCTCGAACGTAAACAATCCCTTAAGCTTTGGGCAACGAGAATGAGCAACTGGTCTCCTCGCAAGTGTCCCAGGCTGTCGTTAACCACTTTGAATTGATCCAGGTCAATGAACAGGACCGCAAATGCATGTTCGGCGCGGCGTTTGGTATGTTCAATTGCCTGTCCAAGACGGTCCAGAAATAAAGTTCGATTTGCAAGTCCGGTCATTGCATCGTGCAGGGCGTTATACGATAATTGCCTCTCGACGCGTTCGCGCTCGGCGATTTCGTTCTGTAATTCCAGGTTCGCCTTCCCCAACTCGATTGTCTGGGTTTGTAAACTGCCCAGTGTGTTCTTCAACTGGCCATGCAAGCGGTTGTTCACAGACAGGGTGATAATTTGCCGGACGATAACCAGCCCAATGACACATCCGACACCCAGGGATAATGATACAAAGCTCATTGGCAGGGATGTCAGCCCTCCTTGTATGAGCAGGACAAATGCGCCAACGAACCAAAAAAACGGCAAATAAGGGCCGATGGATTTCAATCTGCCGGGGAACACCGTTCGGGGCGTTTTTGGAATCCCCTTTGTTGACTGGATCGCCGTCAGTTGAGATACCCCGGCCAGTCCGGCGAGCAGGAAAGTGACGATCCACCCAATGTCCACAAGCCCACCGCTGACGTATGTCGCCAGGAGGGACTGGTAGCTGTAAATGGAATCCGTGACGATCATGGCCAGGAGAGTCCCCACCAGGAAATAGATCGAAGTCTCATCCTGTTCTTCGGATTGGTTGTAGATGATCCGAAGTAATGCCCCGAAAAGCACCAGGTCGCCGACCGGGTAGGCCAGCAATATCGCTTGTTCCAACAACGGTTGACCGGCAATGGAAAGGATGATCGGCCCGATCAGGAAATTCCAGAACCCAAGAATGGCCGCCAGCAGGACGATCCCAATATCCAGCACCTTGGTAATTTGTTCGCTGGCGGTGGCAGGTTTATCCGGCAGGAGAAATACTCCCATCAGGAAGACGGGATAAAAGGCCAGATAAAAGGCATCTGCAAGCGAGGGGAAGGGTTGTACCTTAAGACCCACCTCAAGGATTGCCCAGGTTATATCTGCCATTGAATAAATAAGCATGGCGAAGGCAATTGTTCTCCATGCCATTGCCATACGCTTCGAACGGACAGCGGAATTTTTTGCGGCGATGAATAATGCTACACATGCAAAAAGATCAACGACCGGGGAAAATACATCCAACAGACTACTGCGCAATTGTTGATCTTCGATCAATAGGACAATCCCCAGGTTGATTCCCAAAATCAGGATTGCAAGGAAAACAGCCGGGTAAAGAAAAACAGGAATGTTTCCTCGGGGAGTTTCGTCCATGGAGGTTCCTTTCTTTTGCGTTCTCTGTCTCAGAAAAGAATGATCGTATGGAATGCTTTGTTGTCAATTCGGAAAATGGAAAAAGAAGGTCACATTTTCGATTGCCATTTTACTATAAACGCTCGTCTGTCATTATTGTTCCCTCGAAAAAGAATCGGCCCGCCGCGAGGCAGGCCGACCATTCGACTATGAGACTATCCGACCATCCGACTACTTCCTCCCAAACTTCTTCATCAACAACTCCTGCAAGGTCGGCTGGCCGATCTCCTGCAACTCGTAGCGGACGCGCTGGTACGGCTTGTTGATCTTGATGATGCGCGTCAGGTCAATCGGCGTGCCGATAATGACCAGATCTACGTCCGAGGCGTTGATCGTGGCCTCCAGGTCGCGTGTCTGCGCTTCGCCGTAGCCCATGGCGGGCAGGATCGGTCCCGTCTTGGGATACTTGGCGTATGTCGCCGCGATGGACTTGACCGCGAACGGACGCGGGTCAACGATCTCTTTCGCGCCGAAGCGGCGGGCGGCGACGAATCCCGCGCCGTAGGCCATCTCGCCGTGAGTCAGGGTCGGGCCGTCTTCCACCACCAGAACGCGCTTGCCCTGGATCGCGGCAGGATCGTCCACGAACAGAGGGGAGGCGGCTTCGATCTGGATCGCCTTCGGATTCAACAGCCGCAGGGACTCGCGCACTGCAATCACCGCGTCGGGGTTGGCCGTGTCCACTTTGTTGATAACGAACACATCCGCCATGCGGACGTTGGTCTCGCCGGGGTAGTACTTCGTCTCGTGGCCGGGGCGATGCGGGTCAGCGACCACGATCTGGTAATCAGGCACGTAGAACGGGAAGTCGTTGTTACCGCCGTCCCACAGCACGATGTCCACTTCCTTCTCAGCCTGGCGGACGATCTTCTCGTAGTCCACGCCCGCGTAGACGATCACACCGTTGTCAATGTGCGGTTCGTATTCCTCGCGCTCTTCGATGGTGCAATCGTACTCGTCCAGGTCATCGTAACTATCGTAGCGCTGAACTTCCTGTGCGACGAGATTCCCGTACGGCATGGGATGACGGATGGCCGCGACTTTGTATCCCATCTCGCGCAGGATGAGGGATACCCGCCTCGTTGTCTGACTTTTGCCGGATCCCGTCCGAACCGCGCAGACCGACACGACCGGTTTCGTCGACTTGACCTGCGTGTATTTTGTGCCCATCAAACGAAAATCCGCGCCCGCGGCGTTGACGATGCTGGCCTTGTGCATCACGTATTCGTGCGGCACGTCGCTATAAGCGAACACGACCTGTTGCACGTCATGCTTCTTGATTAAATCAAGCAACTCTTCTTCGGCGTGGATCGGGATTCCCTTCGGGTACAGGTCGCCCGCCAGTTCCTTCGGGTAGAGGCGTCCCTCGATATCGGGGATCTGGGTCGCGGTGAAGGCTACGACCTCGTAATCCTTGTTGCCGCGGAAGAACGTGTTGAAGTTATGAAAGTCACGTCCTGCCGCGCCCATGATGAGAGTTTTGATTGCCATAGGTTTTCTCCTATTTTCTCAGTCCCGCCGGGGACAGTGTCCGAAGCCGCTCCGCTTTGGTTTTGAGCTTCTTCGTTTTTACCCAGCGCGACATGATACACAAAGTTACCTTCAAAAAACCGGCGATCATTTAGCCTCTCGCCGCGCGAGGTCAATCCTGCCAGCGGACAATGGTCAACGGATATAAAACGGATAAACGGATGTGGCGACTCCTCATCCTGCCGTCTTTCATCCGCTTATCCGTTTCCCCATCCGTTGACCACGAAACCAACTAAACGCATAGATGATTTCCAGCCTGTTTTCATTCTTCATCTTTCACATCACTTCCGGCGCCTGAATGCCCAGCAGGTTCAGTGCATTTGCCATCGCCTGCCTAGCCGCCATGACCAACCCCAGGCGCGCCGCGCGAACTTTCGGCTCGGCCTGGATCACGGGGCATTTGTCGTAGAACGAAGCAAACGCCTTTGCAATTTCGTAAGCGAGGCTAGCCACGATGAGCGGCTTGTACTCCTCCGCCGCGCGCTGAACCTCGGCGGGGAAGCGCGAGATCGTTTCGATCAATTCGATCTCGGCGGGGTCAAGACCGTAGTTGAACGTTGAACGTTTAACGTTTAACGTTTCTTCACTTGCCTTCCGTAAAATCGAATTACAGCGCACGTGCGCGTACTGAATATACGGCGCGGCCTGCCCGTTGAAATCCAACGCAGACTGCCAGTCAAAGGTGACGATCTTGGTATTCTCGCGCGCCAGCAACGGATATTTGAGCGCGCCGAGTCCAACCGCCTTCGCCACCGCGTTCAGTTGCTCCTCGCTCAGGTTGGGATTCTTCTTTTTGGCTTCTTCCTTCGCGCGTTCAATCGCCTCGCGGATCAGATTCTCAAGCAGAACCACCGTGCCCTCACGCGAAGACATGACCACGTTGCCGGGCAAGGTCACCAGTTCGTAAGCCACATGGACGCATTTCTTCGCCTGTTCGTAGCCAGCCAGTTCGAGCGTTTTGAACACCTGCGTGAAATGCAGGGACTGGCGCACATCCACCACGTAGACCGAGCGAACCATATCGGGATAATCGCGGAACTTGTGCAGGACGAGCGCCAGGTCTTCGGTGGCGTACAACGCGGTGCCATCCGAGCGCAGGACGACCAGCACGCGGAACTTCTCGTTTTTGTTACCGAGCAACTCGTCGAGCTTGACGATGACAGGGCCTTCGGGCCGCTCGTCCACGGCGATGCCGCGCTTCACCAAATCCGCGATCATTTCCTTGCCAGGCTGTTCCTCTTCGCTGTTGAAATAATATTTGTCGAATTTAATATCCAGCAGTTCGTACATTTGGTTGAAGCCGTCCAGCGACCACTGGCGCGTCTTTTCCCACAACGCAACGACTTCGGGGTCGCGCTTGTCCCAGCGCGCGTACAGGGCGCGCACCTCGGCTTCCAGTTCGGGATTCTCCGCCAGCCGCTTCGTCGCGTCGGCGTAGACTTTCCCCATCCAATTTGTGATGTCGGTTTCGGGTGCCTCGCCGTTGTGAAATTTCAGGTAGCCCCACAACCATTTGATAACGTGCAGTCCCATGTCGCCGGGATAGTTCGAGCGCACGGTGTCATAGCCCGCGAATTCCACGATGCGCGCCAGCGAGTCGCCCAGGATCGCGGAGCGCAGATGTCCAACGTGGAAGGCTTTGTGTGTGTTGGGCTGGGAAAACTCCACCATGAGACGCTGCCCTTTGGCCGCGCCCCGCCCAAAGTCCGCGCGAGAAGCGAGCACTTCGTCCACCACGCGGCGCGCATAATCCGATGTCTCGAAGTAAACGTTGAGATAGCCCTTGACCGTTTCGACACGGCTGACTCCCTCCACGCTTCCCATCTGGACTTTGATTTGGTTCGCGATCTCCTGCGCCCGCAACGGGACGGGTTTCTTTACACCACTCGCGCGCGCTTCATCGGCCGCGGTCTGAAAAAACGAAGTGGACATGCCCCACTCGCCGCTGAACGGGATGGGTTGCCACTTGAGCGGCGCGAGGGCGATGCCGTGCGCGGCGCAAATGTCTTTGATCTTCGATTCGATGATTTGCTGGAGGTTGTCGGTCATTGGGGAAAATTATAACAGGAACTTGCTACCGTACATTTTAGATTCTGCCCAACATCTTTCAACGCGAATTGCGCGAATGAACGATTTCCGCGAAGGAAATTGGAGAGAATTCGTGACATTCGCCTATTCGCGGTATTCGCGTTAAGAATTTATACGGTCGAAAAAACAGGAATAAAAAAGCGGGAGTCGAAAGACTCCCGCTCGCTTCCTGCGTGCAGTTATTTCTTTGCCGTTTTTTTCCCTTTCAGGGACGATGTGGCGGGCTTCTTTTCCGTTGTTTCGATGGCCGGGGCGCTGGCCGCTTTTGCCATGGCCTTCATCAGGCGCGACTTGCGCCGCGCCGCGTTCTTCGGGTGGATGACGCCTTTTCCGGCGGCCTTGTCCAGCACGCGGATGGCGGCCTTGACGGTGGCTTGCGTCTCTTCACCGCTTGTCATGGCGCCGCGCGCGTTCTTTACGGCCGTGCGCGCCGCGCCGCGGACGTTGCGGTTGCGCAGGCGGCGTTTTTCGTTCTGCTTGTTGCGTTTGATCTGTGACTTGATATTAGCCAAGGGACGTTCCTCCAAAAAATGACTTGCTTGTGCGGAGCGGGATTTTACGTGAGAAATGCGGATTTGTCCAGCATTTACGGCGTTTTGGTTGTTCATGCGGCAGTTCAACTGCCGCATGAACGAGGTTTGTCCAGCGTTTACGGCGTTTTGGTGGCCGGGAAGGTGGCGGTGGCGGTCACCGGTGTGCTGGTTGGATTGCGCGTTTGGGTGGGAGTCACCATGTTGACCGGGATGATGATCACATCGTAGGCTGTCAGGGCATTGGGATCTTTGATTTTGATCTTGTTTTCGGGTAAGGCCATGATGTCGTCCACGGTGCTGTTGAACTTGGCCGCGATGCCGGCCAGGGTGTCGCCGGGCAGGATGGTGTATTGGAGTTTTGTGCCGCGCGGCATGTCTGCCGGGATGGGCGTGGCAGTATTGCGTCGCAGGTCTGGGTTGGGAATCCAGATAACCTGACCGGGGTAAATTACGCCCTCGGCCTCCGCGATGGCCGGGTTGAGATCGAGAATCAGCAGGATGCCGTCATCCGCCAGTTGAAATTTCTCGACGATGAAAAACAGGTTATCGCCTTCCAGAATGGTGTATTGGAAGGGCGCGGAGGGCGTGGGTGTGTTGGTGACCGTCGGGGTGAGCGTCTCGGTTGAGGTTGGCGTCGGGGTGGAGGTGCTGGTCGGCGTGAAGGTGAGGGTGGGGGTGGAAGTGTCCGTTGCCAACATATTGCTGATGGGTTTTCCCGGCCCGATCAGCGACGTGCCGATGATTACCAGCCCGATTACAACCAGCACGATCGCGCCGATGGTGAAGAGGCGCGGACCCATTTGAGGGCGTTTGCGGCGTGGTGTCAGGGGCTTGAAAGTGGAAGCGGTTCCAGGTTTGTTCATGGTGTGTTTCCTTTTGGCGTTCAGGCAGGGATTTCCCTCCCCGAGGCAACGGTTATTCTACCTGAACTTTATGAATTGAGGGTAAGTCTACAACTGCGCGTAGGCACGATGACCAGAACCCCGTTTTCCGCCAAAGACGAAAAAACGGATTTTTGCCGCGTTAGTAGCGCGAGATATTATCTCGCATTACTTCATGTGACTCTTCAAGAACTGTCCCGTGTACGACCCCTTGACCTTCGCAATCTGTTCCGGCGTGCCTTCAGCCACCAACTCGCCGCCGCGGTCGCCGCCCTCGGGGCCGAGGTCAATCACCCAGTCCGCGACTTTGATGATGTCGAGGTTATGTTCGATGATCAGCACCGAGTTGCCCGCCTCCACGAGGCGTTGCAGGACTTCGATAAGTTTATGCACGTCCGCGGCGTGCAGGCCAACGGAGGGTTCGTCCAGCACGTACAGCGTCCGCCCGGTGGCGCGGCGCGAGAGTTCCTTCGCCAGTTTGACGCGTTGCGCTTCGCCGCCCGAAAGTGTGGTGGCGGGTTGTCCGACGCGCACGTAGCCGAGTCCCACCTCCTGCAACAACTTCAACTTGTTCACCATTTGTGGGAAGGCGCTGAACGTGCCGAGCGCGTGGTCAACGGTCATCGCCAGCACGTCCGCGATGGAGTTCTCTTTGAAATGCACTTGCAGGGTCTCGCGATTAAACCGTTTTCCGTGGCACACGTCGCACGGCACGTACACGTCCGGCAGGAACTGCATTTCGATTCGCAACTCGCCCTGTCCCTGGCAGGCCTCGCAGCGTCCGCCGTGCACGTTGAACGAGAAGCGCCCCGGCTTGTAGCCGCGCACCTTGCTTTCGGGCAGTTCCGCGAACAGCTTCCGCATCTCGTCCCATAGTCCCGTGTACGTGGCGGGATTCGAGCGCGGCGTGCGCCCGATCGGCGACTGGTCAATGTTGATGATCTTGTCGAGATGCTGGATGCCCTCGATGCGTTCGTGTTCGCCGGGCGACGTGCGCGCCCCCATCAGTTTTTCCGCCAGCGCTTCGTACAGGACATTGCTCATCAGCGTGGACTTGCCCGAGCCGCTGACGCCGGTGATGCAGACCAACTTCCCGAGCGGGATCGAAACGTCAATACCCTTGAGGTTGTTCGCGCGCGCCCCGACGATTTTCAACGACTTGCCGTTTCCTGTCCGCCGCATCTTCGGGACCGCGACCTGCTTGCGCCCCGACAGGTATGCGCCGGTCAACGACTTGGGGTGCGCGAGGATCTGTTTCGGCGTGCCTTCCGCGATGACGCGCCCGCCGTGTTCGCCCGCGGCCGGCCCGAGGTCCACCACCCAGTCCGCGGTCAGGATCGTGTCCGTGTCGTGTTCGACGACCAGCACGGTGTTGCCGAGGTCGCGCAGTCCCTTGAGCGTGTCCAGCAGGCGGTTGTTGTCGCGCGGATGCAGTCCAATGGAGGGTTCATCCAAAACGTAGAGGACGCCTACCAGGCGCGAACCCACCTGGGTGGCGAGGCGGATGCGTTGGGCCTCCCCCCCCGAAAGTGTGGTGGCGGAGCGGCTGAGGGTCAGATAGTCGAGTCCCACGTTCACCAAAAAGTTGAGCCGCTCGACGATTTCTTTCAGGATGCGCTCCGAGATGGCCTTCTGGCGCGCGTTCAGTTTCTTGCCGAGTTTCTGCGCCCATTCCAGCGTGCGGTTGACCGGCCAGCCCGTGATGTCAATGATGTTCGCGTCATCCACCGTCACGGCGACGGCTTCGGGACGCAGGCGTTTGCCGTGGCAGGTGGGGCAGGGCCGGTCGGACATGAACTCGCTGATCTTGGCGCGGATCCATTCGGATTGGGTCTCGCGATAGCGGCGCTCCAGGTTGGTGATGACGCCCTCGAAGGCGCGCGTGAATTTGAATTCGTTGCCGTTGGAGTTGTGATACACCATCTGGACTTGCTTCTCGCCCGTGCCATACAGGATGATGTTCAGTTGTTCTTTGGTTAGTTCGTTGACGGGTTTGTCGAGGTCAATTTTGTAGGTCCGCGCCGCGGCTTGCAATGCCTGCCAGTAATAGCCGCCTTCCTCTTTCGGGCCGCTCCACTCCATGCTGACGATGGCGCCATCGTTCAGGGAGCGCTCGCGGTCCGGGATCATGCGGTCGGGGTCAATCTCCAGTTTCGTGCCGAGTCCCTGGCAATCGGGACAGGCGCCGTGCGGCGTATTAAATGAGAAGGTGCGCGGCTCGATCTCGGGAATGGAGATGCCGTGTTCGGGGCAGGCGAGATGCTCGGAGAAGTGAAGATCAGGGAGTGGAGAGTAGGGAGTAGAGACTAGTCCCTTTTCCCTCTTAATACTCTCTGCTCTCTGTTCTCTATTCTCTACGATGTTTACGGTAACGTACCCATCCCCAAACTTCAAAGCCGTCTCCACCGAATCCGTCAGGCGCGTGCGGCTGGCTTTTTTCTCTTCCGCGTCTTCGGGATGCGCGATGACAAGACGATCCACCACCGATTCGATGGTGTGGACCTTGTAGCGGTCGAGTTCGATCTCCTCATCGAGCGAGTGAACGACGCCGTCCACGCGGGCGCGCGCGAAGCCCGCCTTGCGGATCTCCTCGAAGACGGCCTGGTACGTCCCCTTGCGGCCGCGCACGACCGGGGCCAGGAGCAGGATGCGCGTGCCGTCCGGGAGCGCTTCGACCGCGTCCACGATCTCCTGCGCGGACTGCTTGACCACTTCGCGTCCGCAGACCGGGCAGTGCGGGATGCCGACGCGCGCGAACAGCAACCGCAGGAAGTCGTAGATCTCGGTCACGGTGCCGACGGTGGAACGCGGGTTGTGGCTGGTGGACTTTTGGTCAATCGAGACGGCGGGGGAGAGGCCTTCGATGTAGTCCACGTCGGGCTTGTCCATCTGGCCGATGAACTGGCGCGCGTACGCGGACAACGATTCAACGTAGCGGCGCTGGCCCTCTGCAAATATGGTGTCGAAAGCCAGGGAGGATTTGCCCGATCCCGATAAACCCGTGATGACCACGAACTTGTCGCGTGGAATTTCAACGGTAATATTTTTCAGGTTGTGGACGCGCGCGCCCACGACGCGAATGACATTGGCAGACATGGAACTCCTTGGGATAAATCAATTATAGCACATCTGTTTCAATAATGAGCATTCGCCGATGGACTGGAAACATACGAATCGAACGCAATCGTTTATTATACCAACCATGTTTTCGTCTCTTCTTGTTTTAGGGCAGGCGATGGTTGAAATTGTGGAATGGAAGGAATAAGGCGGTATAATTTCATCGCCGTCGTATTTACAATTCACGCAAGAGGCAAACCATGCTCGACTCACACCTTTTTACTGAATTAACTCAACTTGACCGCGCGGATAAATTGCGGGTTATGCAGTTCCTCGTTGTTGAACTGGCGAAAGAGGAAGGCTTATTGCTCAAGCCCAACGCACAATATCCGATCTGGTCGCCTTACAATTCCTACGAAGCGGCGGCTACCTTATTGAATTTGCTTAAGAACGACAAGCCGAAACAATCCCATGCCTGATTCCCAGAGATTTCCTTACACTGTCAGCGATGGCAGTTGGGGCGAAGCAAGCCTCATGCCTTACCTGCCTTTGACTCTACGATCGGAGAAAAGGTCTGTGAGCGTATCCGCGTTGGTGGATTCAGGAGCGACAGTAAGTGTGCTACCTCTTTCGATTGGACTTCAACTTGGCTTGACTTGGGAAGAACAAGCCACATCGTTAACACTGGGTGGGAGTCTGGCGGCATTGGAAGCGAAGGGAATTGTTTTGATAGGGGAAGTTCATCCCTTCCCTTCTGTGAAATTGGTTTTCGCCTGGGTGAAATCGGACGATATGCCCGTACTCTTGGGACAAACCAATTTTTTATTAGCGCGCCAAACCGATGGGGCGGCAGTTCAACTGCCGCCCGAACAGGCGAACACCCCATCACTTTGGCGTGCGTATAATTTTTTTATGGAGTTCAACGTGTATTTTTATAGGGCGCACCAAATGTTTGAGGTTCAACCCAAATAACCCGATCCCTTGTCGCTGGATGTGAGCTTATGGTGGGGAAATCAAAATCATAGAAGCCACTGCCAGCAACGGCGCTCATATAACCTTCCTCCCTCGTAATTCATCCTTCATCTTTCATCTTTCATCCTTTATACTCACTGTAACTTCTCAAATCCGGCGGGGTTATTGTTTTCAAACCCCGCCGGTAGGATTTTATAGCCTTGCCGGAACCGGAATACAACGAAGACGATGTGCTCGCGCTCGCGTCCAAAGGCGATAAAGACGCCTTTGGGATGCTCTACGAACATTACACGGAACGCATCTTCAACTACGTCTACTATCGGACGGGAAATATCCACGACGCGGAAGACCTGACGGCGCGCGTCTTCCAGCGGGCGATGGGCCACATCCGCGACTACACCGATCGCGGCGTCCCCTTCTCCGCCTGGCTGTATCGCATCGCCCACAACCTGGTCGCCAACTGGCACCGCGACCGAAGCCGCAAGCAGGAGATCCCGCTGGACGACCTCCCGATCCTGCCGGCCAAAGGCGACCACCCCGAGACGGCCCTCGTCCACACCGAGGAGCAGGACGCGCTCCTGCGCCTCATCCGCCGACTGCCGTCCGAACGGCAAAACCTGCTGATCCTTAAATTTGTCGAGAATATGTCCAACGCCGAGATCGGACAGGTCATGGGACGCAGTGAGGGCGCGGTCAAGAGCCTGTACCATCGCACCCTGCTGTCCCTGCGCGACGAGATCGGCGACCAGACTTTATATAAAGGAGAATGAGCCATGTTGAGAATAGCGACCGATAGCGCGGTGGATATCCCGCCCGCCTGGAAAGATGAATACGACATCAAGAGCATCCCCATCAACATTCACTTTGGAGAGAAAACCTTCATCGAATATGTGGATATGGATTTTGACGCGTTCTACAAGGAAGTGGGAACGAACAAGAATCACCCGAAAACATCCCAGCCCTCCCCCCATCAATTCACGGAGTTTTACAGAAAAAACTACCGGAAGGGTGAGACCATCCTTTCCATTCACATTACCAGTAAACTTTCCGGGACATACGCGTCCTGCGTGGCCGCCGCCGGGGAACTCAAAGGTGAATACAACATCACTCCCTTCGATTCGCTGGGAGGTTCCATGGGAACGGCTTTCATGTGCCGCACAGCGTGCAAGATGGCGAAAGCCGGTAAAAGCGTGGACGAGATCGTAAAACATCTTGAGACCATGCGCGAAAAAACCCACCTGATCCTCACGCTCGACACCCTGGAATTTGCCAAGCGCAGCGGGCGCGTCGGCGCGTTCTCTGCCGCGCTCGCCTCCGTGCTGAACATTAAACCGATCGCCCGCCTGCAGGATGGCCTGATCCAAATGGTGGAAAAAGTCCGCACACGCAAGGCCGCGCTGGCGCGCGTCATCGAAATGGGCAAGGAAGCCGTCGGCAACCAGCCTGTCGCGCTTGGCATCGTCCACGCCCGCGACCTTGAATCGGCGAAGATGTTAATGGAAGAAGCCAGGAAAAGTCTCAATGTGAAAGAATCGGAATTGGCCGATCTCGCGATTTCTCTCGCCATCAACTTTGGTCCTGGCACGGTCGGGTTGATTCTGTATCCTGCGGAGTAGATTCGAAGAATGCCTCGCCGTAAATTGACTGCATCCCCCGAAGAGACCTTCCCCGATCTCGAAGCGCACCTGGCCGGGACCCTGAAGCGGGTCGCGCCGCCGCGGGGCATTGTCCAACGCCTGCGCGCGCGCGTCCGCCTGCCGGAGCCGCGCCTGATCGCCGAACGCATCGCCAATTGGAAGTTTTTCTTCGTTGCCATCGGCGGGGTCATGTCTGCCATGCTATTGCTCATCACCGTGGCGCGCGCCCTGTTCCATTTGTTTGGGCGCAGATCGGGTTGAGTTTTTGATTTTGGGGTAGCGCAGAGGCGGCATGAACAGCCGCCTCTGCTTTTTTAATGGGTATAATCCTCGAACAGAATAGGCCGCTTGCGTAAGCCGTATTTGGATTCAGGAAATTCTACTTCCGAAACCCAAAAGTACAACTTTTGGAATCCTTCCTCCCAAATTCAGTAAACCACAAATTTCACCGTCATTGCGAGCGTTCTGTGCGAAGCAATCTCCAGTTTGGATGGGATTGCTTCGAGCGGAAGAACACCGCTCTCGCAATGACGGGATGTTAGGAATGTTTTGAATTAAAATCGTGATTTACTGAATTTACCGGACTTTTGCAAAGATCAAACGAAAACTTTGGGAATCAATCCATGAAAAAATCGTTTCTCTTCCTGTGCGCGTTCGCAACTTTGATCTTCCTGCTGGCGGCTTGTGGACGGTCCACTCCCCAGCCGACTTCCGCTGGCGCCATCGAAACGCCCGCGATGACCGCTGTTCCCGGCGCGACCGCGACGCAGACGACGGCCAACGATTTTTCCGCGCTCTCGTACACCGAAGCCTTCGACAACGTGTTCGAGATCGCCCGCCGGGAGTATGCCTTCAACGGTGTGGCGGGCAAACCACCGGATTGGGACGCGCTCTACGCAAACATCCGTCCGCGCATCCAACAGGCCGAAGCGGATCACGACCCGCAAAAATATTTTCTTGCCCTGCGCGCTTTCACGCTGGCTTTCCGGGACGGCAACGTCAACCTCGGCGGCGGCGACATCCAGGTCTCGCTGTTCCAGGCCGCCATTGCAGGCGGATACGGATTCGCCGTCCGCGAGCTGGACGATGGCCGCCTCCTCGTCACCTACGTGGCGGCGGGCGGACCCGCCGCGGGCGCGGGCATCCAGCCCGGCGCGCAAGTGACGGGGTTCAGCGGCCAGCCCATTTCGTCCGCGCTCGAGGCGGTCTCCATCTGGGGCGCGCCGCCCTCCATCGAAAGTTTCCTGCGCTACCAGCAATCGCGCTACCTGTTGCGCGTCCCGCTTGGAACGGAGGCCGCGGTCACATTTACCAACCCTGGGGGAGAATCCCAAACCGCCGCGCTGACGGCGATCCGGGAAAATGAATCGTTCGCCATCACGTCGGTTTTCCTGAACTACAATGCCCAGTCCCTGCCGGTGGAATACAAAGTTCTTCCTTCCGGGGTTGGGTACATAAAGATCCGCTCCACGTCCGATGATCGCGAAAAAATTGCCGGTTTGTTCGAAAGCGCGCTCAAGGATTTTCAAGCGGCCAAAATTTCCGCCGTCATCATTGATTTGCGCGTGGTCGTCAACCTGACGCCGGGCCCGATGCTCCCGCCGCTCGGCCTGGCCGGTTTTCTCAGCGACCAGGATATCCCGCTTGGGCAGTTCCAATATTTCAATGAAGCGACGGGCCAGTTTGAAAGTGAGGGTGAAGTGCAAACGATCCTGCCCAAAGCGAACCGGTACCATTTTGCCAAATTGGCTTTGCTGATTGGCCCTGGTTGCTCGAACGCCTGTGAATTGGAAGCCTATGCTTTTTCCAAAGCCCCTGGCATAATCGTGGTTGGACAATCCCCCTCGGCGGGCGTGCTGTCGGACGTGGCCGGCGGACAGTTCCTCCTGCCCGAGGGATTCTCCCTGCAAATCCCGACGGGACGCTTCGTTCTCCCCGATGGCGGGATCCTGCTCGAGGGGCAGGGCGTCCCGCTGACGGTGCGCGTCCCGGTGGACGAGACGACCGTCCTTTCTGCGGAGGACGTGGTGTTGAATGCGGCGGAGGTGTTGGTCAATGATCAGTAATCAGTAATCAGTGATCAGTAATCGGTGATCAGTGTTCAGTGATCTTCGAGACCCTGATGGTTTTTCCCGCCGACCTTCGTCACGTTATGCCAAACTGTCCGATTTGAAAGTTCGCGAGCAGTTGCACTGCGAGCCGTCAGCAGTTCAACTGCTGACGGAAACACGGAACTTATTTTTACACAAGTCCTAAAGGTTTTCCCTGCCGACGCTCGTCCTATTTTTTGGCTTTGCTTTGTCAGACGTGGCGCGAGTTGACGAAGGAAACCTTTAGGGTCTATGATTCAGGCATCTCCCTCACAAGCACCATCCTCCCCACACTGACCGTATACACGCGCCCCAACAACTCAAGGAATATAAATTCTCCCCGCCCCAAGATAGTTTTCGATATTCAGTATGATTTCCACAAGTCTTTCGGCGCATTGTTCGCGGTAGCCGCGTTCTTCGACGCGGTCAACGACGCTTATGGTAACCACAGGTAACGAAGTCGGCTGATTTTCATCCCAAATCGTTTGTTGCAGGGAATCTTCACCGTCGTTATTCCGATTCGCTGTAAGAAGGATCAGGCGGTTTTTCTGGACAAACCGCCATACATCCCGATCATTGCTGTTAATGGGCAAACCAACATCTGCAAATGTCAACATGGGAATTTCAAGCAACGCGAGCCAGCCTTCATTTTCCAGGACGCCCCAAAGCAAGACGCCTGGCCTTTTCATGTGATGGTCGAGAAGAACCTTCATTTTTTATGGCTGGCGTGATATTGCACGCTCCACTCCCTTAGTTTTGCAAGAACCACTTCCCGCTGTTGATAGGTTATGTTCATCAATCCTTGATTTTTTTCCTCCCAATATTTTCGATTTTCTTCCGAAGATTTCACAATCTGCTGGTATTCCTTCTCGAAATCTTCCTTGTTCAAATGGATATAGTCGAGAATATCCAGCATTTCCTCATCGGTCAGTTCGTAAATATCGCGGATATTTTTCAGGGAGTTATCCTCCCTCATTGCATCCATGACGTAATATAAGGTGAGACGCGTGCCGTTGACGGTCAACCCGTTTGCGGTGCGGATCACGGTGCGGTTTTCACGCGGGACGGGACCGTCCATCTCCATCAACATTTGGACGAGTTTTTCCGAACGTAATACAGCCAGTTCTTTTTGCAGGCGGCGCGATTCTTCTTCGAGTTTGCCGATCCGTTCATCCAATTGCTCGGGTAATGGATTTTGTTTCATAATTACACGCTCGCTTTCCTTCGACTATTTTATCAGAGTTCGGTTTAAGTAATCGGAATCCCGTCTTCGCGAGAGGACGGGATTCCTGGTTTTGGATGGAGGTAAGAATGGAACGCCGCAAGCCCCAGGTGTTCGCAAAACGGACGTGGTTGACCCAGCCTTGGATGCTGGCGTCCAGTTGTGGGAAGGTTATTTTGGCGGCCTGATAATCCCGGTGGAGCATCGCCAGTTTGCGTTGGAAGGCGATGCCTTTGCGATGTTTGAGCAACCTGTGATCGGGATAAAGGATGAAGCCGAGGAACGGAATGCCTTCGGTGACCGGGCGCGGCTGGCATTGGTTTTCGTGCAGGGTCAGCCGGTATCGGCCAAGTTCCTGAATGGCCTGCGTCCGCCAGTCGTGGAGTGATTCCAAATCGTTCGAGAACAGCAGGGAATCATCCACGTAGCGGAGATAGCCTTTGCAGCGCAGTTTCCGTTTGACAAAATGATCGAATGGGTTGAGATAGCAGTTTGCCCAAAATTGACTCGTCAGGTTTCCAATCGGCAGGCCGCGCGGACGGAAATATGCAAGCAGATCGTCGCCGGGAAAATAGCTCATTTCATATTCTTCAGAAAGAATGCCCACGCCGCTTTGCAAAATCTGGTCAACCAGCCACATCATCCTGCCGCCCTCAACGTGACAGTCACTTGCGAAGATACTGTTGGCGAACTCAGGTGATAAGCGAGCGTCT
>CAYJLS010000089.1:0-18164 GCA_964371065.1 uncultured Anaerolineaceae bacterium | reverse complement strand
CTGGAACTGGCGGAACGACTTGAAATCAACCAGTTTTAGTCACACTCAAATGAAATTACTGCTCGATACGCATGTATTTCTTTGGTTTATCGGCAGGGAGAAGCGTCTCCCAGAAGCTATGCGCGATGGCATCCGTGACCCGATGAATGAAGTGTATTTAAGCGTGGTATCCCTTTGGGAAGTGATTGTCAAACAACAGATAGGGAAGTTGACCCTTCCAGAACCCGCTGAAATCTATCTGCCGATTCAGAGGGAGCGCCATGTTATCGAGAGTCTGCCTCTTCATGAGAATGCTGTTTCTCACTTGGCGAAACTTCCGCTTATTCACCGCGATCCATTTGACCGTATGTTGATCTGCCAGGCGATTGAGCATGGAATGTCCCTAGTTACGGTGGATGATGTAATTCCGAATTACCCTGTCTCAATTTGGAGAGGCGCGAAAAATATGGCAGACTAGAAAACTTTTCTGCCTATTCTCCAAATTTTCCCACGATCCTCAAAATATCAAATCCCTCCGCGAAGGGACGTTCCGCCAGCGCGCCGTGGCGGACCATGGTAGCGCGCAACAAATCGGTATCGAAGTAGTATTTGTCGTGATAGGTCTCGTATTGCGACAGGGCTTCGACTTTCTTATCAACGTCTTCCTTTGTGACTTCAACCAAAAAGTGCGGAAAGAAACCATAGGACGAGCGTACCACATCGTAGCCCAACAGAGTGATGCCGCGGTAAGCGCGCAGGGCTTCCTCGGTGACAACGTTGTGATCCTGGTGAACATCCTGCCGCGTGTGGGTGAAGACGATCTCCGGCTTGAAGTCGCGGCGCAGTTCGAGCAGGTATTCGAGGATCTCCTGGCGCATGTCGGGGAATTTGCGCGTGGTGAATTCCTGCACGACAACTTTTTCCTTCGGTACGCCAAGGATTGCCATGCTCGAATATAGTTCCCCGACCACCTTTTTGAGCTGCGGATTCTTCTGGTTGTCGGACAGCGTGACGCACAGCACATCCGTCTGGTTGACGATGTGATGCAGAAGCGCGCCGCAACCCAGTTCGATGTCATCTGGGTGGGCGCCGAGGAAGAGAACGCGTTTGCCGAAGAAGTTCATGGTGTCTCCCCGTCATTGCGAGGAGGGCGTTCTTCCCGACGAAGCAATCCCCGCGCAATGGAGGAGATTGCTTCGGGCGGGTACGCCCTCGCAATGACGGTATCTTGTTATTTGGTTGCCAAGATTCCGCCGACAACTTTGGTCATCACCAGTTTGCCGTCGCGGTCGAACCATTTCTTCGCGACCGATTCGATCTTGCCGATCATCGCTTCGTACTCTTCCTTGCCGTTGAACATCGAAGTCCACAGTTTGCGGTCTTCGCTCAACGAAGCGCGGACATAGTCAATGAATGGCGCGACCTCGGGGAAGGTGAGATGATTCTCGAATTTGTGCAGTTCGGCCTTCGCGAAGATTTTGTTGATGGTGTTGAAGATATCGCCTTTGAAGCGACTCGACCCGGGCATGGGCGGAATGGCGGCGTTCGTCGCTTCTTTGATGATGTCATAGAACATCTGCTTGTTTTCAGGCAACGGCCCGGAGACGAAAAGCCGTCCGCCAGGATTTCCCGAAAGAGCATCGGGACTGCGAAGCACCCGGTGAGCCTCACCAAACGTAAAGTCCAGATCGGAAGCGTAATAGATGGCGAAGGCGCTCGTCAGCAGGTCAAACGTCCCGTCCGCGAAGTTGAACGGCTGGTTGAAGTCCAGAAATTGGAAGTTGATCTTCGAGCCGCGCTCCGCGTTTTTGGCGCGCGCCTTGTCGAGCAGTTCCTCCGAAAAATCGCCGCCCGTGATTTTGGCCGCACCTTTAGTATAATCGTCGAACAGGAAACATAGTTTGCCCGCGCCGCAACCGACATCGAGAATGTTCATGCCCGCCTGCGGACGGAGTAGGCCGTTCGTCCACTCGTCAATGTTGGCCGAGCCGTATTTCTCGTGGATGTCAATGCGAGCCAGCAGGTCTTTGCTGGTTTCCTGGTAGTTGATTTTCATTAAGTCTCCTGGATTGTGGGGCGGATTGGCAATCCGCCTTGCTGCGATGGCTTTGTAGCGCGAGTCTCAGACTTGCGCTACGCACTCGCGATAAATTCTTTTCGTTTGGCGAGCATGATGACGAGCGGAATAATAAAGAGGATCAGCGCGACGAGATCCGCGAGGCCAAACTGATCGAAGATAGTCAGGATGATGCAGATAGCGAGGAAGATCACGCCCACCCAGTAGACGGGTTTCCTTGTAATGTTCGCTCCCAGCGCGATGAAAACGAAGATGCTGGCGAACATCAAACCCGCCATGATCCAGTACATCGTGCTCCCGTCGCTTCGTGCGATGTAGCCGATGCCGACTGCAAGCCACAGCGCGGCGAGCAGATAGAAAAAATACCGAGTTGTTTGAACGGCGCGAGATTTCATTTTGTCTCGCTGAAATTATACCAAAAGTACAGTAAAATTCAGTGATTGAATTTTGAGCGTCAGTCGCACTGCCCTGAGCGGAGGGTCGAATGTTCTTTGAGACCCGCAGTCGAAGGGCGATGGACAATTCAACGGAGCAACCATGCCTTCAAAAATCCAACCCGTCAAAGGGACGCGCGAATTCTATCCCGAGCAGATGGCCTTGCGGAATTTTATCTATTCCAAAGTGCGCGCCGCCTCGCAGGCCTTCGGCTACCAGGAATGGGACGCGCCCTTCATCGAGCCCCTTGACCTGTACGCGGCTAAATCCGGCGAGGAACTCGTCAAGAAGCAATCCTTTGTTTTCACCGATCGCGGCGGTGACGAGATCGCGTTGCGCCCCGAACTCACGCCCAGCCTGGCGCGCATGGTCGCGGCCAAACAGGGCGAGTTGACCTTTCCCGTGCGCTGGTGGTCGTTCGGCCCGTTCTGGCGTTATGAGTCGCCGCAGAAGGGACGCACGCGCGAATTCTTCCAGTGGAACATTGACCTGCTTGGCGCGGACTCGCCTGAAGCGGACGCGGAACTGATCGCGGTCGCGGCGACGTTCCTGCGCTCGGTCGGGCTGGACCCTGCGCGGGCTACCGTTTCGGTGAATAATCGGCGGCTGATGGATTCCCAATTCGACGCCCTCGGCATCCTCCCCGAGAAGCGGCTCGAAGTCTCTGGCCTCGTGGATCGCCGCACCAAAATGGACGCGGACAAATGGGAAGCGAACGCACTGGAAATTGGTTTGGCTCAAAGCCAACTCGAAGGTTTGAAATCCCTGCTCGGCAACCTTGACCTGTGGAAGCAGAGCGAAGAACTCGTGCGTGTCTTCGCCGCGCTCGAAGCGCTGGGCGTGAAGGAGTACGTGAAGTTCGATCCTAACATCATGCGCGGACTGCTTTACTACACCAGTACCGTCTTCGAAGCCTTCGAGACCAGTGGCTCGCTCAAGCGCGCCATCCTCGGCGGCGGACGCTACGATAACCTGCTGGCGGACGTGGGCGGGAATCCGCTCCCCGCGACGGGCTTCGCGATGGGCGACGTGGTGATCGGCATCGTCTTGCAGGAGAACGGACTTGTGCCCGAATTTGTCCCCAGCCCCGCGCCCGTGCTGGTGACGGTGTTCGACCAGAGCTTGTGGCTTCAGTCCAACTCGCTGGCCACAGAATTGCGGAGCGCGGGCTTGAACGTGATGGTCTATCCCGAGCCTGCCAAACTACCCAAGCAATTCAAGTACGCGGACAAGATGAAGATGAAGGTCGCGGTCACCATCGGGCCAGACGAGGCGGCGAACGGTCAGGTGGCGGTGAAAAACCTGTTAAACGGCGAACAGGTCATTGTCCAGAAAGACGCGGCGGCGGAGGTCATTCGTAAAATCCTGTAACGCAAATTGGCAATTTGCTCTACAAAAATTAATTGCCAATTTGTCCTACAAAAAATTCGGTGGCAATGATATAATCCCGCCGCTTGTGGTCGGAAACCAATTACCAATCACCGCCCCACGGAGCCTGTAGCTCAACGGCAGAGCGCTTGACTGTGGATCAAGAGGTTGTGGGTTCGAAACCCATCAGGCTCCCTTATCCAAAACCCCGTTTTCTTCAAGGAAACGGGGTTTTGCGCGCTATGCTTGCAACAACAACGCCTGCGAATAAATCTTGGTAAACGACGGATGTTTGGCGAGTTCTACAAACTCAACTTTACGGGCAATCATCTCGGCAATATCGCGTTGTTTGCGTGAGACCAACATGCGGCGCGCGCCCGTCCCTGCCGCGTTGCCGATCTGCTGGTAGCGCGTCCGCTCGATGCGCGGCAACATGCCAATCGCCACCGCGCTGTCCACGTCGAGATACGTCCCGAACGCGCCTGCGATGATGACCTGATCCAAGTCCGCGGCTTTTATTCCAGCGACTTCGAGAAGCGCCTCCGCGCCCGCGCGGACCGCGCCTTTGGCGAGTTGTATCTCGTTGACATCCTTACGCGTCATCCGCACATCGCGTCCTGTTTTGGACCTGGAGGCGGGCACCAGGACGAATTCGGCCGCGGCGCCCGAGCCGCGCAGACGCGGGTGCGTCCCCGCGAACGCGCCGCGCGCTTGGAGCAGTCCCGCCTTGCGGCATTCCGCGATGGCATCGAGGATGCCCGAGCCGCAGATGCCAACCGCGTCGGCGTTGCCGATGGTGTGGACCTTCACCTCGTCGCCATCGATGCGGACGCGTTCCACCGCGCCTGGGGCGGCGCGCATCCCGTCTTCGATGTGCGCGCCTTCGAAGGCTGGCCCGGATGGACAGGAGGTAGCCCAGTGGCGGCCTTTGTGATACAAGCTGATCTCAGTGTTCGTGCCGATGTCCAGCGCCATGACAGTTTCTTCGGTGTCCTCGAGTCCCGCGCCAACTAGCATAGACACGTGGTCCGCGCCGACGAAGCCCGCGATGTTGGGCGGCAGATAGATCGTCCCGCCCGCGGCGATTTTCAACCCGAGGTCTCGCGCTTTGATGGACAACGAGTCGCCAACCGTCGCCATGTACGGCGCTTCTCCCAACTGGCGGACGGGCAAGCCCGCAAAGATGTGGTGCATGGCCGTATTGCCGACCAGTACCGCTTCCACGATTTGTTCCCGCCTGATCTTTACTTCTTTGCTGAGTTCGTCAATCAGGTTGTTTAGCGTTTCGATGAGACGCGCTTGCAGGGTTTTGAGTCCGTCTTCGGAATGATCGTTGATGTAACGGATGCGGCTGATGATGTCTTCGCCGTAGGCAATTTGCGGATTCATCGCGCCTGACTTGGCAACCGTTTCGCCAGAATCCATATCCACCAGGTACGCGGCGACTTTGGTCGTGCCGATGTCCACCGCGAGGCCGAAGACTGTGGTCTCTGGCGGAAGGATGGCGACGATCTCATGTTCGTTGCGGATAGCCAATAAGGAGCACCATTTATTGTCTCGTTTGTTTTCCCGAAGAGTGGTTGCGAGGGATTTGACGGCTTCGGAATCAAAATGCAACTCGCCCTTCGACTGCGGGTCTCGAACTGCCCTCGACCCTCCGCTCAGGGCATCGAGGACGCGGGTGGTGTCGGGACGGAGGTCGGTTAGCGTGGCCGGGTCCACTTCGACCTCGTAGGTTTCGATGACCGAATGTTCCCACTCGAAATCCGCCTCGCGGCCTTCGATGGACAGTCTCTGTGGCGCGCTGAGGGACTCGGGTGGAATCTCGATGGTGATATCTGAGAGCACTTCCACCTGGCAGGCCTGACGGAAGCCTTCGGCGCGCTCGGCGTCGGTCAACTCTGCAAGTTCGGTGAGGGAGTAATCGGTGAGTTTCCCTTTCAACAGGCGGACGCGACAGGTGCCGCACACACCCGTGCCGCCGCAGACGGCGACCAATTCTAAGCCCGCCTGCTGGCAGGCGTCGAGGAGGTTGGTTCCTTCGGGAACGTCAATACGTTTGCCGATGGGTTGGAGGTCGAGGTGGTAGGTGTTGGGCATGGTTTACTTCCGTCATTGCGAGGAGCGTTCTTTGCGACGAAGCAATCCCCTCGCCAATGAGGAGATTGCTTCGAGCGGAAGAGCACCGCTCTCGCAATGACGCTAAACGGCTTTCAAAATATCTTCCTCATAAGTTTGGTGCGTTGTCTTTCCAGGCGGGACGATGATGAAATCTTCCTCGCCCCAGTCGCCGTTGCAGAGTCGCGCGACCAGCCCAAAGTCCGCGGGGAGGCGCTCGAAGGTCCAACCGCGTTTCGTGGCTTGGGCACGGGCGTCCGCCTCCACGGCGGTGGTCGCGTTCGGGTCGGTTGTCAAATAGACGGCGCGCTTGTAGTGAGTCAGCCAGTCGCCCATGATCGCCATCAGTCGGTCGGCTTTTTCTTTGCCGTACTTTTGAAGGTAGGTGTCGTAGATGGCATCCATTTCGGCCTCGGTGCCTTGACCCATAGCGAGCGCGGCGTTGACGCCCTGCACGCGCTCCATGTAATCCTGCGCGTACCAGTAAGTGCCGGGTTCTTTTTTGAGTTCGGCCTCGTGACGAGCGCGGCTTCCAAGATGGAGCGTGATGCAATCGTGGGCGCGCGGGATGACGAGTTGTGTGCCGCGTGCCGTGAGACCCGCGGTGGCCTGTCCGCATAGACCGTAGACGAGGCCGATGGCGTCGTAATGTTTGCCTTCGGTTTCATCTATTAGTGTTTGCAAGCGCGTGCGGATGTCGGCGGGCTGGTGGCGGTTGCGCGGGACGATGGTCACGTCCACGATGTGGGGTGAGCGCGCCGCCGCGCTGTAGGTTGCGCGGGTGAGGGATTCGCAGGAGAGGATGAGAAGGCGCATGTTGAGTACCTATAAAGTTATCGTCATTGCGAGGAGCGTTCTTTGCGACGAAGCAATCCCCTGTTACGAGGAGATTGCTTCGCTTCGCTCGCAATGACGGATTGCAAGAGTCATTTTACCTCTTCCGCTTCCTTCAATTTCTCGGCGGCGCGGAAATATTTTATGTAGCGCATGGCATAGTCGTCTTTGCCGAGCAACAGGTCGGCGGCGCGGATGCCCTGTCCGAGTTTGATCGGATCGGTGATCGAGCAGGTCGCGCCCGCGGCGATGGACATGGCGAGGAAGGTCTGGTTCGCGGTGAGACGATCTGGCAGGCCGAACGAGACGTTGCTCGCGCCGAGGTTGATATTGACGCCGAACTCGCGCCGCAACAACTTGATGGTCTGGAGCGTGACCAGCGCGGCCTTGCTGTCCGAGCCGACAGTCAGCACGAGCGGGTCAATGATGATGTCTTCAATCGGAATCCCTTTTTGGGCGGCGCGTTCGATGATCTTTTCGGCCAATGCGACGCGCTCCTCGGCTGTTTTAGGGATGCCGCCCTCGGAGATGGTCAGCCCGATGACCGCCGCGCCGCGATCCTTGACGATGGGGAGGATGCCGTTCAACGACTTCTCCTCCGCGCTGACGGAGTTGACCAGCGGCTTGCCCGGCGCGGCTTTGAGTCCCGCGGCCAGCACCTGCGGACTGTTCGAGTCAATGCACAGCGGAACGTCCACGGCGACGGTGAGCAGTTCGACCAGTTTCGGGATGACCGCGACCTCGTCCAAGCCCGGCACGCCGACGTTGACATCCAACACGTCCGCGCCCCAGGCGATCTGTCGCTTGGCGAGGTTGACCGCGAATTCGTAGTTGCCCTCGTTCAGCGCGGCGGCGAGTTTCTTGTTACCGGTCGGGTTGATCTTCTCACCGATCATGACGAACGGCCGGTCAATGCCGATGGTGATTTCCTTCGTCTTGCCTTTCAAAATGGTGTGCATGGTTCCTCGTAGTTACATAGTTCGTGTTCCATGTAGTGACGATTTCAATCGTCAAACGACTGAAGTCGTTACTACATGGCCTTCAAAAAACGCAACGCCGTCTCCACCAGCATTGCCGTTCCAATTGGCATGGCGCGTTCGTCTATATCGAAGTGCGGATGGTGGAGCGGATACTGTGTTTTGTTGTTGCCACTCGTCCCGAGTGTGAACATTGCGCCGGGGGCATGTTCAAGGAACGCGCCGAAATCCTCCGCGCCCATCGTTTTGGAAATTTCGTGGACGTTTTCCCTGCCGAACAAATCCACGCCGACCTGCTCGATCAGGGCAGAGACATGAATATCGTTGATCATGGGCGGACCGCCGTCCTCGAACATCAATGAATAGTCGCCGCCGAGCGTGCGGGCAATTTCGAAAGACCTGTGAATTTCCGCTTTGAGTTCCTCATGAACCTTGAGGTTCATGTAACGCAACGTGCCAGTGATTTTGACGCTTTCGGGAATCACGTTTTCGGTAAATCCGCCGTGGAAGGAGCCGATGCTGACCACTGCGGGCGCGAACGGATCCACGCGGCGTGAGACGATGGAATTCAAAGCGATGATGACGTGCGCGGACAGCACGAACGGGTCAATGGCTTTGTCGGGATGCGCGCCGTGCCCACCGACGCCGCGGATTTCTGCAAACCAGGAATCCACTCCCGCCGAGGCGGGACCTGAACTGATGCCGATCGTGCCGACCACCGAGTGCGGGTCCACATGCTGGGCGATGACATAATCCACGCCTTCCATGCAGCCGTCCTCGGACATGCGTTGCGCGCCGCTTTTTCCTTCCTCGTCCGCGACCTCTTCGGCGGGCTGGAACAGGAAGCGGACGCGCCCGTTGAATTGTTCCTTCTTCAAAAGGAGCGCCGCGCCCAGCGCCATGGCGGTATGTGAGTCGTGTCCGCAGGCGTGCATTTTCCCCGCGACCTGCGAAACGTAATCGGTCTCGTTCATTTCCAGGATGGGAAGCGCGTCCATGTCCGCGCGGATGGCGATGACGGGACTCCCCTCGCCAATCTCCGCGACCACGCCCGTCTTGCCGACTCCGTGCGTAACGCGGTAGCCCATCTTCTCCAGTTCGTCCGCGACCTTTGCCGCAGTGCGATGCACTTCGAATCCGATTTCAGGGTGCATGTGGAAGTCGCGCCGCCATTCGATGAGTTCTTCTGTGATGGTGTGTGCTTGTTTTAGCATTGGTTTCCTTTGGGGATGTACACAGGTAAACACGTAGACAAGCACACAGGTAAATACGTGAATGCGAATTCCTGTCTA
Source organism: uncultured Anaerolineaceae bacterium (assembly GCA_964371065.1). Taxonomy (GTDB): domain Bacteria; phylum Chloroflexota; class Anaerolineae; order Anaerolineales; family Villigracilaceae; genus Denitrolinea. Next base: position 9,084 of record CAYJLS010000089.1, on the reverse strand, counting down.
CCTGTGTACGTGTCTACTTCTTCCTCATCTCATCTTCTGCTGACGCGAGTATCCTGTCCAACTCGCGCTCCTGGGCATCTTCCAACGGTTCCACTTTATGCTCGCGCAAAATTCTTTCCGCTTCGGATTGTGCGCGGCGCGCGAGATCGGGCCGTCCATCCCTTTCCCAGGATTCCCAAGTGCCGCGTTCGGCCAGTTTGGTCATCAACACTTCGCCGGACTTGAGATATTTCATGGTGTGTTTTTGGCCGAGGAAGTTGTGTGAGCCGTCCATGACGGGACCGAATAATTCCACGGCGAGCGAGTCTTCGTTCACTTCAAACCCCTTGCGGAGGCGCAGAATGCTGGCGGCAAACTCGTTATCTGCCACCATCTGCGCAAAGGAGCCGCTGACGCCCGCCTCCATCTCGCCGATGCCGGAGAGTTCGTCCGCGCCGGCCAGCGCGGGGATGGCCGCGTTCAGTCCGCGCTCGAAGCCGCTTTGGATATCGAGCGTGTGGGAGTTGGTGGAAAAGCCGTAGACGTTGACCGGCAGTCCATAACGGTGACCCAGCCCCACGGTCCCGGACGAGGCGAGCGCGAGTTCCACTCCTCCCCAAACGGAGATTCCCGTCCGCGGTTCCATCATGGCTAGACGTCCGCAATAAATCATCGGCAGGCCGGGACGGATGAGTTGCGCCAGCACGAGGCACATCAGCACCTCTGCGTTTTGCTGGGCGAGCGCGCCCGCGATGGACATCGGGGCGGTCGCGCCCGCGGTGGGGCAGGGAAGCGGCCCGAAGGCGATGCCCAGCCGCGCGATCTCGAAGATGGCGTCCACTTCGTGGTCGGGGATGGTGAGCGGGCTGACGGGCGAGACCGCCAGCGTGAGGACTTCTTCGGGTTTGCCGATCACCTCCGCCATGCGGACGACGGCGCGCGCCTCAGCGGGATACTGCACGCCGGGGCCTTGCAGAGGTTTGGTGGTGTGCGGCAGGGCATGACGGTACATGGCGAGGGACATCAAATCGGCTGGCGCGTCACAGGGGGTGAAGAAGGGCGTGATGGTGTGACAGTTTTCCAGCGCGTCGAGCAGGCGCGTGGCGTCGCGGCCGTCCTGAATCGTGGCGAGGTGCTTCCGGCCTGTGTCCGCTTCGATCACGTCGCGCGCACCGCCGAGGTTGTGGAAATACAAATTGCCGTCGCCGAGGGACTTGACCGCGCCGCCGCGTCCGCGCACGGAGACGCGCTTGCCCGAGTCCGCGATACATTTCTCCACAAGTTCGGGCGGGAGCAGGATGCGTTCCTTCTCGACGCGCGCTCCGCGCGAAGTCAACAGGTCGCGTGCGCCCGCGTGTTTGATGGAAACGCCCGTCTCGCCCAGGATGCGGAGCGTGGCGTGGTGGAGGGATTCAATCTGGGAGGGCGAAATTACTGTGAAAGACATGGTGTTCCTTTAAAATTCTGAATTCAGAATTCTGAATTCAGAATTTTCATTTCTCCAACACTCTTGCCAAAAACTTGACTCGCTTTAACTCCGAGTCAATCACGTTTTCGAGTTTCAGGAATCCGTGGCCTTCGCCTTTGTAAAGCAACAACTCGCTTTGAATGCCAAGCGACTGCAATTTGTGGTGCGCCTCCACCGATTCGGACGGCGGACAGCGCGGGTCGTTCTCGCCGCAGATCAGTTGCACGGGCGCGCGGACTTTTTCGAGGAAGAAGAACGGCGAGCGTTCCTGCCACAGGTCGTGATATTCCACGGGATCGCCCATGTTCAGGACGTCCCAATATTGCAGGTCTTCGCGCGAATTCTCGTGGCCGGTGAACCAGTTGAGGAACGGGACCACCGCCGAACCGGCCGCCCAAAGTTCGGGCTGGCGCGTCAGGCAGGTCATGGTCAGGTAGCCGCCGTGACTGCGCCCGGTGACCGCGATCTTCGCCGGGTCGGCCAGGCCGGAGCGTATCAGGTGGAGTGCGGCCGCGGCGCAGTCGTCGTTGTCGAGCCGCCCCATCTCGTAGCGGTTGGCGACCACCCAGTCGCGGCCGTATCCGGTGGAGCCGCGATAGTTGGGCGCAATCACCGTCCAGCCGCGCGAGGCGAGATGGCTCAGGAACGGGTTCCAGAAATAAGCCAAATGAAAGGCGGGGCCGCCGTGGATGATGACCACCGCCGGGCTGTGCGGCCCAACGTCCTTCGGTTTGTAGAGCATGGCGGGGATGGGCGTCCCGTCGAGGCTGGGGTACGTGACCGCCTCTGGGACGATGAATTCCTCGACGCCCAACCCGGCGGGCAGGGAATTTGTCAGCTGGGTTAACTGCCCATCGTCGAGCGCGGCCAGCCAGATGTCCGGGGGTTGACGCGGGTTTTCATGGATGAAGAAGACGGACTGACTGTCTGCGGAAAACTGCGGCCAGTACGCGAATCCCGCTTCAGTCCGGACCTCGCGCGTGGTCCCGTTTTCGGAGCGGATCTCCACCCAGGCCGTCTCGCCGCGGTTGCAAATCCAGGCGAGACGTTTTCCGTCGCGCGACCAGGCCGGGTGGAACTTGTCGCTTTCATCGGCGGTGACCCATTCGATGCGGCCATCCGCGAGGTGGTAGATGCCGATCTGCGTCCAGCCGCTGGAGTTGGATGCGAACGCCACCTTTGAGCCGTCGGGCGACCAGGCGGGTTGGTCGGCGTCAATGGGATTTTCGTTCCCGCCGACGCGCCGGACTCCCCCGCCATCGAGCGGGACGATGAACGTGCCATCGGCCTGCCATTCTTTTTCCGCGGTGACGGCGATGTGACTGCCATCCGGCGACCAGCGGACGAAATGGGCCGGCCCGCCCGGGGAAAAGAGCAGGCGGTCGGACCTCACCCCCGGCCCCTCTCCCGGTGGGAGAGAGGAGAAAACATTGCAGAGGTAGAGATCGAAGTTGCCCGCTTTGTCCGCGAGGTAGGCGATCTGGCGTCCGTTCGGTGCCCAGGCAAAGGATGGCTGAATGGTGAAGTCAATGTTGGGGGTGAGGTTCCGGGTTTCGCCAGTCGTGCGATCGTGAAGAACGATTTGGAAACTTTCGCTCCCGTCGAGGTCGAGTACCCAGGCGATGTATTTTTCATCCGGGGAGTAGCGCGGCGCGAATTTGCCGCCGGGGCCGGAGGACAAAACGGTAATTGGTGGATTGGTAATTGGTAATTGGGTAATTGGTGAATCGCTAAAGCGCGATGTGGCAATTTGCTCTACATCGGCGATTTCGTAGATTTCCCACTGGCCGGTCTTGTTCCACGCGAACGCGACGCGGCGGCCATCCGGCGAGAGGTCGAAGCCGATGAGAGTGTCTATATCTGGAACGCGGAGCAGGGTTTCGAGGTTGAGCATGGGGAGAAGTATACACGGATACACGTACGCACGTCGACAGGTAAAAGCAGGACTTGTGTACCTGTCTACGTGTCTACCTGTTTACCTAACCTCAGGCAACTCATCCAGTCCCACGTCACGCGCGAGGGCGGTGACGAATTCCACCAGTTCCTGCTCATGTGCGAGCGCGGACTCGGGGCGCTGGTACCTGGCGACCAGGTCGTTTACTCGGAGTTTGGCGCGGGCGAAGGTGTCGAGCGAGCCGCTTTCCTGCCAGCCGCGCATCGAGTCTCGGTCAATAATAGATGAAGGCAGGTACTGTTCTGTAGCGAAGAGTTCGCGCGTCACCTTCTGTTTGAGGAAATCGGCCTTGAAGTTGATGCCCTCGAACATAGCAGTCGCAAGCGTCTCGGTGCGGACGGTGATGCCTTTGAGCATGTGCTGGATCATGCCGATGGCTTCCGCGTCAATCGTCAGTTTTTCCGGGCTTTGGCAGGCGAGGAAGTCCAGCATCCCCGCGCCGGAGATCATGTTGACCCCGGCCAGCGCGCCGATGAGCGCGGTCATGCCGCTTTCCAGGCCGGACTGCGCGTCGATCACCTTCGCTTCGCTCGCACACAGGTAGCAATGAGTGGGCAGGTTAAGCGATTTGCCAACCTGAGCGTAGCCGGAATCTATCATGGCCGTCTCCACTGCGCCCATCGGAGTGCCACCCTTCCTCATATCAAAGATGGCTGGCGCGCCGCCCCAGACGATGGGCGCGCCGGGCTGGGCGAGTTGGTGGATGGCGATCCCGCTCAGGCATTCGGCGGCGTGCTGGACGATGGAGCCGAGCAACGTCACTGGCGAGCCCGCGCCCGCCAGCGGCATCGAGACGATTTCGGCTGGCACGTCCGCGCGTGCCAACTCGATTAGGTTGCCCGCGCCGAACGCCGACCAGATCAGCGGCGGGGAGGGGCATACATCAAAGACGGCCTGCGGCTTGCCCGCCAGCGCCGTCCGTCCACCCGTGAAAATTGCGAGCATGTCAATCATCGAGCCGAGCGTCTTGATGCTGAACGACCCGGTCACAATCGGCTTCTCTGAAAGCATCAGCACCACGTACAGCCGCCACAGGTCGCCGATCTCTTTCGGGATTTCGTAGCAGACCACCGCTGTGGACTGTGCGTCGTACTGCGACAGCATCTCGGTCACTTTGACGAGGCGCGCCAAATCCTTCGTTTCGGACGGACGGTGCGCGCCCGTTTCGGGATCCAGGATGTGGACGCCGGACGAACCCGGGTCGAAGTGTACCGCGTCGCCTCCATACCGGACTTTGGGCTGGCCGCGCCGGTCGAAGAGGAAAAACTCCGACGGGACAGTTTCCAGCGCGGCGCGGACGGCTTTCTCCGGTATGCGGACGACTTGCGCGGCTTCGTCCACGTCCGCGCCCGCGGAGGCGAGCAACTGACGCGCTTCCGTGGATTGGATTTTTATGCCCGGTTTGAGCATCAGTTGAAAGGCCTCGTCGAGGATGCGGGAGATCAGGTCGGGGGTGAGGAATTCGAGTTTGGGGCGCATTTAATTCTTTCTTTGTACACGGATTTCACGGATGACACGGATTGACGCGGAAATAATTAAAAAAAATCCGTGTGAGTCCGTGAAATCCGCGTAATCCGTGTACGGGTTATTTTTCCTCAGCGGCGATGATCTTTGCCATCTCGGCGGAAATCTTCGCGTCGAGGGGATCGGGCTGGTGCTCGGCGAGGGTCTTGCGGGCTTTGGCGAGCGCCCAATCGCGGGCGTCGTCTTTCTTTGCTTCCCACTCGTTGTAGGGACGGCGATCCATGAACTGCGGCAGGAAGATTTCGCGCATGTGCTTTTTGGTGTGTTTTTGCGCGAGGAAGTTCCCGCCGGGGCCGACGGCCGCGATGGTATCGAGGGCGAGCGACTCATCGTCCACCAGGATGCCCTGCATGGTCTTGTGGATGATGCTGAAAATTTCACAGTCCATCATCATCTCGGCAAACGACCAGATGCGCGAGCCGTGCAAGAAGCCGACTCCCAACAGCATATCGGACATGACGATGCTCGCCATGAACGTGGACAGTGCGTTCTCGATACCCGCCTGCCAGTTGGGTTCCTTCGCACCAGTGGCAAATGATCCCATCGAAAGCGGGATATTGTAAAAATCTGCCAACACGTTGGTGGCCGCGCCGAAGAGGAAGTCTTCGGGACCGCCGCCGGTGTACGCGCCGCTTCGCAGGTCGGAGGCAGTCTGCGCCGCGGCGTAGAAGACCGGCGCACCGGGGAACGCCAATTGAAGGAGCGCCGTCCCCGCGATGACTTCCGCGTTGCCAACCGCGAGGTTGCCCGCGAGAGTCGCGGGGCCGGTCGTCAGGCAGGCGGCCATGGTCATGAAGCCGGTCGGGAGTCCCACTTCCGCGGCGAGGAGCGCGGCGTCGAGCGAACCGCCGTCATGTCCGAGCGGCGGCGCGGTGCACTGCATCAGCGAAAGGACAGGTCGCTTGCGGAGGTTGTCCTTCCCGCCGACGATCAGCGCGGCCATCTCGATGGCGGCTTTGGCTTCGCGCGCGTTGTAAATAGATTCGGTCTGAACGTGCTTGGTGGAGTTTTCCCAGATGGTCTTGATCTCGTGCAGGCCGCGCGTTTCGGCGGGCATGTCCTGCGCGGAGACGGGAACCCAGTGAAAGCCCACTTCCTCGGTCGCGTCCGCGATGCGCGAAATGTCGCGCACGTCGCTGAGTTTGGAGGTGCGGCGCTGACCGGTTTGTATGTCAACCACTTCCACGCCGCAACCGTCTGTGCCCACGAAGACGTGGTTGCCGTCGAGGGGCAGATCCTGCTGGGGATCGCGCGCGGCGAGGTGGTAAGCAGGCGGCGCTTTCTTCAACGCGTCTTCAATAATGTGCGGCTTGACGCGCACGATTTTCTTTTCGTGATCCACGCTTGCGCCATTAGCCTCCCAAATTTCCAGCGCGCGTTTGGACGGGAATCGGATGCCGACGTTTTCGATGATGTGCAATGTCGCGTCGTGAATTTTATTTACCTCAGCGGGTGTGAGAATTTCCAGTCGTAATTTGGGATTGGTGATGGATTTGATGTTTTTGGTCATGGCATCTCAAATTTTGAATTCTGAATTTTGAATTCTGAATTTATCCCACACCCATCAACTGTTTGGCGACCGCGACTGCGCCGATGGCGTCTTCCGAGTAGCCGTCGGCCTCGATTTTCTGGACCCATTCGCGGGTCACAGGCGCGCCGCCCACCATGACCTTGATCTTCTTCCGCAGGCCGCGCTGGTCGAGCATTTCGATCACTTCCTTTTGGCGGATCATGGTGGTGGTGAGCAGGGCGCTCAGACCGATGATATCCGCGTCCACTTCGATAGCTTTGGCGATGATCTTCTCGGAAGCGTTGTCCACGCCGAGGTCGTAGACGGTGAAGCCCGAGGCGCCGAGCATGGTGGAAACGAGCGACTTGCCGATTTCGTGGATGTCGCCTTCAACGGTGGCCATCACAACCTTGCCGAGGGTCTTGCGCTCCGAGCCGAGACGGGCGAGTTCAGGTTCGAGCGTGGCGACCGCGGCCTTCATGGCTTCACCTGCCATGACGAGTTCGGGCAGAAACGCGTCGCCCGCCGCGAACGCGTCGCCGACAGTGTTGACGCCAACCACGAAACCGTCGCTGATGGCCTTCAGCGGGTCCATGCCTTCGGCGATGGATTGCTGGGCCAGACGCACGGAGACATCCGAGTCGCCGTCAATGATGGATTGAGCCATTTGCTTCAATAGTTCTGCGGACATGTTGGTCTCCTGGTTTGATAGTCGAATAGTCTGGTGGTTGGGGAAACGTTGAACGTTAAACGTTTAACGTTCAACGCTGAAGGAATTGCTTTTCTTTCTGCTGAATGAGTTCGCGGGGAACGCCGAGGTAGGTCTCAAGGTCCTTTCCGAGGGAGAGGATGTGGTCGAGCGAAGCGCGCGCGGCGGCTTCGGGGTCGCGGGCGGCGATGGCGTCCAGGATGGCTTGGTGCTGTGCCTGCTCGGCGCGCAGGCTTTCGGTCAACGCTTCGGGGTGGCGGAACATGGCTTCGTAGAGCATCCAATCGGGGAACTTGGCGGAGGCGATCCCGTAGAGACGCGTCAGCAGGGGACTGCCGCTCATCGTCACGACCGCGGCGTGGAATTGGCGGGAACACTCGCGCAGGCGGGACATGTCCTCGAGGCGCACCAGCTCCAAGGTCCCGACGAGGAGCCGCTTCAGTTCCTCGACTTGGGGCGGGGTCGCCGTTTCGGAGGCGAGTCGCGCCGCGGCCGGTTCGAGCAAAATCCGCAGGCCGTAGGCGTCCAACATTTCATCGTGGGTGAGCTCCACCACGCGGACGCCGCGATAGGGTTCGCGCTCCGCGAGACCGGAGGCCACCAACAGGTCGAGCGCTTCGCGGACGGGGGTCATGCTGACGCCGAGTTGGGAGGCGATGTCATCCTGCCTGAGCCATTCGCCGGGGCGGACTTCCCCCGCGATGATGCGTTTGTGGAGGATGTCGAAGACTTCGTCGCGCAGGGAGCGGTGGGAGAGGGTTTCGGGGGGCATGTGTACATTATATATAATAGTTGGGTAATGGGGAATGGTAATTGGTAATTGGCGGGCAGTGGACGGTGGGGCGGGCGAGGTTGGGTATAATGTGAGAAGCAAAATTTGGAGGATGATTCGCGATGACGTTTGGCAAGAAGATCAGGCTGCTCATAGCCGACGATGAGCCGGTGGCGCGGGCGGGGATTCGCGCGATCCTTTCGCAGGCAGAGGATATTGAGGTGGTTGGGGAGGCGCCGGATGGATTTGAAGCCCAGCGGCTGGTGGAGGAATTGCACCCCGATATCATGACGCTGGATTATCAGATGCCCGGCCCGCGTCCCCAAGACCTGGAGCGATGGGTGCGCGAAAATCATCCCCAAACAGCGACGCTTGTCCTGACGGCGCACGATCACGATTCCCACCTGGCGGCCATGATGGAGGCGGGAGTGGCAGGCTACCTGACCAAAGGAGTTTCAGAGAACGGGTTAATCTCTTCCGTCCGCCTTGCCGCGCTGGGAGTCGTTCATTTCGATAAGGAGCAGATCGAGATGGCGCGGCAGTGGAAGGAGGAGGTGGGTCAAAAATGGGAGAATTTGAGCAAACGCGAACGCGAGGTACTGAAGTTGCTGGCGATCGGGGCGGGGAACCGCTTGATCGCCTCCAGGCTTTCCATCGCCCCAAAAACCGTCGAAGGCCACATTACGCGCATTTTGACCAAATTGGGGATGACATCCTGCCAGCAGGCTGGGATGTGGATGGTCACTCATCTTCCAGACGAAGTGGCAAAGAACGATTGGTAAAAGCAAGGGTTTTCCCTTATTGACAAATATGACGGGATGGCTAGAATAGGCTCAATTATGGAAGGCCGGAATACCACCACGGATTCTCAGACTTCCGAAGTCTCGGCCCTTACAGGGTGCTTCGCGAAGACTTCGGAAGTCTCCACTGCCCCAACTTTTTGAGATGATACCTTCCATCCGTTATGTTATTGCGAACCGTTCTCCTGCGGTGTGACGGATGTTCTTAATTTGCAGATTCCAACCCGGACAAGCCGAAAAAGTTTTACCGCGAAGAGCGCGAAGATTTTAATAGTTTTGGCTCATTGGGAATTGGCGTGGTTAAAACCTTTTGGTACACGGATTTCACGGTGCGCCAAGCGAAACTTGGCGTTTCTTGCAGGGTGAAA
>CAYJLS010000088.1:0-18214 GCA_964371065.1 uncultured Anaerolineaceae bacterium | reverse complement strand
GATCACTGAACACTGATTACTGTATCACCCCCAACTTCCTCCCCACCTTCCCAAACGCCTCCAACCCCTTATCCAGATCCTCCTGCGAATGCGCGGCGGAGATCATGACACGGATGCGCGCCTTGCCCTGCGGCACGGTGGGATAGCCGAGCGCCATGGCGAATACGCCCGCTTCGAATAACTCGCGGCTGAACTGTTGCGCGAGTTTTGCTTCGCCGAGCATGACCGGGGTGATGGGCGTCTCGCTGACTCCTGTATCGAAGCCGAGACTCTTCATTTCGGCCTTGAAGTATTTGGCGTTGCTCCAAAGTTTGTCCACGAGTTGAGTCGAGTCTTCGAGCAGGTCAATCGCCGCGAGACAGGCCGCCGCATCCGGGACGGTGACTGCGGAGGAGAACAGGAACGGGCGTCCGCGTTGTCTCAGCCATTCGATGATGACCGCGTTCCCCGCCACCACGCCGCCGACCACGCCGAAGGCCTTGGACATCGTCCCGACTTCCACGTCCACTTTGCCGTGCAGGCCGAAGTGATCCACGATGCCGCGCCCGCCCTTGCCGAGTACGCCTTCGCCGTGCGCGTCGTCCACCATCAGCAGGATGTCGTATTTCTTGGCGACCTCGTAGATGGCGGGCAGGGGCGCGATGTCGCCGTCCATGCTGAACACGCCGTCGGTGACGATCAGCGCGCGGCGGAACTGGTCCAGGTTGGCTTTGATCTGCTCCTCCAGCGAGGCGGGATCGTTGTGTTCGTAGGCGATGATCTTCCCACCAGAGAGTCGGCAACCGTCAATGATCGAGGCATGGTTGAGTTTGTCGGAGAAAATTACATCCTCCTTGCCCACCAGCGCGGGGATGGTGGCCAGGTTGGCGGCGAATCCGCTCTGGAAGGTGATGGCCGCCTCCACGCCCTTGAACGCCGCGAGACGTTTCTCCAATTCCACGTGCAGGGTCATCGTCCCCGCGATGGAGCGCACCGCGCCGGGACCGACTCCCATCTCGTCCGCGGCTTTTTTCGCGGCGGCCACCAGCGCGGGATGGTTCGCCAGCCCGAGATAGTTGTTCGAGCAAAAATTCAGCACGCGCTTGCCGTCCACCACCAGCCAGGCGCCCTGCGGCGAGCCGATGGTGCGGATGCGGTTGTACAGTCCCTGCGCTTGCAGGCTTTCGATCTCTTGCTTGATCCAATCGGTTTTGGACATGGGAGACTCCGTGAATAGAGAATGGTGAATAGTGAATGGTTGGCAAAATAATTATAGCGAGTTACAAAAAAGCGACTGTCACGTTTTAGGTATGACAGTCGCCACTTTTACAACTTGAATATGCCGTTCTCTAAAATAACCGTGTTGTCGAACCAGACTGTGGGCTTGAGAATAACAAAATCCTGATGCAAGTTGGACTTATTCGTTCCTCCGAACCTGTCGTTCATCCCAACAGCGATGTGGACGCTGCCGCCGATCTTCTCATCCAGCGAAACGTACCCAATTGGTTCCGTCACGCCGGGATTGGTGGCGATTGCAAATTCAGCAATCCTGTCCTTATCCCCGCTGGAGACAGCCAGCACTTCCCGGAAAGACTCTGCGCCGGCAGAATCAGACGCTTCCACATTAACCACTCTCCCGCCCGAAAAAGTCAACTGCAATTTCTCAACCATCCTACCGCGGAAGAACGCTTTTTCGATAACAGCCGTCCCTTCGGCGGAATCTTCCAGGGGTGCAATGTATGCTTCGCCATGCGGAATGCTGTCGGTGTCGGTCAAAGGCTTTCGCCCGGCCACCCGCAGATGCAGGTCCGTCCCCGCCGCACTGGTGACGTGCACGTTGCTCGCCTTTTCGAGCAAACCGGCCAGCCGTTCCTGGAGACCATCCACAACCGCGTAGTCCACATCAATCGCCTGCATGACCCGGCGTTGCAACTCATCCACCGGGAGGTTGACAGCCTCAGCCAGCGCAGGGGTGGGATTAATAACCATTACCCGTCGGATGCCTTTGCGGGCAGCCTCCTCGATCAAGGCGAGCCACTCGGTCCCCATTGCCCGACGTCGTTCGATCGGCACACCGGGGATGTGCCCACCGTGGTCGCGAAGTTCGATGATGGCGTCAATGTCATCCAGCCAGCGAAGTTCGTGAAGAGGCACCAAGCCCAAGTATTCCTGCGGCGCATCGTGCCCAATCCGGCTCAAAAGCGGTAAACTGCTTAAGCGCAAGGTCCAGAATGCGCCGCGGGCACGGATGTGATATGCGAGCGCCTCGATGAAATCCATCGAAACAACATTTGCCCATATCCAGATGATTTGGCCGGGCGCGACCGCCAGCATCTCAATCGTTTTCTCGGCTAGAACATCCACATCAAACTCTATGCTATTTTTCATAAGTTTCCTCTGCCAGCATTTTGGACTGCGCCCAGCTTGACAGTCGTTTCGATTTGTTCGGTATGCAACACAATCTGGCTGGCGTCCACTTCGGCCAGCAGTTGGCGGACGGTCTTGCCTAGCACAGGATGGACGAGATTGAGGGCAAGGTCCGCGAGCGGGACGAGCACGAAGGCGCGTTCGTGCAGGCGCGGATGCGGGATGACGAGTTTGGGCGTGTCGAGGACCAAGTCATCGTAGAACAGGATGTCGAGATCAATCAACCGCGGCCCCCAACGGAATCCCGGTTCGCGTCCCAGCCGGACCTCGAGCTGTTTCAGCCATCCGAGCAGGGACTCCGGGCCGAGGTCGGTCCGCGCGTGGACGGCCATGTTGAGGAAGGCGGGTTGGTCGGCGAAGCCCCAGGGGGGAGTCTCAAAGACCCTCGAAGCCGCGACCCGCTCAACCCGTCGCGAAAGAGCCGAGAGGACCGCGCGCAGGTTGGCGAGTCGCTCCCCCAGGTTTGTCCCGAGGGCGAGGAAAATGTCGTGTTCCATGTCGTTGCGAATATAACATGGAATTTTAGAAACCTGGTTTCTCGAAGAAACCAGGTTTCTGGTTTATACTCGGCGCATCCAACGCCAATGGAGGACGCATGAAAACGGAAAATTTTAGGACATTCACCGCATCCATGATCGCTGTCGTGACCGTGATCAGCGCGCTGGTGGCCTGGCGCGCGGCGCTGGCCTCGCAGGATTCGGGCGATGCGGATTTTCGCGGACTGGTGGCAACCGTCAACGCCGAAGAGGCCTGGGTGTTGAGCGAAATCAAGGTCGCGGAACATTACCAGGCCTTTCTGAGTTACACCCGCTACAACGAACTGGGGAACAAAATTTACGACATCCTGCAGGCCAAACCCGCGGACGCGTCCGCACTGGAACAGCAGAAATCCGATTCGTGGGGTATTGCTTTCGGGTTGCAATCGCTGTTCTTCCCCTCGCGCTATCTGCTCCCCGACGGGACGTACGACAGCCAGCGCGAAATGGACGAGTTGCTGGCCGACGAACAGCGCGCCCGCGATACGCGCGCCGAGACGCATTTTGAAGAGGGCGACAACTTACGGCGCAAGGCAAACCTGCTGGTGGATATGCTGATCCTGCTGGGCGTTTCATTCTGGTTCTTCACGCTGGCGCAGATCATCGAACACAAGGCCAAAATCCTGTTTGCCTTTGCGGGCGGTTTTCTGTTGGCGGTCGGTTCGTTCGCCGCCTTGATCATTGAGCTGGTTATGTGAGGCAGGCCGAAATGACCGAAACAACTTCCACCCAAACACGCGCCGAAAAACTGATCTCCTTCCTGATTGCGGGCATGGCCATCCTGGCGGCCATCATCACCACCCTGCAGACGTACGCGGCGGGCAAAGGCAACGAAGCCGAGCGGCTATCTTCGCAATATGCCATCCAGGCCATGCAGGCCAAAGCCAGCGGGCAGACGCGCGTCAGCCACGACCGGCAGGGCGCCTACCAGGCCTGGTACGAACTGGACCTGCAAGCCCTGGGCGCGGATTTGGCGGGCGACACGGCCGCGGCGGAGCGTTACCGCGCAGTGCGCGACCACATCGCCACGCTGTCGCCGATCTTTGCCGCCCCCTATTTCGATGCGGCCTCCGGTCTCGGCCCGGATGTGTCCCGCTACGAATCCGATGTGTACGTGGTGGAAAGCGCGCGCCTCTCGGAAAAATTTGCCGCCTACAACGAACTGGGCAACGCCTGGGACAACCGCGCCAACACCTTCATCGTGCATCTCACCCTGCTGGCGGTCACGCTCTCGCTGTATGGCCTGTCCACTACCCTGCGCGGCTTCATGCGCGGCGTGTTCGTCGGGCTGGGGACGATCATTGCCGCGATCGTCATGCTGTGGGCGCTGGTCGTCATGGCGCTCCCGATCCCGTCCGTCTCGGAGGCGGCCATCAACGCCTACGCGGACGGGGTGGGCAAGGCTTGGTACGGGGACACCAGCGGAGCCATCGCGGACTTTGACCGGGCGCTGGCGGCCCAACCCGATTACGCCAACGCCCTGTACGAGCGCGGCAACGCCTACTACTCCAATGGGGACTACCAGTCCGCGCTGGCGAATTACGAGGCCGCGCAAAAAGCGGGACGGAACGACACCAACGTCGGCTGGAATCTTGGCTGGACTTATTACATGGTCGGCCGTTTCGACGACGCAGTGGACACTGACCGCCGCGCCCTGAAACAGGACCCCAGCCTGCTCGGCGTGCGCTTCAACCTGGCGCTGGCCTTGTTGGTGCGCGGCGATTTTTCGGAAGCCGAGGCCGAATATTACAAGGGCGTCAACGAGGCGGTGGCCGAAGTGACCAAAGCCCACGAGCAGGGAGTCCAACCACCCTCCTCCTTCTGGTATTACATGGACGCCTCTGCGCAGGACCTTGAAAACCTGTTGCTCGAACTGGATGGGAACGCCAAACCCTGGTCGCAGGTTCCCAACCGCGGCACCATCACCAGCGACCAGGCCCAACTGCGAAACCTGGGGACCAGCATGTTCCACCTGCTCAAGGACACAACCACCGCGCTGGAATTCACCGGCGCGGCGCCCAATCCCAATGTGACCTTTACGGCAAGCGCCTTCCAGTTTGCCCAGGAGGAACTCGACAGCAACGGCGATTTCGTCCGCTATAACATCGCCGCCAGTTTCCCCTCCTCGGGCACCAACTCGATGGTCATCCTGTTCGATTACAGCGGCGCGACGCCCGGCCAGTCCGAGATCTGGAAGGTGTATCTCAACGGCTACGAAGACCCCACCCTGCGCGTGATTGGCAGTTGGGGATTGCAGGAATCAGGCACTGGCGCCAAAGCCATCACGTATGACTACAGCGATCTATTCGTCTTCGCCTCGGGCGAATACACCGTGGAACTTTACATAGACTCACGCCTCATCCAACGCGGGACGTTCATTGTGGAATAACCAATTTCAACAGGAGTATTTATGACCACCGAAGAAACCACCGAGCAAGTCAAAGTCAAGCAACCGCCCGTGCTGTTCGACAAGACACAGGCCATTATCACGCGCATCTCGGAAAACTTGGGCGGCCCGCTCATCGCATATTGGAACAACCCGATGGGCTCGGTTTGCCAGAACGATGTGGTGGCGCTTTACGAACTCCTCGAAAGCCTCGGCAGGCAGGAGACCATCCACCTGTTCATCAAGTCCAGCGGAGGGAACGGACAGTCGTCCCTGCGGCTGGTGAACCTGCTCCGGCAATATTGCGACCATCTCGTCGCGCTGGTGCCGCTGGAGTGCGCCTCCGCCGCGACGATGATCGCACTGGGCGCGAATGAAATTCTGATGGGGCCGATGGCCTACCTGACCGCGGTGGACACCTCGCTCACCCATTCGCTCTCGCCGATTGACCGCGACAACGACCGCGTCAGCGTGAGCCTCGACGAGTTGACGCGCGTCATCCGTCTCTGGGAAAAGAACGAGGGTAGCGAAAAGGAGAATCCGTACCAGTCGCTGTTCGCGTACGTGCATCCGCTCGTCATCGGCGCGGTGGACCGGGCTGAGTCGCTCTCGATCATGCTGTGCAAGGAACTGCTGGCCTACCACATCGCGGACGCGTCGGTCGCGGAGCAGATCGCCAACACGCTCAACGCGAAGTATCCCTCGCACAACTATCCGATCCTGACGGATGAAGCGCGCCGCATCGGACTGAAAGCGGATCCCATGCCCGCGGCCGTCAACACGCTGTTGCTGGAACTCAACGAAATCTACAGCGAGATGGGACAGCGCGCCACCACCGACTTCGACCCGACCCATTCGCACAGCAACGAGATCCTCAACATCTGGGAAGCGGGCGGCATCCAGACCCACTACAAGCAGGACAAGGACTGGTTCTATCGCATGGAGGAGCGCCGTTGGATCACGCTCAACGACAACTCCGCCTGGCGCCGTCTCGAGCAGGTGGACGGGAAGACGGTGGAAAGCATTTTGCACATCGCGTAAGGCAATCCATGGAGTGACGATTTTAATCGTCCAGGCAAAGCGACTGAAGTCGCCACTACATGGTCACTCACTACATAGTCATTCACTACACAACCATTCAGCCCATGCAGTTTCCCGATCCCAATTTCGAAACGCGCGTGCGCGCCAGTTTTTCGCAACAAGGAATGCTGACGGCGCTCGGCGCGCAGATCGGACTGTTACGCGCGGGCGAAGTGCATTTGCTCGCGCCGTTCGACGCGCGCTTCACCCAGCAGGACGGATTCCTGCACGCGGGCATCGTGACCACGCTGATGGACTCCGCCTGCGGATACGCCGCGTTCACACTGATGCCCGCCGCTTCGCGCGTCCTTTCGGTGGAGTTTAAAGTCAACCTGCTTTCCCCCGCCCGCGGTGAACGCTTCCGCGCCGAGGGACGCGTCATCAAGGCAGGCCGCACGATCACCGTCTGCGAAGGAAAATTGTTTTCGATGCAGGGAGAGGAAGAGACCCTCTGCGCGCTCATGCAGGCGACGATGATTTGTATTCGAGAATGACTGACCTCACCCCCTCCACTTCTACGACGATCCCATCGAAATCCTCTTCGACACGCCGCCCGCGCTGGAAAAGTCCCCGCCCTGCCCGAACGGCTTCCTCTGGCAGGGACAAACGTTCCGCGTAACCGAGTCCCTCTCGGAGTGGGCGGATTTTGCGCGGCGCGGCCGCAATGCCAAAAACATGCGCCCCGCGCACGCGGTCATCGCGGCGGGACGCGGCTCGCTCAACGTGGGACGCTTCTATTTTCGCGTGCGCGCGTTGTCCAGCAGTTCAAGTTCGTCCAGCAGTTCAAGTTCATCCAGCAGTTCAACTGCTGGACAACGGGTCTCAAGTTCGTCCAGCAGTTCAACTGCTGGAGAACGGGTCTTCGATCTGTACTATGACCGCGCCATGAAAAGCGTGGACGAGCGCAAAGGGCAATGGTTTTTGTATCGGGAAATGGCCGCGTAGCAGAATCCCGTTTTCTCCAAAGAAAACGGGGTTCTGTTTGAACTACTCCTTCGTAATCAACCTCACCTGATTTTCGTAAAAGAAATAATCCCACGCCCAGTTGAACATCACCGCGATGCGGTTGCGGAAACCGATGATGCGGTAGATGTGCAGTCCCACCCAGATCAGCCAGGCGATGAACCCGCTGAACGACAGGCCGAAGATGCGCGCCACCGCCGCGTTCCGCCCGACGGTTGCCAGCAGGCCGGGATCCTTGTAGTGGAACGGGACGGGGACGCCTCCCGCGACCAGACGGCTGATCCCGCGCGCCGCGGCCTTTCCCTGCTGGATGGCCACCGTGGACAACATCGGCAGGGGCTGGCCGTTCCCGTTGACGAGGAAGGCCGCGTCCCCGACGACAAAAGCCTCGGGATGGCGCGGCAACTGCAAGGTCGGTTCGACGCGCACGCGCCCCGCGGAGGCCTGCTCCACGCCGAGGCGGTCCGCCAGCGCGGCGGCCTTCACGCCCGCGGTCCAAATCACGGTGCAGGTGGGGATGGGATCGCCCTCCCCCAGCGTGACGCGCTGTCCGTCGTAGCCCACCATTTTAGTGTCCAATCGAATTTCGACATTCTTATCGAGCAGAAGTTTATGCGTGGCGTGGCGCAAATCATCAGGATAGGCACTGATCAGATGACGGCTGGCTTCGAGCAGGATGACGCGCGCCTCGCTCAAATCCAGGCGCGGGAAATCCTTGACCATCACATGCTCGATCAACTCGGCCAGCGCGCCCGCCGTCTCCACGCCCGTTGGCCCGCCACCCACGATGACGAAGGTGAGCATGGCCTTGCGCTTTTCGGCATCGCCTTCGTGGCTGGCCTGCTCGAAGAGCGACAGCAGATGGTTGCGCGTGCGGACGGCTGACTCGATGTCCTTGAGTTGGAAGCCGCTGGTCTCGAGCATGTCGAAACCGAAGAAGTTCGTCTGCCCGCCGACCGCGATGACGAGGAAATCGTAGGCGATGACCGAGCCGTCGAGTTTGACGAAGCGCTTGTCGAAATCAATAGCGGTCACTTCTCCCATCTGGAAGGTGAGATTTTTCTGGCGGCGGAAAATGGTGCGGACAGGCTGGGCGATCTGCGAGGGCAACAAGCCCGCGATAGCCACCTGATAAAGCAGGGGCTGGAAGAGATGGTGGTTGTGCTGATCAATCAGGGTGATACGCACGGGCGCGTTGACCAGCCCACGGGCGGTTTCCAATCCCGCGAAGCCGGCGCCAATGATGACGATGTGAGGGGTGGTGTTCATAGTTGACTCTCTTGAATCTAAGTTTCATTTGTGAAATATTACACGATAATTATAACAATTATTATCCACTTTGTAAAGAGACTCACTTGACATCTTGCATGTGCGGGCGTAAGAAGCCACAGAGCCTTCAGAGTCCTTTGAGAAAAGACGTTCCAAACTCATTTTTCTCTGCGGACTCTGCGGCATAGCGACTTTTGCAAGAGGTCTACTCGGTTAAGCATCCAAAAGGCAGTTACCCCGAATTATTGAGATGATACAGTCTACTATAAAAAAAACCTCCGGGGCGCAAAACCTCGGAGGTGAACCATCGTGCCCTGCCCTGTTTATAACTGCCAAAACTGGAACCGGCTCAAGCCATCCAGCGCAAGTTCAAATGGGATGCCAAAGGTGTAGGCGATCCTGAAAACCTGTGTCCAGAACATCTCACTAACGATGGGAATATTCCACAACGCCAGGAAAACCGCCAGCATGATAAACGTCCGCATCGAGTTAACCCAGACGCGCGTCTGCTCGCCGAGGAAAGGTTCGAGGATGCCGTACCCGTCGAACGGCGGGAGCGGGATCAGGTTCAGCACCAGCGCCGAGACTTGCAGAAGCGCCAGGAACGCGATCCCCGGCACCGGGTTGTTATTATTCAGCGCAGTCCAGGGAAGGAATTGCAGGACAACCGCCAGAATGATCGCCATCAGCAGGTTCGCCAGCGGCCCGGCCAGCGCGACCGCACTCTGCCAGGCGCGGCTCTTCAAGCGTCCCGTCTCGATATAGACCGCGCCGCCCGGCAGGCCGATCCCGCCCATCACCAGGAACACCAAAGGCAACACAATGGAATACACCGGATGCGTGTATTTCAACGGGTTGAACGTTAGATAGCCCTTGTCCTTCACGCTGGTGTCGCCGCCCAGATACGCCACCAGCGCGTGCGAAAATTCGTGCAGGCACAACGAAAAGATCCAGCCCACAAAAACAATGGTGAATGTCATGGTTCGTCCTCGTACCCGTTCGGATGAGATTTGTGCCACTCCCAAGCGCTGGCAAGGATGTCGCGCAAGTTGTCGTGGACGGGACTCCAGCCCAGCTCGCGGCGGATTTTTTCGGACGACGCCACCAGCCGCGCGGGATCGCCCGCCCGCCTCGGAGATTCGACTGCGGGGATCGCGTGACCCGTGACGGAGCGCGCCGTCTCGATCACTTCCTGGACCGAGTAGCCGCTTCCGCTTCCCACGTTGTACACCAACCGCTCGCGGGACGCCAGCGCCTCCAGCGCCAGCAGGTGCGCGGACACCAGGTCCGCGATGTGGATGTAGTCGCGGATGCAGGTGCCGTCAGGCGTGGGATAGTCTCGGCCGTTGACGTTGATCTCCTTCAACTTTCCGAGCGGCACGCCCAGGACGCGCGGGATGATGTGCGATTCCGGGCGGTGCGCTTCGCCGCGTCCGGGCAGGGCGCCGCAGGCGTTGAAATATCTCAGCGCGGCAAAATGCAGTCCGTGGATTTTTCTGTACCATTCGAGCGCCTGCTCGATCATCAATTTCGTCTGCCCATAGACGCTGGTCGGGCCGAGTGGGGACTCCTCGGTCAACGGCTCCTCGCTGGACTGATAGACCGCCGCCGTGGACGACATCACGAAGCGCTTCACGCCCGCCCGCATTGCGGACTCGATCAAACGCAGGGAGTTGACCAGGTTGTTCTCGAAAAATCTTCCCGGCTCCTTCATCGAATCGCCCGCCTCGATGAAGGCCGCGAAGTGCATCACCGCATCGAACTTGCCGTCTGCGAACGCGGCGGATAGCGCCGAGGTGTCCGCCAGATCCGCGTGGAGGAAGCGCGCACCCGCGGGAATCGCGCCGCGATGTCCGCTGACGAGCGAGTCGTAAACCGTGACGGAATGTCCCGCCTTGAGCAGGCTCTCCGCGGTGGCCGAGCCAATATAGCCCGCCCCGCCTGTGACAAGAATGTTCATGAATTCTCCTAACCTCCCGTCATTGCGAGGAGCGTACTTTGCGACGAAGCAATCCCCTGTTTTGGAAAGAGGTCTCCTAAAAAGGTGGAGATTGCTTCCCGCAGGTCGCAATGACGGCTAGAAATTCGGTGCGTGCGTATGCCAATCCGTGACCTGCTGATACGCGTGCGCGGTCTGCAACAGCACATCCTCGCGGAAGCGCGGGCCGAGCAGTTGCATCCCGATTGGCAGTCTTTGTTGATCGAAACCAATCGGGAAAGAAATCCCTGGAATGCCCGCCAAATTTGCGGGCAGGGTGAATACGTCTTCGAGATACATCGCCAGCGGATCGTCCGCGTGCGCGCCCGCGCGGAACGCGGTGGTGGGGGTCGTTGGGGCGGCGATCACGTCCACGTCCGCGAAGGCCCGCTCAAAGTCACGCGTGATGAGCGTGCGCGCCTTCTGCGCCTGTCCGTAGAACGCGTCGTAATATCCCGCCGAAAGCGCGTACGTCCCGATCATGATGCGCCGCGTCGTCTCCTCGCCGAAGCGTTCGCCGCGCGTCTTGAAGAAAACCTCCCAGAGCGAATCGGCCTCGGCGCGCGGCCCGTAGCGGACGCCATCGAAGCGCGCCAGGTTGGCGGACGCTTCCGCGGGCGCAAGGATGTAATAGACGGGTAACGCGTATTCTGTATGTGGCAAACTGACGGGGACGATCTCCGCGCCGATGGCTTTTATCTGCGCGATGGCAACCCGCGTCTTTTCCTCGACCTCGGCCTGCATCCCCTCAATGAAATATTCCTGCGGGACGCCGACGCGCAGACCGCGCAAATCGCGTGAATCCAATTTGATCACAGGGACAGTTTTTTCCGCCGAAGTCGCATCCAGCGGATCGTGTCCCGCCATCGCGGAGAAAATCAGCGCGGCATCTTCCGCGGTCTGCGCCAGCACACCGACCGTATCCAGCGATGAGCCGAACGCGACCAGCCCGTAGCGCGAGACGCGCCCGTAGGTGGTCTTGAGGCCGGTCACGCCGCAAAACGAGGCGGGTTGTCGGACGGAGCCGCCCGTGTCGGTGCCGAGCGCGGCCGGGACGAGTCGCGCCGCCACCGCGGCCGCGCTCCCGCCCGACGATCCGCCGGGGACGCGAGAGGGGTCCCAGGGATTGTTGGTTCTTCCATAAGCAGAGTTCTCAGTCGAGGAGCCCATAGCGAATTCATCGGTGTTGGTTTTGCCGATGACGATCGCGCCCGCCTCCTGTAATTTTTTGACCGAGGTGGCGGTGTACGGCGGGACAAAGCCTTCGAGGATCTTCGAGCCAGCCGTGCAGGGCATGCCTTCCACGGTCAGCACGTCTTTGACTGCGAGGGGAAGACCGAGAAGCGGCAAACGTGTCTCGTCGTATTTCGTATTTCGTGTTTCGTCTGATTCAACGGCTGACGCGAGGGCGCGTTCCGTGTCCACGCGCAGGAACGCATGCAGGGACGGGTCAAGCCGCGCGATCTCATCCAGCGCGGCGCGAACGAGTTCGCGGCTGGAGAATTCGCCGCGTGCCAGTCCGCGCTGCATTTGGGTGAGGGTGAGGGAGGAGATGGTTGGCATGGTAAGAAACCATGTAGTGACAAATTTATTCGTCCCTGACGACTTAAGTCGTCACTACGTGGGAGAGATTATTCAAACACTGGCGGGACTTTGAACTGGTCCCCGTCTTTTTCGGGTGCGTTGGCGAACAGGGCTTCGGTCGAGAGGCCGGGACGCGACTCGTCGGCGCGCAGGGGCATTTCGGTCAGCGAGCCGCCGGTGGTGGGAGGCACATCCTGCGTGTCGAGTTCCTGCAATTTGGCGATGTGAGCGAGAATGGTCGAGAGCTGGCCGCGATAGCGTTCCTTCTGCTCGTCGGTCAGTTGCAGGCGCGCCAGTTTGGCGATGTGTTCAACGTCTTTCAGGGTGAGGGGCATGGGCGAATTATATCAGGGAGAATGTTGAACATTGAACGTTCAACATTGATGTCACGGCAACAACTCTTCCCCCTGCCAGCCTTCTGCATACCATTCGATGTATTCGTTAACATGCGCGGACCAGTAGGCTTCGTCGTGCGCGCCGATGTTGAGATGCCATTCGTGGGGCAGTCCGTATTTGGTGAAGACCTCTTCCACGCTAGTGTTGAAGAGACGTTCGCGGTCGTTGTCGCCCACATCCAGGTAGAGACGCGGCCAGAGTTCAGGGGGCATGCCGCGTACCCAGCGTTCGAGCATGGGACGATTCTCGGCAAAGATGGCCGGGGAATGCAAGCCGAGCGATCCGAACAGGTCGGGACGGGTCATGGCCAGTTGGAAGGCCCAGCCGCCGCCGCGCGAGAGTCCGCCGAGGGCGCGGTGGGCGCGGTTCGCGAGGGTGCGGAAATGCCCGTCAATGTAGGGAATGACATCGTTGAGCAGATACTGTCCGAAGCGCGTACCCAGATCAAGATTCCAGTAGCGGTCTTCGGGAAAGACCATGATGAAGGGAACAGATTGCCCGGCGTGGATGAGTTCGTCCGCCGCGGCAGGCGCGCCGAGGCGCACCCACTGGTCGGCGGTGTAGGTCTGCCCGTTGAGCAGGTAGAGGACGGGGTAATGCTGTTCGGGGAACTGGTCGTAGCAGGGAGGCAGGTAGACGATGAAGGCGGTCGGACGGACTTTCGTGGCGACTTCACCGTTTTGCAATTCGCCGGGCTGGCTAAGACAGGTCAACGGCGTGGGAGTGAGTGTGATGCTGGGCAGGGTGGGCAGGGGCGGGACGCGCGTCGGGGTGGCGGTTGGCGGTAGAGACGTTGCAGGCAACGTCTCTACGTTTGACGGCGAGCAGGCCCAAAGTCCGGAAAGAAGCGAGAGGCTGAGGATCAGTCGAGTCGCTTGACGGTTGTACATCCCACGCATTATACTCGTCCCGTCCGGGGTGTGGCGCAGTTGGCAGCGCACCGCGTTTGGGACGCGGGGGCCGTCGGTTCAAGTCCGACCACCCCGACACAAAAAACCGACGGCAACGAGCCGTCGGCTTTTTATTTCTTAACGCGAATGCCGCAAATTGTGCGAATTTCCATCGGGTTTTCGCGGCATTCGTTCCATTCGCGTAATTCGCGTTAAAGTCTGGGGCGGCTTTTATGCTAAAATACAGGCGGAGGCCCACCCATGGCAGACAAAAAATTCGACGGCGTGATCGAGGCGGCGCATTACGCTCGCAACGGACAGATTGATTTTGTGCGCGCCTACGAGCGGCGCGGGGCCACTTTTTCGGACCGCGTCCTGCTCGACCGTAAAACATTGCTGGAGCGGTTGAAGGCGCACAAGCGTTTCGTGACCGGGCAACGCAGGTCATTGCTGGCCAGCACGTTCGAAAGCGGGCGCGATGTGAGCCTGGTGAAGCGCGACGGGCGCGAATTCGTCGCCACCCGCGCCGAAGCAACCGGCGATGAACTTGAAGGCGTGCCGGTCATTTAACCGCCGCATCTACCCTGTGAGAAAGCCGTTATTCCCATGAAAATCATAGATCAAACCCCCCTTCTGGATGCGAAAGGAAAACTCAGCCTGGTCAACCGCATCCGCGGCATGGTGAATTATGGTTTTACCTGGCCTGCCACTTTGGACGCCCAGAATAAAGTGATCCCGCAATTGAACCGGGTCATCGAAAAGGGCTACACCCTGTTCCGCAATCAGCAATTGGGCGCCAGTGAAATTGTAACGCCGTTGATTCTCATTGGCCCCTCTGGAATCTACGTGCTGGAAGTCACATCGCTCAAGGGGCTTTACCGGGCGCGTGGCGAGGAATTAGGCACAATCTCCAGTGGGCGCTTCCGGCCCATCAGCGTTAATATCATCACCCGCACGATGCGGCTGGCAAAAGCATTACAGGTTTATTTTGAGCGGCAGGGGAACAAACTCCCTGCCCCGGTGGAACCCGTCCTTTTGGCCGCAAACCCGGGCCTGCACATCGAATCGGTGCGCCCGGCGGTGCGGATCGTGTTGAGCGATGCGATTGACATTTTTGCTTCCAGTGTGCTGAATGGGCGTCCCATTTACAACGCGCAGCAAGTGGGTGAATTCGTGGAGCGCATCCAGAACCCGCGCTTGGCGCGTCCGGCGCAACCAACGCCCAATCAACAAGAGGATCCCTTCGCCATGAAAGACTTGCCGCCCTCCCCCGCCGCGGAACGTTCGCGCATGCAATCCATTCTGAGCTCGCCGCAAAGCGACGCACTGATCGAGACCGGCCGATCGGACGTTGGCTTCGCGCTCGAGGATGAGCCTTCCCCCACCGTGCTGGTCAGCAATCCTGCGCCGGGCGAGGGACGCACATCCGCCGCGCCCGCCAAAAAACGCATCCTCGGCATGACTGTTCCGCAAATCCTCCTGCTGGTTTTCATGGGACTGTTCGAACTCTGCGTCCTGGTCGGTTTCGCCGCGCTGTTCTACTTCACCCGGTAACCTTGACTTTTCCTTTCGTTTCCATCATCATCCCCGCGCACAACGAAGAGACGCGCCTGCCCCAGACCCTGGAGCAGGTGCTTGCTTTTCTTAAACAGCAGGCCTATTCGTCCGAAATGCTGGTGGTGGAAAACGGGAGCGGGGACCGCACCCTCGAAATCACCAAGGCATTCGCCCGCGAGCATCCCAACCTGCGCGTCCTGCGCGAGACCGAGCGCGGCAAAGGGCTGGCCGTCCGCCGCGGCATGTTGGAAGCCAAAGGCCAATACCGCTTTATGTGCGATGCCGACCTGTCCATGTCCATTGACCAACTCAACCATTTCATTCCGCCTACTCTCGCAAACGTAGACATCGCCATCGCCTCGCGCGAAGCCCGCGGCGCGCGGCGCGACGATGAGCCGATCTACCGTCACCTCGGCGGGCGCGCCATCAACCTCGCCATCCGCACCCTGATCCTGCCCGGCCTGAACGACACCCAATGCGGATTCAAATGCTTCACCGCCGCGGCCGCCGAACAAGTCTTCCGCCTGCAAACCCTGCCCGGCTGGTCGTTCGACATCGAACTGCTCTACCTCGCCCGCCGCCTCGGCCTCACCATCCGCGAAATCCCCATCCACTGGCAATTCAACCCCGAAACCAAACTCAACGCCGCGCAGGACGCCCTGCGCATGATGCGCGATATTTTCATCATCCACCGCAACGCACGCCGCGGCGACTATGATCGCAATCCCTGACCTGCGCCTCGAAAAAAGACTCTGGCGCAGCGGGCTGGAAAACATCGCCGGGATGGACGAAGCCGGACGCGGCGCCCTGGCCGGACCCGTGACCGTAGGCGCGGTCATCCTCCCAAACGCCCCGCGTCTTTCCTCGACTTTGAGCGGGGTGCGCGATTCCAAGCAGATGACTCCGGGACAGCGCGTCCGCTGGGCCGCGGTCCTGCGCGAAATTGCCCGCGCCTGGTCCCTGGGCTGGGCCTCCGCCGACGAGATTGACTCGCTCGGCATCTCCGCCGCGACGCGCCTCGCGTCCGAACGCGCCCTCGCCGCGCTCCCCCTCCTCCCCGATCACCTGCTGACAGATTTCCGCCTCAACCCCGAAACCGAAATTCCTCTCACCTCCATCGTCAAAGGCGACCAAAAATCCCTGAGCATCGCCTCCGCCTCCGTCCTTGCGAAGACCGCGCGCGACGCGGTGATGTGTGAATTGGATGGGCAATATCCCGGTTATGGGTTAGCGCGTCACAAGGGATATGGAACCGCGTTTCATCGAGAAGCGATTGAGAGGCTCGGTCATTCCCTCATACATCGAAAGACATTTTCATTTCAGGAGAAATAAGAAACCCGTTTTCTCAGAGAAAACGGGTTTCTTAAATTAGGCCTAATACGGTTCTTTCAACAACCTCTCCAACACTTCCTTCGAACTATCCGCAACCACCGCGTGCTGACTCTGTCCGTGCGCGTCCATGGTCACCACCACCGGGAAGTCCTTGACCTCGATCACCCACAGCGCTTCGGGAACGCCGAATTCCAGTTTGTAGACTCCCAGCACCTTCTTCACGGACTGGGCAATGAACGAGGCCGCGCCGCCGATGGCGTGGAAGTATACGCCCGGCGTCTCCTGGCAGCCTTTCAAAGTCTTCGGTCCCATCCCACCCTTGCCGATCACACCTTTGACGTTGAAGTGTTTCATCACCTCGGCCTGGTACGGCTCCTCGCGGATGGAGGTGGTCGGCCCCGCCGCGACAAATTTATAGACTTTCGTGTCCAGCCCTGAAACGACCGGGCCGCAGTGATAGATGACGCCGCCGTCCAGCAGTTTCTTCAGTTCTTCATACACCTGCAAATCGTCGCCCTGCGGTGGGCGAGTCTTGCGGATGAACGTGTCAATCATCCACTTGTGGGCCGCGTCGCGTCCGGTCACCATCACGCCGGTCAAAGTCACTGGCTCGCCGACCTTCAAACTGCGGATGGTCTCATCACTGATTGGCATCGTTATTTCACGCATTGTTTCCTCCCGATAGGTAGACAGGTAAACAGGTACACACGTAGACACGGAACACGCAACACGCTAGTCATACGCCACCTCCTCCCCCTGCACCGTCATTTTGCGGCGGCGGTACGCCCAGCACATGTACGAAATCGAGACGAAGTACGAGGCGGGCAAACGACTCAACCCGTTGATTTTTGTGTCAATCACGGTCGTCTTGCCGCCGAAGCCCATCGGACCGATGCCCAACTGGTTGGCCTCGTCGGTGAGACGTTCCTCCAGTTTCGCCAGTTCGGGGTTCGCGTTGCGGACGCCGATCTCGTCGAACAGCACTTCCTTCGATTTGACGTAGGACGTGCCGCGGTCGCCGCCAATGGACACGCCCAGAATCCCCGGCGCGCATCCCTGACCCTGCGCCTTTTGCACCGCGTCGAGCACAACATTCCGCACCCCGGCCAGGTCGCGCCCCGCGCCGAGACTGTTATCGGGAAGCGAATACTGGCGTCCCACGTTTTCACATCCGCCGCCCTTGAGCATCAATTCGATGACCAGCGGCTGGTCAGCGTCCACCTCGTCAAAGTGGATGGACGGAAAATCGTCGCCACCGAGGTTGTTGCCCGAATTCTTGTCGTAGATCGCGTCCACCGCGTTCGGGCGCATGTACGATTTCCTCGTCGCCTCGGCCAGCCCGTTGCGGATCTGTTCCGTCAACTTGCGCGTGCTCCAGCCTTCGGGGTAGTGGACGTAGAAAATCGGCGTGCCGGTGTCCTGGCAGATGGGCGTCGAGTTTTTACGCGACAGTTCGATGTTCTGCATGATCGTTTCGAACGCGCCGCGCGCCGCCGAGCCGGGCGCTTCCTTTTCCACCGCCGCGTGCAGGCGGTCTTCCACATCCTTCGGCAGGTCGGAAGAGGTGCGGCGGATCAGTTCCACGATTTCATTGGTCAGGTCTCGCATGGAGCCTCCATGTTATTGTGAAATATTTAACTGAATCATACCCCAAAATCACGGACTGGCAATTGGGATTTTTTTTGAAGTCCCATCAATGTGTAAATCGCCCAACGCGGTCACGATTTTCGGCAGGTTACAAGCCGCGTCTATGCTACACTTTGCACCGAAAGAAGGCAACCATGATTTACCAAATTAAGCAAAGCGACCTTCCCAAGAAGTTATGGAACCTGATCGA
>CAYJLS010000087.1:0-18279 GCA_964371065.1 uncultured Anaerolineaceae bacterium | reverse complement strand
AATGAAGGAACACTGGTTTGATTCGTGACCACTGTGAGACCTGACAGGTTTCCACGGAATCCCGATGGAACAAGTACAATGCAACGCGGAGAAGTCCGATGGACTCGCGCCACGATGAAACCTGTCAGGTCTGCGATGTAATCCCGATTTCCCGAGGAATTTGTCGAAAACATTGACTGTCGATTAATCAGGCACGGTGCGAGATAAATCTCTGCCTCAGTTTGTGGAAGTCCGGCCGTGGATTCCCAGTAGATCAACCGATGCAAAACAACAAATAACCAAAATAAACGAAGGTCACCCACAAACTCTTACCGTATTCTAATTGACTGGCTTTAGTTTATGCTGTAAACTGTAATTACTCCGATGGGGAGTAGCGCCCGACTTTTTCGGGTGGACAGTCGTCAAGACGGAAAGAGATTTCCCGGCTGTCTGAAAGAAAACGCAAGACCATCGCCTTCTAGGCGGTGGTCTTTTTTGTTTTACCAATAGGAGAAAAACATGTCAAAACGAACTTCAACCATTGTCCGTATCGGTCAAGTGAAAGGCGCGAAATTGAAGATCAAAGCGGTTAAAAATGACGGCTTGCAGGAGTATGCCACCATCATTAATCGGGGTACGGTTGCCCAACCAATGTCTGGCTGGGTGCTTGCCAGCCTGCGCGGACAGACATTCTACCCATTCCCGGACGATTTAATGTTCGAACCAGGCATGATTGTGAAGGTTCAGAGCGGGCAACAGGAACCAAAAAAAACACACAGTGACCGGGGTGTCTGGGCAAATTTGTTGTGGACAATTGACCAGGTTTGGAACAACCGCGGCGATACTGCGATTTTGTTTGACGCGAATGGCTTGGAGATTGATCGCCATTCCTATCCGCACGAACGGGTGATGGGAAGCAGCGCCAAGCGCCGAAAAGTATTGATACGCAACGACGACGGATTTGAAATTGTCAATGAATCGCTCCGCCGGGCGAAAAAAGGTACCCGGAAACAGAGCGGCGCGTTAGCAGATCAACCATCAACAGGAGAAAAATGGAATACCTGAACACACTCGAAACCCAAATCTTATCCACCCTTAAGTCCCTGTACGACGCCTGGGGCTGGTTCGGTGTTGCAGCATTGTTAATTTTCGAAAACGCCACAGGCATCACCCCCAGCGAAATCATTCTGGGACTGGCAGGCTGGATGCTGATTGCCGAGTACCAACTACCCGTCTCGATGATTTTCCTGGGCGGGCTGTATGCCGCCTTCGGAAGTGCGCTGGGCGCGTGCATTCCCTACTGGGCGGCACGCCTGGGCGGCCGCCCGCTGGTGGATAAACTTGCCCGCTGGGTGCGGATAGATCCTTCGCACATCGCGCGCTCTGAGGCGCAGTTCCATCGCTGGGGCATGGCATTGGTGCTGGGCGGGCGCGTCATTCCCGGCATTCGCACGCTTATCAGTATCCCGGCGGGATTGGCGCGCATGCCATTCATTACCTTTTTTACTGCGACATTAATCGGCGCTTATATCTGGTGTACCTTGCTGATTGGCGCAGGCTACGTGCTCGGACACGAATGGACGCTTATCACTGACCTTTCGCTGAAATTAAAGTGACTTTCGCGAATTTCACACTTTTGCGTGCCACTTTTGCCAGTTTTTCGCTAAAAAATGCAGATTTGTCTGGATCACTTTGCAGGTTTTGAATTTTCTCGGGTTAGGCCAAAAAGCGATCCACCAAATACAGGTCGTTCATGGAGAAAACCGGCATATATGGTGGTTTTGAAATTCGCGATTTCATCAAAAATTTCAGCGAATGGACAGTTATCAGTCAGTATCTAAAACAATACTTTCCTTATTTGCTCGCAGGCGGGCTGGCAGTGATTGCCGCCTATGTTTTGATTACCCGCCGCTTGTTTCGGCTTGTGCCTGTAAGGATAGAAGAATAGCAAACCAATTTTGCAAAAAGGAGATTCCTATGTCCAGCCACCCGCATCCTGTTTCCCGTTTTTCACGGCTTCGCAAACTCTGGAAGCCTGCTGTCGCAACCGGAGCCGGGGGCACGACTCTCACCATATGGGTCGAGGAGATCATCGCCTTTGCGGCAGAGTTCATCGGAGTAATCGTCATATCGCTGATGGCAGGGCTGATCTATCTTTTTAAAATCTACGTTTTCAAGTCCGCCATGCCAAGGTCGGATGATTTGAAAAAAAAGTAAGCCACAGACTCCAACGTCTTCTGACGTTGGGGCAATTCCGTCCATTCAATCAATTAAGGAGCAACAAACGTTATGGAACCTAACAAACTCTGGCATACCCAGACAACCGAACAAGCCTTTGCCCAACTTAAGAGCCAGCCCACTGGCTTGAGCAAGGCGGAGGTGATCGAGCGAACTTTGCAATACGGCGTAAATGAAATTCAGGCGGCGAAACGCATATCCGCCTGGGAAATTTTGCTGGAACAATTCAAGAATATCCTGATCTTGATTTTGCTTGGCGCGACCGTTATCTCGCTCTTTCTGGGGCATGGCGTTGAGTCCATTGCCATTGCGGTGATCATATTGTTCGCGGTTCTGCTGGGCTTCATTCAGGAATATCGCGCCGAACACGCCATTGAAGCCCTGCGAAAAATGGCGGCGCCCACCGCCTCCGTTCTTCGTGATGGAGTGGAAGTCAAAGTCCCGGCGCGCGACCTGGTGCCGGGGGATGTCATCATCCTGCATACCGGGGATCGCATTCCCGCCGACGCCCGTCTGCTCGAAGCGATAAATCTGCAAGTGGAAGAAGCCGCCCTCACCGGCGAATCAGTCCCGGTGGAGAAGCACAACCAGTCGCTGGTTGGCGACGATTTGCCTGTTGGCGACCGCAAAAACATGGTCTATGCTGGCACCGCCGCCACTTACGGACGCGGCAAGGCATTGGTTGTTGCCACCGGCATGCAGACCGAGTTCGGCAAGATCGCCCAACTCCTGCAAACGGTCGAGACCGGCAAGACGCCGCTCCAGCACAATTTGGATAAGGTCGGTACGGCGCTGGCGCGCGCGGCTTTTGTGGTGGTTGCCATCATCACCGCCCTGGGATTGGTGCGCGGACAGCCTTTCGTCGAGATGCTCATCTTTGGCATTGCGCTCGCGGTGGCGGTTGTGCCGGAAGCCCTGCCCGCCGTCGTCACCATTTCGCTGGCGATTGGCGTGCAAAAGATGGTCAAGCGCAACGCGCTCATCCGCCGCCTGCCCGCCGTGGAAACGCTGGGAAGCACGTCTGTTATTTGCTCGGATAAGACCGGCACACTGACCAAAGATGAAATGACCGTGCGGAAACTGTTCGCCGCCGAGCAGATGTTCAGCGTTTCGGGAGCGGGATATTCGCCAGTCGGCGAATTTTCGGTCAACGGCGGCGCTCCGACTGCGCCGACGGATGGGTTGCGACAAATGCTCATCGCCGCCACACTGGCATCAGATACGAGACTCGTTTCAGGCGTTGAAACCGAATCGGGCAGCGGGTGGGGTATTAAAGGGGATCCAACTGAAGGGGCGTTGGTGGTCGCCGCGGCCAAAGCCGGGTTGCAGAAAGAGGCGCTCGACCCAGAGTATCCCCGAGTGCAGGAAATCCCATTCTCATCCGAAACAAAACGCATGACCACTTTGCACCAGACCATCGACGGGCTGACAGCGTATGCCAAGGGCGCGCCGGAGATGATTTTGGACAGTTGCGACTGGCAGTTAACCGCCGATGGAGTGAAGCCGCTCGATGACGCGGGGCGAAGCCATGCGCTGGCGATGGCGCACGAGATGGCGGGCGATGCATTGCGCGTTCTGGCGATTGCATCGAAACCGAATGTCACGCTCGAAACCGCGCAGACCGGCATGACCTTTTTGGGGCTGGCAGGCATGATTGATCCGCCGCGCCCTGAAGCAAAAAGCGCGATTGCAATTTGCGAACAGGCGGGCATTCGACCGGTGATGATCACCGGCGATCATCCCGTGACGGCGCAAGCGGTGGCGCGGGAATTAGGTTTGCTCAAGACCGGGCGGGTTGTCACCGGCGCAGAACTAGAAGCAATAACCGACGAGCAATTCCAGCGTGAGGTCGAAACGATTGAGGTCTACGCGCGCGTTTCCCCGGCGCATAAACTACGTGTGGTGACGGCGCTGCAAGCCAACGGTCACATCGTAGCAATGACTGGCGACGGCGTGAATGACGCCCCGGCACTCAAGAAAGCCGATATCGGAATTGCGATGGGTATCACCGGCACGGACGTGACCAAAGAGGCCGCCGCGATGATGTTGACCGACGATAACTTCGCTTCGATTGTGGCGGCGGTGGAGGAAGGGCGCGGGGTATTTGACAACATAAAGAAATACCTGATGTACCTGCTTTCGTCGAACATCGGCGAGATTGGCCTGATGACCGGAGCTACACTACTTGGCTTACCCCTGCCGTTGACGGCGGTGCAAATCCTGTACGTCAACCTGGCTACCGACGGTTTACCGGCTCTGGCGCTAGCGGTGGATCCGGCGGAAAAAGATTTGATGAAGCGCAAGCCACGCAACCCGCGCACAGGCATTTTCACCCGCCCGGTCGTCTCGCTAATGGTGGCAGGCGGATTGTGGTCAACGCTCATCAACCTGGGGCTGTTCATCTGGGCGATGAACTCCGGGCGCAGTATTGAGGAAGCCATGACAATGACCTTCGTCTCGCTGGTGCTGATCCAGTTTTTCAAAGCCTACAACTTCCGCTCCGACCGACACTCAGTGCTGAATCGGCCGTTTGCCAACAAGTGGTTGAATTGGGCGATTCTGTGGGAAGTCGCGCTGTTAGTCGTAATCATCTATGTGCCTTTCCTGCACGACGCCTTCAGCACCTACTATCTACCGCTGGTGGATTGGATGATCGTACTAGGGCTGGCAGTGACCATTATGCCTGTGCTGGAATTGGTCAAGTGGATGGAGCGAAAGGGCTGGTTTGGAACGCTGGAATAAAGACTGTTTGTGTGAGACGCTGGCGGCTAAAACCCAGTGTCTCACATTCTTTGATATAAAGAAATTGAGGATACAAAAATGAAACTTTGGGTTCTCTTGACCCTGATGGATATTCTTCTGTTTTGCGCGTGTTGGGTTCTCATTATCAAGGCAGGATTGCATCGCGTAGCGCGGCTGTCTGCTGACGGACGGGGGAATTAACCGTATGGATTGGTTGGCAGACCCTCAAACATGGATTGCATTTTTCACCCTCCTCGCCCTTGAACTCGTCCTCGGCGTAGACAACGTCATCTTCATTTCCATCCTGGCAGGAAAACTGCCCGTCCACAAACAGCAAAAAGCGCGTACCATTGGTTTGGGCCTGGCTGTTTTCACGCGCATACTACTTCTTTTCTCGCTCTCGTGGATTATCGGACTGACCGAACCGTTGTTTTCGGTGTTCAAATACGAAATTTCCGGGCGTGACATCATCCTGCTCCTCGGTGGTCTATTTCTGCTGGGCAAGAGTACCAATGAGATTCACCAGAAATTGGAAGGCGTTGAAGGACATGCCTCGGTCCGCGCCAAATCTTCATTTGTCAGTGTCATCGTACAAATACTCCTGCTGGATATTGTCTTCTCATTGGACTCGGTAATCACCGCCGTGGGCATGGTTGACCAACTGGCGATCATGATCGCCGCTGTCATCATTGCGGCGGGAGTGATGATTGTTACCGCCAGGCCGATCAGCAGTTTTGTTGATCGCCATCCAACCATTAAAATACTGGCTTTGAGTTTTCTCCTACTCATCGGCTTTACCCTCATCGTTGAGGGCCTGCACCAACACATCCCCAAAGGCTACATCTATTTCGCGATGGCATTCTCCGTATTCGTAGAGATGCTTAACTTGCGCCTGAGAAAAGTTCATGCAGAGCCGGTGAAGTTGCACGAGGCATACGTTGGTGAATCATCGTCAGACCCGCGTCAGGCTAAGGACTTAACGTGAAACCTAAAGGCAGGATTTCCCCAAGACCGTCAAGGCATGGATATAAAATTGATTGTGAGGATGACGGCCGAAGGGAAACCCGACGGCAAATTTGGATTCGCCTTGTGGCGGTCTTTCTTGCCGTCGTTTTTATCGCCAGCGAGTGCGCGATATTACTTCCCTAGGAGACTGTCGGAGGGGCGGTTCAGATCCCGTTTTCTTGCCGATTGGGCAAAAAATCAACTCTGGAAGCGAAGAAAACGAGTTTCTGTGGGGTTCTCCGACAAACTGCTAGAAAGAATGTTCTAAAACATTGGGCGATGATACCCCCGTAAACTCATCGCGTCAAGAAACAGAAGTCGGGCCAATATGGGCTTATCAAAGCAGAAAAGCCTTTAACGCGAATGGCGCGAATTGGCAAATAACGCGAATAGAATCCATTGAAATTTGCGAAATTCGTACATTCGCGGAATTCGCGTTCCAAATCTGTCAATCATTTTTAGAAGGCCATGATCGGGCCAAATGTTCGCGAAACAGGTTGATCCAACCTTGACAAATAGACAAACTTCGATATAATGTCAAATAGATAAACGTCTATGAAAACAGATCCCGTTCTATTTGCCAAAGCCCTCGCCGACGAAACCCGCCAGAAGATCATGAACCTGGTGTGTTGTGGATGGCTTTCAGTCAACGACATCGTTGAAAAAGTCAATGTCTCCCAGCCCACCGTTTCGCACCACCTCGCCATTTTGCGCGAGGCTGATTTGGTCACCATTCGCGAAGAAGGCAAGCAGACTTTCTATTCCCTCAATCAGAAGCGTGTCGCCTCTTGCTGTGGACAGTTGATGATTAAGTTCGCGCCTGAGACAGAGACAGCCGAAGCAGTCAAGAAGACCGTCGAAGCCTGACGAAATGGGATACTGAATTCATTTCGGTATCCCACCTTTTTTGTCCGAATATATAGACAATCGTCTATTTGATAGTTTCCTTTGTCAGGAGAAATGAAATGAGTTCAAACATTCAGACAGTATCACGCGTAACCCGAACAAAAGATCAAGCAAAAGCAAGTTACGACAAGATGAGTTCGGCCTACGATTATTTTGCTGGCGTCTTCGAGCGGAATTATAGAAACATGGCATTGAAGCGATTGAATGTCACAAGGGGCGAAACTGTCCTTGAGGTGGGTTTTGGCACTGGTCATTGTTTGAAACAGATGGCTGAGGCAGTTGGAGAGGAAGGCAGGGTTTATGGCATTGACATTTCCTCCGGGATGCTTGCCATCAGCAGGCGGCGTCTGGAACGGGCGGGACTTTGGAACAGGGTCGAATTGACCTGTGATGACGCGATGAAAATGCCCTACCCAGACAACCTATTCGACGCCGTCTTCATGAGTTTTGCGCTCGAGCTTTTTGACTTGCCTGAGATCCCACAGGTACTTGCCGAGATCAGGCGCGTCCTGAAACCCAATGGGAGAATTGGAGTTGTCAGCATGTCGAAAGAGGGCGGCACATCAATACTGGTGAGATCATACGAGTGGATGCACGAGAAGCTCCCCCAGTACGTTGACTGCCGACCCGTTTATGCGGAACAGTCAATAAAAGATGCTGGGTTTGTAATCCAGCACAAGGAGCGCGTTAGTTTATTGGGATTGCCGGGAGATATTGTGATTGGCACAAAGCCAATTGCCTAATGCCAAACCGAAAATAGGGCTTTGACAGGAACAGCCGAAACATTAGAACTCTTGCAAAAGTCCTAATTTTGAGCGTCGGATTCCGAAAGTTCTACTTTCGGGGCCCAACCTGAAGTAGAACTTCAGGATTCCAAACTCACTCATAGAAGAAGCCAATTCACGAAAGCGAGGAGCAATGACAAATGCCGTAGAAATCAAACCGACCACCAGCGCGTTGACCTTTGCCAACACCTGGGATCATTTCCTGGCGCGCTGGGCGGTCAACCGCATGGGACATCGCGTCGAGCCGGGGCTGTATTTACTCGGCAACCCGTCGCCTGATTCGCCCGTCTTCGTCACGGCCAATTACACGCTCAGTTTCGATGCGGTGCGCTCATCACTAAAAGACATTGACGGATATATCCTCGTTCTCGATACGCAGGGCATCAACGTCTGGTGCGCGGCAGGGAAAGGCACGTTCGGCACAGACGAACTGGTCAAGCGCATCGAAGCGACGCGGCTGAGTGAAGTCGTCAACCATCGCGTCGTAATCCTGCCGCAGTTGGGCGCGCCCGGTGTGGCCGCGCACGAGGTCAAAAAGCGCGCCCACTTCAAGGTCGAGTATGGACCCGTGCGCGCGGAAGACCTGCCGGAATATCTCAAGACGCGCAAGGCCACGCCCGAGATGCGCCGCGTCCGCTTCACGCTCAAAGACCGGATCACGCTGATACCCGTCGAGTTGGTCGCGGTGCTGATCCCGCTTTTGATCTTGATCGCGCTTGGTTCAAAACCTGCAATCGCCGCGATCTTCGCGGGGACAGTCCTCTTTCCCATTCTTCTGCCGTGGATTCCCACACATAATTTCAGCACAAAAGGATTCGTTCTGGGCGGTGTGATCGCAGTCCTTCTTGCGGTTTCACTCTTTCTCAGAAATCCTGAGTCCGCATTATGGCTGAAAGGCGCGCAAGCCTTGATGTATGTCCTGCTCATCATGCCGATCACAGCTTATCTCACGCTGAATTTCACTGGCTCTACCACATTCACTTCACGCACCGGAGTGCGAACAGAAATCTATAGATACATTCCTGTCATGGCGTGGATGTTCGGCGCTGGCCTCGTTCTCAATGTCGGCCTCATGTTCATCCGCTGATCGGAGCTTCCATGTTCAACGCTTACCAAACCAACACTCTTCAATATGACCAATCCGCCTGCATCGGTTGCGGCGTCTGCGTGGACGTTTGTCCGCACGGCGCGTTCGAAATGCAAGGCAGGCTGGCCTATCTCGTCAATCAACAGGCCTGCATGGAATGCGGCGCCTGTCAATTGAATTGCCCTGTCAACGCCATCCGCGTCGAGAGCGGCGTCGGTTGTGCCGCGGCGATGATCCGCGCGTCACTGACTGGCAAAAAAGAACCCGTTTGTGGTTAAACACTATTTCTTACAAGGAGACTAAAATGACCCAATCCCCCACCCCCATTCATGACGTTGTCCGCGAGCATTACGCGGAGCGGATTAAGAGCAACGCTTCCTGTTGCGGACCTTCGGCTGGCTCCTGCTCCGACAGCAATCTCTACCCCGCAGATTTGCTTGCCACCCTGCCCGAGGGCGAGTCCGCCGTCAGTTACGGATGCGGCGACCCGATCACCCTCGCCGCGCTCCAGCCTGGACAGGTCGTTCTCGACCTCGGCTCGGGCGCGGGCCTTGATTGCTTCTTCGCCGCGAAAAAAGTCGGCGCGACGGGACACGTTATCGGCGTGGACATGACTCCCGAAATGATCGAACGCGCCACGTCCAGCGCGAAGCGGATGGGCGTCACCAACGTGGAATTCCGTCAGGGCTACCTCGAAGATTTGCCCGTGGACGCGAACAGCATGGACGTCATCATCTCGAACTGTGTCATCAACCTCTCGCCCGACAAGTCCAAAGTTTTTGCGGAGGCCTTCCGCGTGCTCAAACCTGGCGGCAAACTCGCCGTGTCGGATATCGTCACGGACGGCCCACTGCCCGAAGCGATCAAGCAAAGCCTGAGCGCGTGGGCGGGATGCGTGGCGGGCGCGGTCGAAGCGAAGGATTACGTCGGCATGATGAAAGCGGTCGGCTTCACGGACGTGTCTGTCAATCCTGTCTTCTTCGACAAGGAGACCGTTGACTCCGCACTGGATGACATGAAAGACGCCATCGAACTTAAGACTATCGCCCGTGAGGATGTTTACAAGGCGGTCTTCAGCGCCAAGATCACGGCATACAAGCCCGCGTAGTAAAACAAGGTGACAGTCACTTTTGCGAAGCACCCCGTAGCGAAGCGGAGCGGGCGGAAGTGACTGTCACCTGTTTCGGAGTAAAAGTGAATGAACGCATGCGAGTTGGATTTCCAGCAAATCTACGAAACCTTTCAGCCAAAAATACTTCGGTATCTGACGCGCCTGGCAGACGAACAGGATGCGGAAGACCTGACCCAGGAAACCTTCGTAAAGGTTCATCGGTCATTGGAAAATTTTCGAGGCGACTCGCAGCTATCCACGTGGATTTACCGAATCGCCACGAACACCGCGTTGGACAAAATGCGCCAGCCGTCCTTTCAGCGAGTGGAGCAGGTTTCCATTTCCGATGAAATCGCCGAGGCGAAAATTTCCGAAGGACAAAAGCCTCCCATCGAAAAGGAACTTATTCGGGATGAAATGAACGACTGCATTCGGGGTTACATCGAAAAACTTCCAGAAGACTATCGAGCCGTGTTGGTGTTGAGCGAATACGAAGGCCTAAAAAACAGCGAGATTGCCGAAATCCTGGGAGTTTCGCTGGATACGGTCAAGATCAGATTGCATCGGGCAAAGGCAAAGTTGAAGGAAGAACTCGAAACCAATTGTGAGTTGTACTGGATCGAGGAAATGCCGTGTAGTGTGAAGGCTTCGTAAATTAATACCTTTTCTCATCTACTCTGCGCCTCGTCATTGCGAGGAGGAGCGGAGCGACAACGAAGCAATCCCCAACTCGATGAGGAGATTGCTTCGTCGCAACGAACGCTCCTCGCAATGACGGGTGGAAAATGTATCCTTTTCCAGCCTGCTTCGTCTATAGGTCAGAAAGGAAACAACACCATGAAACTCGACAATCGAATTGCAGAATTGGTCGCGGTTGGAGCATCCATCACCGCGTACTGCCAGCCGTGCTTGCAGTACCACGTCAAGAAAGCTTCAGAGAGCGGAGCCGACGAGCAGGAGATCGCGGACGCAGTTGAGATCGGCAGGATGGTCCGAAAAGGCGCGTCGTCCAAAATGGACAAGTTCGCCGCGAGCCTGAACCAGGCTGTCCCCTCCGCCGCAGGCGAAGCAGATCAGGGATGCGGGTGCAGTTCCTAAACTGACCCATCGTCACAAGGGACTCGCCACCGAATATGCGGAAAGTAGAACCTGATTCTTAACGCGAATTACGCCAATAAGCGAATTCCGCGAATGAAATTTGAGGAAATTAGCGTCATTCGCCTATTCGCGGCATTCGCGTTTGAGATTTGTACGGCAGAGAAACAGGAGATAAAATGAACAATTCACGAACACCGAATCGCGATTACGAAACGATCGCCTGGGGATTGCTCTTGATCTGGTGGGGACTCAGGTGGTGGCCGCTGGCCTCACTGCCTGAAGGCGCGGGCTTGCTCGGCACCGGGATAATCCTGCTCGGTTTGAATACAGTCCGTTCGTTGAACGGGATTCCTGCCAGGAACGTTACAACCATCCTTGGTTTCCTTGCGCTTGCATTTGGCGGGTTGTTGCTGGCGCGCGAAATCCTGAATATGCCGTTTGAAATTCCCGTCTTTGAAATCCTGTTGATTGCGTTTGGTGGGCTTCTTCTCGTACGCGCCTTCAAGAAGCAGGAGACAAAGATTGGATGTTGCCCGTAAAAAGCAAGGAGTTGAAAGCATGTACATCGAAAACGCAAGAGACTTGTACCGAGGCATCATGATCCTGGTCGCGGCCGCCCTCGCCTGGTGGGTGGACCTCACCATCGGTCTGGCGCTGGCGGTCTTCGTTGGAGTGATGACACTGCAAAGCGCGTTCACCGATTGGTGCGCGGTGGATTTGATCCTGAGACCAATGGGATTGAAATCCAAACGGTTTAAACCGTCAGACGACTGAAGTCGTCACTACGTGGAAACGCTCACTCATGTCAAAAGAGACCGCTGTTCATTCAGCGGTCTCTTTTTCATTCAAAAAGGCAAATCTTCATCATTTGGTGATTCGTCAAATTCCCAACCATCATCATCCTCATCGTCATCTTCCTCGAAATAATCATCGGGATACAATGCCTTGTTGGCGAACTGTTCGGCGAACATCTTCTTCGTATATTCGCGTTGCTCCGGGTCCCGAAAGTGACTCAGATACCTCTGCGCCCATTTGGGGAACTGGCTCTCGTCAATCTCGCGTTTTTCGATGTGGTCGAGATAACTCCAGTCCACCAGCCCGTCCGCGGGAGCGTCCGTTTTCAGGCCAGTCTCCAGCGCGCTCATGGTATCAGACAGCGCGTCGGGCAGGTCTGTGGGATAGGGCATGGTGGGCGGCAATTCCTCGGGGTCGGGCAAGATGTGCTCGTGCAGGAATTTCTCCGAGGCCTCGCCATACTCCGCAAACCATTCGGGATCCTCCTGCTGGATTCTCCTGCGCCAGCGCGAGCCGTCGCCGTCGGGAGGAATCCAGGGAATATTCTTCACGTGGTCGCGCCACCAACGGGCTTCCGCCAGCAGTCGCCGGGCGTCCTCGTCCTTCGGGAATTGGGACAACAACTCTTCCAGCACATCCGTGGACTCAGCGAAATATCCCTCGGTGGCGTATTCCTTGCCGATCCACAACATCGTTGTACGCGGGTCGCTGGTCAACTTGATCGCCTCGCGGAAAACCTGCCACGCGACGTCCGCGCCCTTGACCTGCCCCGCGAAATAATCCTGCAACAACTGGCGATGTCCCTGCTCGAGATATTTTCGCACGTCCGCGGGACCTTCGAACAGGTCCTCGTTCTCCTCCTCGTATTCGCGCTCCCAGCCCTCCCAGCGCGACATGAACCGAAACGACAGCGCCTGTCGCCGATGCTGTTGCCAGGGACGGTCGTCCCATTCGTCAATGGTTCGGCTCAACGCCCGCCGGTTATCCTGGATCAGGCGCGGCGAGCGGAACGCGCGCCAGATCAATGCCTGCGCGCCTCCGTGTTCGGGGAACAACGCCAGGATGTCGAAGCACACCCCTGCCGCTTCGCACGGACCTGGATCATCCTCGTCCGTGAGCAAGCCTTCGGCCTGCTCCAGCATTCGTTGAACGTAGTCGGGATAATTGTGTGTGGACATGCGGCGATTATATTCCAATCGCTTCGAGTCATCATTGCATTCTTCTTAACCTCCTGTAATCTTCATCACCTTGACAGTACAATCGTTCGCGGGTAAAAACATACCGACTAGTCGGTTTTGTTCCACAGACTATTCCAAACCTGACATGTCTCATCCGCGCCATGATTAACCGAGACGCGTGATAAGGCGAAAGCCATAATCATTGGACGTACATGTATAGCGTGTCAAAAAAATCCCTATATATGGTGATTTCTCGCTGTTTTGCACTTTTTATGCCACATGCACCGCCAGCATATACGGTGCTAAACAATGCGCTAGGCACTTTTACTCCATATTTGGCGGTTTCATGCGTTTAGACGCTATACAAGTACCATTGGACTTTCTCGGAGACATGTCAGGTTTTACAAGGAGATTCATGCAGCAACGCAGTGAAGAGACAAAGGCGCGCATCCTCGAAGCCGCCGTCAAACAATTTTCGGTCAACGGCTACAACAAAGCCAGCGTGGATAACATCTGCGCGCAGGCGGGCGTCAGCAAAGGCGCGTTCTATCACCATTTCAAAACCAAGCAGGATGTATTTCTGGCGTTGCTGGATGGATGGCTGCAAACCTTCGACCAGGCCATCGAAGCCACCAACGAAAAATCCGTCCCTGAAATATTCGAGCAGATCACCGAAGCCTTCCCCTACATCTTCGAGACCGCGGGTGAAAACCTGCCCATGTTCCTCGAGTTCTGGTTGCAGGCCAGCCGCGACGAAAAAATCTGGCAGGCCAGCATTGCTCCCTACCGCCGCTACCACAAGCATTTCGCCTCGCTCATCAAAAAAGGAATCGCGGAAGGCTCGTTCGCGGACGTTGACCCCGACCTGGCCGCGCGGCTGATCGTCTCCGCGGCGATGGGCTTGTTGTTGCAAAGCCTGCTCGACCCCGAAGGCGCGAAATGGGAAAAGGTCGCGCGTGAGACGGTGCAGGTGATGATGAAGGGGTTGTTGCGCGAAGCAAATTAAACGAATCATTCCGTCATTGCGAGGCGTTCTTTGCCGAAGCAATCTCCTCAGCGACGCGGGGATTGCTTCGTCGGGAAGAGCGCCCTCCTCGCAATGACGGTGACAAGGAGTAACCAGTATGTGGTTGGTAACAGGCGCGACGGGACACATCGGAA
Organism: uncultured Anaerolineaceae bacterium; assembly: GCA_964371065.1. Classification (GTDB taxonomy): domain Bacteria; phylum Chloroflexota; class Anaerolineae; order Anaerolineales; family Villigracilaceae; genus Denitrolinea. The sequence goes on along the minus strand of CAYJLS010000087.1, from coordinate 4,194 downwards.
ATGTGCTCGTCCGCAAACTTCTAAAGCGCGGGGAAAAAGTTCGGGCGTTGATCCTGCCGAACGAAAGCCGCGAGCCGCTCAAAGGTCTGGACGTGGAGGCGGTGGAGGGCAACGTCCTCGATTTGGATTCGGTCTTCGCGTCCATGCGCGGCATCCGTGGCATCTTCCATCTGGCGGGCGTCATTTCGGTCATGCCTGGAGCAAATCCGTTCGTCCGCCGCGTGAATGTGGATGGGACGAAGAATATTTTGCGCGCCGCGAAAGAAATGGGCGTGGAGAAGGTCGTGTACACGAGTTCGATCCACGCCATCCAGCGCGCGGAGGACGGCACGATTGACGAGTCCCTGCCCTTCGACGCGGACAATCCCTACGGCGCGTATGACCGCTCGAAAGCGGAGGCCACGCTCGAAGTGCTGGACGCGGCTCGCGCGGGACTGGAGGCTGTTGTGGCCTGCCCGACGGGAGTCATCGGCCCGTACGATTTCCGCGGCTCGATGATGGGCGCGGTCATCCACGACGCGGCCGCGGCGAAGCCCTCGCTCTACGTGGACGGCGCCTACGACTTCGTGGATGTGCGCGATGTGGCAAATGGACTCATCTCCGCCGCGAAAAACGGCAAGCGCGGCGAGAGTTACATTTTCTCGGGGAACAAAATCTCCGTTCGATATTTGCTCGAAACCATACGCGAAATCACAGGACGCGGCTTTTTCCAGTTGAAAATCCCGTTCGACCTGGCAAAGTTTGCCGCGCTATTTACACCCATGTATTACAGGTTTGCCCACGCCACCCCGCGCTTCACGCCGTATTCGCTGGAAGTGTTAAAGAGCAACTCCAACATCAGTCACGCCAAAGCGACACGCGAGCTGGGCTACAAACCGCGCTCGATTTACGAATCCATTTCGGATACGGTGAAGTGGTTGTTGGAAAGTAGAAAATAGAGAACAGAGAGTAGAGAGTAGTAACAACCAACCCACTGCCCTGAGCGGAGGGTCGAGTAGCCCGTGTTCTTCGGGCGTATCGAGACCCGAAGTCGAAGGGCAGGTAGATTCAAACAATACGTTCCCATGTCACCTGTCCTTCGACTGCGCCGCCCACGAACACGGCGGCTTCGCTCAGGACAATGATAAAAAACAAGGAGACCCAAAATGAAAATCGTTACCGACTGCGCGGCGGACATGCCCGCCGAAGAACTGGAAAAACTGGGCGTTACGCAGGCGCCGCTGTTCATCCAGTTCCCCGAAGGCGAAGTCAACTCCGCCGACATCACCGCCGACGCGTTCTACGACAGGCTCGAAGCCATGCGCCCACAAATCCCGACCACGGCCATGCCGTCCACGGGATTGTTCGCGGAGTTGTATCGCAAGGTCGCGCAGGCAGGCGAGAAAGTTCTATCCATCCACATCTCGTCGGGACTGAGCGGCACGATCAACGCCGCACGCGAAGGCGGCGAGCAGGCCAAGCCCGAAGCGGATGTGAATTTCTGGGACACGATGACTCTCTCCGGCGGCGAGCGTTTCCAGGTTGTCGCCGCCGCGCTGGCGAACAAGGCGGGCTGGGCGATGGACGCGATCAAAGAGCGCATGACGAAGATCCGCGAAAAGACGGAAGTGATCTACACACTCGACACGCTGGAATATTTGGCGCGCGGCGGGCGCATCGGACGCGTCAAAGCCATCGCGGGCGCGTTGCTGAACCTCAAGCCCATCATCCGCGTGGACACGGACGGCAAATACAGCACCGTGAAAACCGAGCGCACGATTGGCAAGTCCATGGCGGTCATCACGGAGCACCTCTACGAAAAGTACGCGCACACACCCGTCTGGGTCACGGTCTTGCACGGACGCTTCGCCGAAAAAGCGGACGCGCTCGCCATCGAACTCAAAGAAAAGCTCAACGTCGCCAAACTCGAAGTGATGAGAATCTCTCCGGTGCTGGGAGTCCACACCGGGCCTGGTATCGTCGGCGCGGCGGTGGTGCCGATGGAGTTGATGGAAGGTTTGGGGAAGTGATTTAAACACAAAGGGCACACACCTGCCCTGGCGGGCGGTGCCAGGGCAGGCACACGAAGGAATTCCTTTGTGGCGTGCGCACAAACCATGTCAGGCGCGGAGTCCAACGTCTCCCGACGTTGGCTCCAAAGTCTGGAGACTTTGGAGTCCGAAAAAAAATGGACTGGAAAGATAAAATCGCAGTTATCACCGGCGCGTCGAGCGGGATCGGGGCGGCGACCGCGCGTCAACTGGCGAAGATGGGGATGCGCGTCATCCTTGTGGCGCGGCGGCTGGAGCGACTGCTCGGGTTGCAGGCGGAGATCGAGTCGGCGGGGGGAAAGGCCGAGGTGGCCGCGGCAGACCTGAGGTCCGAGGAGGAGCGGGAACGCGTCTTCGAGCAGGTCGGCGAAGCGGATGTCCTGGTCAACAACGCGGGCTTCGGCTGGTATGGTTATTTCCATGAGATGAACTGGGAGACGGCGCGCGAGATGTTGCAGGTCAACGTGGGCGCGACCGCGCATCTCACTTCTTTGTTTTTACCTGGAATGCGCGAACGAAAGTGCGGGCACATCGTCAACGTGGGTTCGATTTCGGGGAGCATTCCCAGCCAGGGCGTGGCGATGTACGCGGCCAGCAAATCGTTCATGGACGCGTTCACGACCGCTCTCTACCGCGAGACGCGTGGGACAAATGTGCAAGTCAGCGTGGTGCGGGCGGGACCTGTGAAAACTGAATTCTGCGAATCGGCGTTCAACCGCGAGAACGGCGGACATGTGCCAACCGAAAGAGTCGGCGTGACTTCGGAGCATGTGGCCTGGCGAATCGGGAAACTGCTGTTGCACCCGCGGCGCGTCATCTACGTGCCGCGCTGGTTGCGGATCGTCCCGTGGGTGGAATTGAGTTTCGGCTGGATCATTGACCGAATCGGGCCGTTGTTGTTGAAACGGCAAACGCACGCGTGATATCCGAGAGAGATGACCAGCGGATAAACGGATAAGCGGATGGAGGGCGGCTTATCCGTTTATCCGCTTTCTATCCGCTGGTCACTGCTCGCGAAATGGATATTGCCAGATTATCTGAACGGTTGTATAGTTGGCAAACTGCGGGAAATGGCGCGTAATCTCCCGCAGGTCATAAGCCCCCCTACAGGGATGTTCCATGGAAAGTGTACGTGGAATACATAGTTGGGCACTTGCTAAATAGATGATAAAGAGGTTAGGATAAATGCAACTAATTCACCCGATATATCTTGATGTGCCAATGCTTGTGTCATTTGCCGCTGCTATCCAAGGCGGATTGTCTCTTGAGTCAGAAGTGACACATGAGAAAGAAGCAAACAAATCAGGTTCAGCAGATGTAACTGGAAAGTTTGGATTAAGCAATCTATTCAGCAATTTATTTGAAGTAGCGGCGGAAGCAAATATGTCTGGTTTAGCATCTGGGAGAAATCAAGAGACTCGCCATGAACTTAAGTCACATACAGAGGCTTCTATTGCAATTCTCCTCTATGATGAGTTTCGCAAGAATAAGGGATTCTTAATTCAGCCTCAGAACGCTAATGAATTAACAAAGGTTACCCCAGGTGCATTAGTTGAAGTTGCGGGTATCCTAGAGAAGAATGCCATAGATACGGTAATTGATTATATTGACGCAATCAACATTCTCTCTGGACTTGCCGACCCAATACAGTCAGCACCGCCAACAGGAGCACAGCACTCATCTGGCAAACAGGCTAATAAAAAGATCAAGCCACCTCAACAAAATGCGCTTGAAAAAATGCGGGAAACTTTGGATAAAGACCGTAAACGAACGCCTATATCAAATGTAATTCTTCGATGTTCAGAACCCGCCAATATTAATGTTGTAATTACATTGCGTACCGCTAACCTTCGTGACTTAACACTTACAGAACTGCATAAAAATAACGTGCGAGTAGTTGGGAAAGTTACTCGTATAGTAGAAGAAGGGCAAGCCATGAGCGCCTTTGAGAACTACGGGATGGCATTGCTTAAACCTGATATGCTCGAAGGTATCTTTGCTCAAATGAAAAATTCGGAAGATGTAGTTGCAGAATTTAGCGAAGTAGAAATTAAAGGTCCTGCGGTACAAATTCTTCCTCTTATGATTTTTGTTTAACCGTCACACAGCGCCCAATTATGGTCGGTGGGGCAGTCGCCCGCCCCACCGCCAGTTCCGAACCGGA
>CAYJLS010000086.1:0-18543 GCA_964371065.1 uncultured Anaerolineaceae bacterium | reverse complement strand
GAAAGATGAAAGATGAAAGATGAAAGATGAAAGATGAAAGATGAAAGATGAAAGATGAAAGAAACCCGACGACAAATGTCGTCGGGCTTCTTTTATTTCCGAAGATGAAGGCGGACTCAAACGTCTCCCGACGTTTGAGTCCAGATTATTCCAGCACGAAATTGTCAATCAGGCGGGTCTTGCCCATGAACACGGCCATCGAGAGCAGGGTCTTACCCGTCACGGTTTCCAATTCCTCCAGCGTGTCGTAATCCGCGCAGGAGACGTATTGCATCTTTGCCAGCGGCTCGGAGGCGAGAGTCTCGGCCATGATCTTTCGCAGGGACTCGGCGTTGCGTTCGCTGCGCGCGTAAGCGGATTTCGCGGCCGTCAACGCGCGGAACAAAACCGTGGCGGCCTTGCGCTGCTCGGGGCTGAGATAACTGTTGCGGCTCGACATCGCCAGCCCGTCTGCTTCGCGCACGATGGGGCAGACCACGATCTCGACGGGGAAATCCAGGTCGCGCGCCATCTGGCGGATGACCGCCGCCTGCTGGGCGTCCTTCTGCCCGAAGTAGGCCTTATGCGGCTGGACGGCGTGGAACAGTTTGGCGACGACGGTCGTGACGCCTCGAAAGTGACCCGGGCGGGCCGCGCCTTCGAGCGGGCGGGTCAGCCCTCCGACCTCCACCCAGGTCGCGAAGCCGGGCGGGTACATCACTTCGGGCACCGGCGTCCAGACCAGGTCCACGCCTGCGGCTTCGAGCAGGCGCAGGTCGCGCTCCAGGTTGCGCGGGTAGTTGGAGAGGTCTTCGTTTGGGCCGAACTGCGTCGGGTTGACGAAGATGCTGGCGACTACGCTATCGCATTCCTGCCGCGCGCGGCGGGCGAGCGAGATATGCCCCTCGTGGAGATAACCCATGGTGGGGACGAATCCCACCCTCCCGTCCAGAAGGAGGCGGGCGGCGCGCAACTCGTCGAGGCTGGCGGCGATTATCATCGGTTTGTCCATGTCTCATCCTTATGAAAAGTCAGACAACCAGGAAAATTCCTTGGTGATTACCCATAAGCGCAGGCGGCAGTTGGACTGCCGTCTGCGGCTACGCCAGTCCAACTGCGGGCGAACTTGACTTGTGGGTAATCACCAGAAATTCCTTGTTGACGGATAGAAAATCTGTGCTACACTTTAGGCAGAATCAATCAAAAGGAGAAAAAATGGCTTACGCACATACCAATTCAAAAGGAAACACCTACTACCTGCATTCCAACGGCAGGATGTTTTATTTTTCAAAGGAGATCAAGGAAGGCGCCCTGGAGGCTGTCCCTGCCGGTTATAACATTGTAGAGATGAAAACGGGCATGCTTGTTCTGAAAAAGGTTCAGGCCGCGCCCGCCACGGAAATGCCCGCCATGGAGACGCCCGCCACGGAGACGCCCGCCACAGAGACGCCCGCCGAACCCCGGCAATAGACAGTATAATCCTGTTCAAGACACATCCACCGTTCTTTTAATGAGGAAAGGAGCCAAACCTCATGCCTGCCCTAAATCGCGTTCAACTGATCGGCTATCTCGGCAAGGATCCCGAAAGCAAGTTCACGCCCACCGGCAAGAAGGTCTGCCATTTCAGCATGGGCGTGACCCAGCGCTGGAAAGCCGCCGGCGAGATGAAAGAGTACACCGACTGGTTCAACATCGAGGCCTGGGGGCGCTTGGGCGAAGTCTGCCAGGAATATTTGAAGAAAGGCAGTCTCGTCTTTGTGGAAGGCCACCTGAAAACCAACAAGTATGAGGACAAGGGCGAAACCAAGTATTACACGAAGGTGGTGGCCCTATCCCTGCAATTCCTGGACCGAAAACCCGCCGAGGAACCCATGCTGTCGGTGGATGAGAACGCCGCGGAGTATGAAGCGTAGTACCAAGCCCGGCGGTAAGCAGGAACAAACCACAACACGGAGAGAGAAGGCAGGGTTGCCTGCCAACTATCTCCGTGTTTGTTTTTTGGCTCTGTAGGAGTTGCCGTAATTCTGTACACGGATGCCGCGGATTCTCACAGATGACTACCGCAAAAAGGTTAGTCCACCGCGAAGCACGCGAAGTCCGCTACACCTGCCCTCCCACTTCGCTTCGCTTCGGGGACTGTAGTGGCGGGCGGCGCCAGGGAGAAGGAACAAAATCAGGTATCTTCTTTGAAGACGATCTGCGTGAAAGTTTAACATTTTCAAATCACGGCGATTCCCAGAGAATCATAAAATTAAGTCGGGTGTGTTTATTTGCGCGGTTCGAGTCGCCTGACTGATCACAATAAAGGCAGCCTCCACATTATGAAGGCCAATGCCCTTGGAAGAAAATCGGCGTTTGCTCACATTTCTTGTTAGCACGCCCAACCGATGGGGCGGCAGTTCAACTGCCGCCCAAACCCAGCGGTTATCCCAGCACTTTGGCGCGCTAACCATTTCTTTGATAATGAGCTTAATCCATCGAGGTTTTGCCCGGCGTCAAAGAATCGAAAGGAATATCCATGTTCGATACTATTCTCGTCCCATTGGACGGTTCTCAACTGGCTGAGTGCGTCCTGCCGCATGTCGTTGCCATTGCCCGTTCTTTCGACGCGGAAATCACATTGCTTCGCATGTTGGAAAAGAACCAGGCAGGCGCATCCGCGCAATTGTTTGACCTACTAAACTGGCAGATCAATAAAACAAAAGCTGCACTTTATCTGGAAAAGGCAAAGATGCGGTTTCAAGAATCAAATATCCGGGCGCGGACGACAGTGCTGGAAGGGTTGGTAGCGGAAGGGATTACGGAATACGCCCAAAATCAGGGGATGAAACTGATCATTTTGAGCAGCCATGGACGGAATGGCTTGACTCAATGGGGAATCAGCAGTATCACGCAAAAAATTATCCTGAGCGCGCAAACCTCGCTGCTGATTGTTCGGGCACACCAATATGGAGTCCACCCCGGTGAATTATCAGCAACCCCGCTGTACCAACGCATCCTGGTGCCGTTGGATGGTTCCCAGCGGGCGGAAAATGTTTTACCGATCATTACCCAATTGGCGCAGTTTCACAAGTCTCAGATTCATCTTGCGCAGGTTGTGCAAACCCCGGAAATGGCGCGTCAAATGCCCCCGGCGTCCGAGGATATCGAGTTATCCAATCGCGTTGTCGAACGTAACCGCGATGAAGCCGGGCATTATCTCGAACAAATGAAATCGCGTTCGGTTCTGGAAGGCATTGCTGTTCAAACTCATCTCATTACCAGTGACAATGCCGCCGTTGCGCTGCATCAATTGGCGGAGCAGGAAAATATCGATATGGTCGCGCTGAGCGCGCATGGTTATTCGGGGAATCACCAATGGCCGTATGGCAGCATGGTCAACAATTTCATCCTGTATGGCAAAGTACCACTGCTGATCGTACAGGACCTGCCCGCTAAACAAGAGTCAATGCCGCTTGAGTCGTCATCAACAGAACGCTCAGAGCGTTAACTTATGCAGACTGCCCCACAGGTTATTTCATCCGAACCAGCCAATCCAGACTCAGATAATCAACTGAGAGAATTTGCGCACCAACTGGCGAAAACGCACGTGATAGCCGCGGTCCCAGCACGGGACACCGTAGAAATATCCCGTCTAAAAAAAACTGACCTATTGGAAACTCTGCAAATATGGGAACTGGCTTTGCGTAATGCCAATGCAGTTTTTAAATCTGTGCCAGCCAATGACGCGCCGGTTTCACGCGCCGGCGAATGGATGCTGGATAATTTTTATATCATCAAACAGACCTTGCGCCAAATTGAAGAGGACCTGCCTGCCAGTTTTCTCAACGAGTTACCCAAACTGGAAACGGGACACCCCCGCCCCGTGCTGGAACCGGGACACCCTCGAATTTTTGCGCTGGCACGCGAATGGGTTAACTACAGCCAGAGTCAGATTGACCTGACGCAAACCGTCATTTTTGCGCAGGACTATCAACAGGTCACGCCCCTGACGATTGGGGAACTTTGGGCGCTGCCGATCATGCTGCGCATCGGGATTTTGGAGCGGCTCATCCATGCTGTCGCCGAATTAACCGGCATGGATGCGCCAGAAACTGTGAGCGAAATCCCGAGCGAGTTCGCTTCCCCAGCGTTGGCAAACGATACCATTGTCGCCAACTGTTTTCTCAGCCTGCGCCTGCTCTCCGCCACAGATTGGAAAGACTTCTTTGAGCAGACCAGCCGGGTGGAACGGATTTTGCGCGATGACCCGGCGCAGATTTATGCAAACATGGATTTTGACACCCGCAACAGTTATCGCAGTGTCATCGAGGAACTGGCGCGCCACTCAAAATTTAGCGAAGAGGAAGTCGCGCTCGCCGCAGTTGAATCGGCCCGCAGTGTGGAAGACAAATCATCAGCGCGGAAAACGCACGTCGGTTTTTATCTACAGGATACAGGTCGCGCGGCGCTCGAAACCAGCCTGCGCTACCGGCCGGAATTAAATGTTCGCGTGCAACGCGCGTTGCTCGCATCGCCCACTGCCACGTATCTGGGAAGCATCGCCATCCTTTCTGTGCTGTTTGTTTTGGGACTGCTGACCTACGCAATGCTTTCGGGCGGCTCGCTGGCGCAACTCATCATCGTCGGCGCGCTCGGGTTTGGATTGGCTTTGGAAGCCGCCATCACACTCGTGCATTGGAATGTGACCCACCGCATCAAGCCTCAAAGCCTGCCGCGCATGGATTTTTCAGAGGGCATCCCAGCGGGCAACCGCACGATGGTGGTCGTGCCAACTTTGTTGGAAAGCGCCGAAGAACTTAATCATCTCCTGGGTGAGTTGGAACTCTATTATTTATCCAATCCCGACCCGCAATTGACGTATGCCCTGCTGACCGATTTCGGGGACGCTCCGTCGGAGAACATGCCTGAGGATGAAAGCCTGCTTGGGCTGGCAAGCGCGGGCATTGAAGATCTCAACAAAAAATACTCTGAAACCTTGCCCTTCTATTTATTTCATCGTCATCGTCAGTGGAATCCGTCCGAAGGAGTCTGGATGGGCTGGGAACGCAAGCGCGGCAAACTGGCGGACTTCAATCGCCTGTTGCTCAACCTAGGCGAGACGCCTTACACCACCCAGGTTGGGGACGCGAGCATTCTGCCCGATGTCAAATATGTGATCACGCTGGATGCGGATACCTCCCTGCCACAGGGCAGCGCCAACCGGCTGATCGCCACGCTGGCGCATCCGCTTAACCATGCCGAATTTTCCGCAGACGGACGCTCGGTGGTCGCCGGTTATACCGTGTTACAGCCGCGCGTGGCGATCAAGCCAACCAGCGCGAACCGTTCGCTCTTTTCGCAAATCTTTGCCGGGAACGCCGGCTTCGACCTGTACTCCTTCGCCGTGTCGGATGTCTATCAGGATTTATTTGGCGAAGGCAGTTACGTCGGCAAAGGGATTTATGATGTCGCGGCTTTCGAGCGCAGTCTGGCAGGTCAGGTGCGCCAGAATACCCTGCTCAGCCACGATCTGTTTGAAGGGATTTATGGACGCGCCGCGCTGGTCACGGACATCACGTTATATGAAGAATATCCGTGGCGCTATATGGTGTACGCCCGCCGCCTGCGCCGCTGGATTCGCGGCGACTGGCAGTTACTGCCCTGGTTGTTTCCCATCGTCCGCACCCAAAACGGGATGGCCCCCAACCGCTTATCCATCATCAATCTCTGGAAAATTTTCGACAACCTGCGCCGCAGTCTGTTGCCGCCCACGCTGCTGGCGCTGCTCATCGCAGGCTGGCTGTTCCTGCCCGGCTCACCCCTGGTCTGGACTCTGCTGGTGTTGCTGCCTTCCGCCCTGCCCATTGCGGCGCAAACTGTGCAACAAGGCAACCACAATCACGGGCGGCTGACGCTCAAACAACTTCTCAAACCAACCCGGCTCCCACTTACACGCTGGGCGCTTGCCATTATTTTTCTGCCTTTTGAAGCGCTGTTGATGCTGGGCGCGATCCGCACTACGCTGGCCCGCCTGCTGATTGCGCGCAGACACCTGCTGCAATGGACAACAGCGGCGAATGCCTCGCGCTCCTTTGGGTTGAACGCGCATTACGAAACTTGGGGCGAGATGGCGGCCCCCTTGATTTTTACCATCTTGCTGGGGATTTCCACTGCCATTTTCAACCCGAGCGCGCTTTGGGTTGCGCTGCCCCTGCTGGTTGCATGGCTCAGCGCTCCACAAATCGCAACCATGATCAGCCAGCCGGTGACACACGTCACCACGCCGCTCTCGGAGACTCAGCGCAAGCAAGTTCTGCGTCTGGCGCGGCGTACCTGGGCATTTTTTGAGCAGTTCGCCGGCCCCAATGATCACTGGCTGCCGCCCGATCATTTTCAAGAGTCGCCGCGCGGTAGTGTCGCGCATTACACCACGCCGACCAACATCGGTCTCTTCCTGGTATCCACATTGTCGGCGTATGACTTGGGTTACATGGGCTTGCTCGAACTGGCAGTCCGTTTGCGTTCCACCTTTGAAAGCATGGACAAGTTGGAACATTACCGCGGACACCTGCTAAACTGGTACGACTCGCAGACCTTGACAGCGCTCCCGCCCCGCTACATCTCCACGGTGGATAGCGGCAACCTGGCGGCGTGTCTGACTACGCTCAAGCAGGGTTGCCTTGCCCTGAAGGATGCGCCGCTGTTGGGCGACAAGCAGTGGCAGGGCTTGCTGGCGATCATGGATATTCTGTCAGAAGCGTTGCAAGCGTTGGATAACATCCCGAATCTCTTACGGGAGAAAAACAATCCACATGCATCGCTCGAATCTTTTGAAGTTGAGTTGACCACGATTTACGAGCGCGTCAGCGCTATCCAGAACCAGCCATCAGCGTGGAAAATGACTCTTGACTGGCTATCAGGTGAAGGCTGGGAAAGAGTCTCGCACCGTTTGCTGGATCTGCTCGAGAGTCATCCAAATCTCCAATCCGAATCCCTGACCGAACTGCAACTTTATCTCGATTTGATGCGCCATCATTTGCAAGACATGCAGCGCAGTCTGGATTTGTTCGCGCCCTGGATCAGCCGCGCGGAGTCGCCGATTTTGCAAACGCCCGCTGGACAGGATTTTCGCGCCAGCCTGCCCGCTGAACTGCCCACGCTGGGTGAGGCGTCAGCCGTGTATGAGCGCATTCAAACGGCGTTGAACGATTTCAAGGCACAGGATGAGTCGGCGCGTGAGTGGTGCGAAAAATTGGATGACGATCTATCGTCGGCGCGCATGACGGTCACGCCCCTGCTGATTGGCCTTCGGGAACTGGCAGGGCAGGCGAACGCCGCTGTGACCGCCATGGATTTTCGCTTCCTGTTCGATCAGCGCCGACAGGTGTTTCACATCGGCTACAACGCCAGTACCGAACGGCTTGACCCAAGTTATTATGATTTGCTGGCGTCCGAAGCGCGGATCGCCAGCCTGATCGCGATTGCTAAAGGCGATGTGCCGAACAGTCATTGGCAGCATTTGGGGCGGCCCGTGACGAAGGTGGACGGCAAGCAGGTACTGCTCTCGTGGAGCGGAACCATGTTCGAATATCTCATGCCGACTTTGTTTATCAAAAACTATGCCGGCACATTTCTCTCGGATAGCTGCTACGTTGCGCTCGAAGCGCAGGTGAGTTATGGACAGGAGAAGGAAGTTCCCTGGGGCATTTCGGAGTCGGGCTACCTTGCTTTCGATGTCAATTTGAACTACCAGTACCAGGCTTTTGGCGTGCCTGTTCTCGGCTACAAACGCGACCTGCCCGACGACTTGGTCATCACACCTTATGCGTCGCTGATGGGGCTTTCGTTACAGCCCCAAGCTGTGTTGGAAAATATGGCGCATCTTGAACAGTTGAACATGCTCGGACGTTTTGGTTTTTACGAGTCGCTCGATTACACCAAAACACGTTTCCCAGAAAAGCAACGGGATGATATGCCAGAAGGACAGACATACGCCATCGTTCAATCCTACATGGCGCATCATCAAGGCATGATCCTGATGGCGGCTTGTAATTACCTGTTGGATGATGTGATGGTGAAGCGTTTTCATGCGGACGAGCATATCCAAAGCGTGGAACTTTTGCTTCAGGAAAAGATTCCGCAAAACCCGCCGATTGAATATCCCCATCTTGATGAGCCGGCAGATTTGCCCGAAGGCGTGCGACTGGTCAGCAGCGAGCCGTGGCGCGTGCCGGTGGATAGTCCCATTCCACAGGCGCACATCCTTTCGCAGGGCGACACCAGCCTGCTGATCACCAACGCCGGCGGCGGATACAGCCAGTGGCGCGAGTTTGCCCTGACGCGCTGGCACGCCGACTCCACCCTTGACCAGTGGGGCACATGGATTTATGTGCAAGACCGCGAGAGCGGAGCGCTCTGGTCCGCCGCCTGCCAACCGATTGGAAGCGCGCCAGATGGTCAAGCAAGCGACCACCAGGAAGTTTTGTTTTATCCGCACAAGGTCGAGTTCCAGCATTCAGAAAATGGGATTTCCCTGCGAACGGGAATCACCGTCAGCACAGATGGCGTTGAAATTCGGCGGGTCAACATCCTGAATGACAGCGACCAACCCCGACGATTGAAACTGACCAGCTACGGCGAAGTCGTGCTGGCAGAGCAGTCCGCCGACCGACGCCATCCCGCCTTCAATAAACTTTTTATCGAGAGCGAATATCTGCCCGATGAGAATGCGCTCCTGTTCCAACGCCGCCCGCGTTCTGCGGTTGAAAAACCTGTCGTGCTGATCCATGCGATGGTCATCGAAGCCATTCGCAAAGTGACCGGCGATCACGAGAGCGACCGCGCCAAATTCCTGGGCAGGTCACAGACCATGCGCAGCCCGCAAGCGTTGCAAAATGTTAATCGCCATCTTTCTGGAACCATCGGTGGGACGCTCGACCCAATCTTTTCGCTGGCGCAGGAAATTGACTTGCTGCCCCATGCGAAAACCAGAGTCACATTTCTGACTCTCGCCGCCCCGTCCCGCGCCGAAGCGTTGGAGAAGTTGTCGCTTTATCAGAGCGGACAATCCATCCACCGCGCCTTCGACGAGTCCCGCGCCCGCAGTGAACGTGAACTGCTCGAACTTGGGCTGAACGCCTACGCCGTCGAAAATTTCCAGCGCCTTTTATCTGCCCTGCTTTATCCAGTGGGCGTGTTGCGCGCCGCGCCGCATATCCTGGCGCAAAACGAAAAGGGGCAGTCCGGTTTGTGGGCGTTCGGCATCTCTGGCGATTTTCCCATTTTGCTGGTGCGCGTCCGCGACGGCGAATCGCCCCTCTTGCGTGAAGCCCTGCAAGCCTTCACCTATTGGCGCAGTCACCATGCCACGATCAACCTGGTCATCCTGAACGATCAGGATACAGGCTATGCCCTTGATCTGCACAACGCCATTCAACGCAAAATTCGGCGCATGGGCGCGGAGACTTCGCTGAATCAACGTGACGGAATTTTCGTCCTGCGCACCGATCAACTTCAGCCTGCCGACAAAATTTTATTTGAAACAGTGGCGGGTGTTATCCTGGATGAAAAAAACGGGACGCTGGCTGACCATGCTCTGCGACTCACCCTCCAGCCGACTCGACTGCCGAAGTTCACCGCTTCACTCTCCCCGACAATTGATCCTGAACCGACGAAGCCGCTCACCCTTCCAGATGATTTGCTATTCGACAACGGTCTCGGCGGATTCAGTCACGATGGGCGGGAATACGTTATCCATCTGCGAGGTAGTCCCGGTTCCCCGTTAGAGCGTCGGGACGATGCCAGCACGGGGCGATCTGGTCAGCGCACGCCGCATCCGTGGATCAATGTCATTGCCAATCCGCAGTTTGGCTTTCTGGTTTCCGAATCAGGTTCAGGCTGTACCTGGGCAGAGAACAGCGGCGAGAACCGCCTGACTCCCTGGCGCAACGACCCGCTCACCGATATGCCAGGCGAAGCGATTTACATTAGAGATGAAGAGACTGGGTTGGTTTGGTCGCCAACGCCCATGCCTGCTGGCGCAGATACCGCGCACGTGATTCGTCACGGCGCGGGCTATTCGATTTTCGAGAGCCAGAGTCACGGACTCAACCAGAACCTGCGACTGTTCGCCGCGCCCAATGCGCCAGTCAAAATTGCGCAACTGCGTCTGCAAAATCTATGGGAGCGTCCGCGCCGCATCACCGTCACTTACTATGCCGAATGGGTGCTCGGCACAACGCGTGACACGCATCAAGCCCACATCATGCCGGAATTTGATCCCGATAAAAATGCCTTGCTTGCCAGTAATCACTTCAACAGCGAGTTCGGCGAACGCGTGGCGTTTCTGGCGTCCAATAAAAAACCGCATAACATCACCACCGACCGCACCGAGTTTTTGGGGCGCATGGGAAGTCTGCGCGCACCGGCGGCTCTTGGTCGCATTGGATTGGACAGCGCGGTGAATGCCGGGCTGGATCCGTGCGCGGTCATTCAACTTCACATTGACCTGGCGCCGGGCGCAACGGAAGAAGTATTTTTCTTGATCGGCGAAGGGAAAAATCGGGACGAAAGCCTTTCGCTGATCGGGCAGATTCAGGCAGAGGGTCAGGTTGAAGCGGTCTGGCAATCCGTCCAGCAGCAGTGGGATGACATCCTGAATACCGTCACGGTTGAAACGCCTGATCCCAGCATGGATTTGATGCTCAACCGCTGGCTGATGTACCAGACGCTTTCCTGCCGCTTGTGGGGTCGCACCGCGCTGTATCAATCCAGCGGGGCGTTTGGGTTCCGCGACCAACTGCAGGATGTGCTGGCGTTACTGCATACCCGCCCGGAACTTGCGCGCGCGCAGATTTTGGAAGCGGCGCGGTATCAATTCGAGGCTGGCGATGTGCTGCATTGGTGGAATCCGCCAGCGGGGCGCGGGGTGCGGACGCGCTTTTCGGACGATCTGCTCTGGCTGCCGTATGTCACCGCCGAGTACGTTTCCACTACCGGCGATGAATCTATTTTGACTGAGAGCATTCCATTCCTGAAAGGCGACGCGCTCAAAGCGGGCGAAGCGGAACGGTACACGCAATACGAAGCGGCGAGTGATTTGCATACGCTGTATGAGCATTGCCGCCGCGCCATCGAAAAAGGGAACACCTCCGGCGCGCATGGTCTGCCGCTGATGGGCGCGGGCGATTGGAACGATGGCATGAACCGCGTCGGCATGGATGGGCGCGGCGAGAGCATCTGGCTGGGCTGGTTCCTGCACGCCACGCTCAAGCGTTTTGCGCCACTGGTTGTGTTAATGAAGGATGAGCCTGCGCCGTACATTCAACAGGCTGAGGAATTATCCCGGGCGCTCGAAGCCCACGCCTGGGATGGCGACTGGTATCTGCGCGCCTTTTATGATGACGGCTCAATGATGGGATCGCACGAAAGTATTGAATGTCAAATTGATTCGATTGCCCAATCATGGGCGGTGCTATCAGGAGCGGCAGATTTGGCGCGGGCAACGCAAGCGATGGAATCCGTCAATAGACTTTTGGTGAAACAGGCTGAGCAGATGATCTTGCTGTTTACGCCGCCCTTCGACAAGTCCGCGCGCGACCCGGGTTATATCAAAGGCTATTTGCCGGGCGTGCGCGAAAACGGCGGACAATACACCCATGCCGCGATTTGGACTGCGTGGGCGTTTGCCAAACTCGGTCAGGGAGATCGCGCCGCTGAGTTGTTCCGTATGTTGAATCCCATCAGCCATGCGGATACGCCCGGGAAAGCGGCGCGCTACAAGGTGGAGCCTTACGTTATCGCCGCCGACATCTACAGCCAAACCTCGCACATCGGAATGGGCGGCTGGACCTGGTACACCGGCTCCTCCGGCTGGATGTACCGCCTGGGTCTCGAAGCCATTTTAGGAATCACGAGAACGGGCAATTCGCTCAACATCAACCCGTGCATTCCTAAGGATTGGCCGGGCTTTAAAGTGGATTACCGTTTTGGAAAGGCGCATTACAAGATCAGCGTGGAAAATCCGAATGGAGTTAATCGAGGCGTCAAGCTTGTTTCGTTGGACGGGAAACCCCTGCCCGACAACCTGATGCTTTTAGTGGATGACGGCCAGCCGCATGAAGTCCATGTTTTGATGGGATAGGCTTGGTTTTGTAGTGCGATATTTATATCGCCTTGCCATGTTGCCAAACGACTGAAGTCGTTACTACGAAATATTTTTTGAGTTATGCAAGAAGTCTAATATAATAGATGAGACCTTATCGAAAAGCACAGTGAAAGGATGTTAATCTCATGGGACACAGCCAGCCAAATCGGAAAGAAAAAAAAGGCCGGGATAAAGACAACCCCGCATTGAGTAAAGTGATCGAGAAAAATATTCGCACGATCATCCATCTGCGTACAAAAGCCGCGCGTGAACGCAGTCTGCAAGGCCGCATCGCCGACGCCATCACCTCCTTTTCGGGACGGATGGTTTTCGTTTATGTGCATATTGTCTGGTTTGGGATTTGGATTTTGATTAACGCCGGATGGTTCGGCCTGCGTGCTTTTGATCCATTCCCATACGGACTCCTGACCATGATCGTATCGCTGGAAGCGATCTTTCTTTCGACCTTTGTGCTGATCAGCCAAAACCGTTTGAGCGAAGAGTCTGAACGCCGCGCCGATCTGGACCTCCACATTGGGCTGTTGACCGAACATGAATTGACACGCGTGTTGCAGATGCTGGACATCATCCAGGAAAAAATGGGGATCGTGGATCATGCGAACAGCGATCTGGCTGACCTTGAAATGGAAACCAAGCCGGAAGATGTGTTGGCTGAAATCCGCCGTCTGCAAGAAATTGAACTCAGCAAAAGGTAAACTTTATGAGTCAAGTTCCTGACAACCGGTTAACTTCTGAAGAAGAGTACCGAAACATCTTTGAAGCCGCGAGCGATGGGTTGGTTATCTATGATATAGAGATGGATGTGGTGGTTGAAGCCAACCCCGCCGCGTGTGAGATGCACGGCTACACTCGCCAGGAATTCATAGGACTGAATCCAACGGTCTTCATGCTTCCTGAAAGCCAGGTCTTGTTTAGGGAACATGTCCGCACGGCTGAACCGGGCAGCGTGATCGAATCGCTCGTTGTCCATATACGCAGGGATGGTTCGCCGTTTCACGTTGAAGTACGCAGATCGGCGATCAACTATCGGGGACGGTCGTGCCTGTTGAGCGTCATGCGGGATGTCAGTCAGCGCATCCAGACCGAAAAAATTCTAAATGAGGAGATCGAAACCCGCGCCCGTGAGCAGGCCGCGCTGTTGGAAATCTCGCATACCCTGGCATCCACACTGGAACTCCAGCCGGGTTTGATCCTCGACCAATTGCGCGGGATCATCGAGTACAACCATGCCGGGTTATTTTCCCTCGAAGAACCCGATTTGATCACCCTGGCCATGCGCGGGACGCCCCAACTGGAAGGATCTGCGCCCGTCCGCATTCACTTGACGACTCCCGAAAACCTGGCCGCGCTATTCAACGGACACCGGCCCATCCGCATCGCCGACCTGACGGGTGACAATCCGCAGGCGCATTTTCTGCGCTCCCTTCTGGACGATGGGGCGGCTATCCTGCTCGAAGGGATGCAATCCTGGATGTGGGTCCCGCTGGCGGTCAGAGGCCGCATTATCGGCGGTATAGGTGTGGCGCATAAAAAGCGGAATTACTTCACGCCCCATCACGCTGACCTGGCTCTTAGCGTAGCCAACCAGGCCGCGATCACCATGATCAATGCGGAACTATATGGACATGCGCAAGAGCTGGCGGTTTTGGAAGAACGTCAGCGTCTGGCGCGCAACCTGCATGACGCCGTCAACCAATCCCTTTTTTCTGCTGGATTAATTGCCGAAGTCCTGCCACGCTTATGGGATCGGGATCAGCAGGAGGCGCGGCGTTCGCTCGAAGATTTGCGCCGCCTGACGCGCGGCGCGCAGGCCGAAATGCGCGCCCTGCTGGCCGAGCTGCGCCCCTCGACGTTGACCGATTCAAGTCTGAGCGACCTACTACGTCAGTTGGGAAATGCGTTCTCAGGCCGGACCAATATTCCCGTGGTTGTTACCGTAACGGGGGAGTTCTTCCTCCCCGCCGAAGCACAAGTAGTCTTCTACCGCGTGTGTCAGGAAGCGCTTTTTAACGTTGCAAAACATGCCAAAGCCAGCCAGGTTGAGATAGATCTAAAGCAGGATGGAGCTGTAATTGAGTTGCGCATTCGTGACGACGGCCAGGGTTTTGATCCTGAACAAATACTCTCAGGTCACTATGGCTTGAGCATGATGCGCGAACGCGCCGAAGCCGCAGGGGCGCTGTTATCAGTCACGAGCCAGCCCGGTCACGGTACTGAACTCACGATCCACTGGACACAAACCCCACCTACCCACAGGGTGCTACGCAAGGAGTCCTTATGACAATTTCCCCATCCCAACCTATTCGCGTTATGCTCGTTGACGATCACACGATGGTGCGCAGAGGATTGGCGACCTTCTTGAAAGCCTTCGATGATCTGCAACTGGCGGGTGAAGCCGAAAACGGCGCAGCCGCCATCCAACTCTGTGCTGAGGTCTTGCCGGATGTGATACTGATGGATATGGTCATGCCCGATATGGACGGGGCAACTGCAACACGCGTCATCCGCCAGAAGTTTCCACATGTACAAGTTATTGCGCTGACCAGTTTCAAAGAGGGGGAACTAATCAAGAACGCGCTGGAAGCCGGGGCGATTGCTTATTTACTCAAAGATGTCTCTGCAGACGATCTGGTTCGGGCTATCCGGGCTGCGCACGCGGGTCGCGCCACTCTCTCCCCCGAGGCCGCTCAAGCCCTGGTTGAGACAGCCAATCAACCGCCAGCGCCCGGCCTTGACTTGACCGAGCGCGAGCGGGAAGTTCTAGCCTTGATGGTTGAGGGACTGAACAATACGCAGATCGCCGGAAGACTGACCGTCAGCCCGTCCACCATCAAATCGCATGTCAGTAACGTCCTGTCCAAATTAGGTGTTGCCAGCCGCACGGAAGCCGTAACACTTGCGCTGCGTAACCGAATCGTCCCCTGATCCTTTCTCCCCCAAGTGGGGGAGACGGACACTGCCCACTTGGGGGAGGCGGACGGGGATTGTTTGTTATATGATTGAGTGTCGATACCCTAGCGAAGAATCACAAGACCAAATGGAGAACTGAACAATGGCAAAACCAAGAACGCAACTACCCAAATCGAAGACCGGTATTCAGGGGTTGGATGAAATCACCGGCGGCGGATTGCCCAAAGGCCGACCAACGCTGATCTGCGGCGGCGCGGGTTGTGGCAAGACTCTGCTCGCCATGGAGTTTCTGGTGCGCGGCGCAACGCAGTTCAACGAGCCGGGCGTCTTTATGGCTTTCGAAGAGACCGCCAAAGACCTGACCAAAAACGTCGCCTCGCTCGGTTTCGACTTGAAAGACCTGATCGCGCGCAAAAAGATCGCGCTGGATTTTGTGTACATCGGTGACGGTGAAATTGAAGCGTCCGGCGAATTCAATCTGGAAGGATTGTTCATCCGCCTCGGGCATGCCATTGACTCCATCGGCGCCAAGCGCGTCGTGCTGGATACGGTCGAGTCGCTTTTCTCCAGATTGCCTAATCAGCACATTTTGCGCGCGGAATTGCACCGCCTGTTTCGCTGGCTGAAGAATAAAGGCGTGACTACCATTATCACCGGCGAACGCGGCGAAGGGACGCTGACGCGCCAGGGGTTGGAAGAGTACATATCCGACTGTGTCATTGTGCTAGACCATCGCGTGAGCGACCAGGTCTCCTCGCGGCGGTTGCGCGTGGTCAAGTATCGCGGCTCGACGCACGGCACGAACGAGTATCCATTTCTGATTGACGAAGACGGCATTTCGGTCCTGCCGGTCACGTCGCTCGGCTTGGGACAACCCGCCTCCACCGGACGCATTCCCACCGGCGTTGCGCGCCTCGATGCCATGTTGGGCGGCGCGGGCTATTACCGCGGCAGCAGCATATTGATCTCTGGCACAGCCGGCACCGGCAAGACCAGTCTCGCCGCGCACTTTGCGCAAGCCGCCTGCCGCCGCGGCGAGCGTGCCCTCTTTTTTGCCTTTGAGGAATCTCCCAATCAGATCATGCGCAACATGCGTTCCATCGGGATTGACCTGCAACCGTGGGTGCAGAAAGGTTTGCTCCGGTTTCAGGCAACCCGCCCCACGTTTTCAGGCTTGGAAATGCAACTGGCGATGATGCACAAAGCGATCAACGCCTTCAAACCGCAGGTCGTGATTATGGATCCGTTGAACAGTTTCGTCATCGGGGGCAATGAGATCGAAGTCAAATCCATGTTGATGCGGCTGGTGGATTTTCTGAAAATGAAGCAGATCACCGGCTTGTTCACCAGTTTAACCGCGAGCGGCGGCGGCTCGCTCGAACAATCCGAAGTTGCCATTTCGTCCCTGATTGACACCTGGCTGTTACTGCGCACCATCGAAATTGGCGGCGAGCGCAATCGCGGTTTGTACGTTCTGAAATCGCGCGGCATGGCGCACTCGAACCAGATTCGCGAGTTCCTGCTAACCGATCACGGTGTGGAATTGCGCGATGTGTACGTCGGTGCGAGCGGCGTGCTGACCGGCTCGGCGCGGCTTACGCAAGAGGCGCAAGAGAAAGCCGTGTTGATGATACGCGATCAGGAAGTTGATCTCCGACGGATCGAACTGGAACGCAAGCGCACGACGCTGGAAGCGAAGATCGCCGTGATGCGCGCCGAGTTTGCGGTGGAAGAGATCGCGTCGGTGAAAATCATCGGACAGGAAAAAGCGGAGAAAGCGCAACTGGTGCAAGAACGTGCGGACATGGGTCTAAGCCGCAAAGCGGATGCAAAACCGAACAAACAAAAAAGAGTTCCGAAATGAAAACAAATCCAACCAAGCCCGCCACACCTGCCCTCCCACTCCGCTCCGCTTCGGGGACTACCCTGGCACTGCCCGCCAGGGCAAGTGTAGTGGCGGGCGGTGCCAGGGAGAAAAAATTAGACACCTTTGTCCTGCGCCTATACGTCGCCGGACAAACGCCCACATCCATAACGGCTTTTGACAATCTCAAGAAAATCTGCGAAGAATATCTGGAGGGGCGCTACCAAATCCAGGTGGTGGATTTGTTGAAAAACCCGCAACTGGCGAGCGGCGACCAGATACTTGCCATCCCGACCCTAGTGCGGCGACTGCCGAAGCCGATACGCAAGATCATCGGTGATCTCTCCAACACCGAGCGCGTGCTGATCGGGTTGGATCTGGTGCCGCGGAAATAAGCGCAACCCATGTCAAATACCAAAGGAGTAGTGACAGGACTTGCACTCGGTTGCCCTTGCCAGCCGCACCGAAGCTGTAATCCTTGCGCTGTGTAATTGCATCGTTACCTGAGCCACCTCTATCATCTCCCCCAAGTGGCGGAGGCAAACACTCCCCAGCCGATGGATGCGGCTGGGGAGTTTGTGTTGTAAGATGAGTCTATGAAGCCGCGTACGGTTTCAACTCATACGCCGATTACGGCGCACTATTGAATTGTGAAGGAGAATGAACATGAACAAGTTAACCTATCATCCACTCGGCAATACAATCCGCCTGTTGGTAATTGCTACGTTAGCTATTGCGCTCACATTGGGCACAGGGCAAACGGCGCGGGCTTTTGCAAGCCCAGCGCCGGTAAACCTTGGCGCGGCTGCGTCTTTTGCGATTTTGACAAAAACAGGAATCACAAATGTTTCGCCTTCCGCCATTACTGGAAATCTTGGCGCGAGTCCAATCGCCGCGACTGCCATAACCGGGTTTTCATTAATAGCGGATAGCACGAATACGTTTTCAACCTCAACTCAAGTTACCGGGAAAATATATGCGGCTAACTATGCAGTTCCTACTCCTGCGAACCTGACCACGGCTGTACTCAACATGGAAGCTGCCTATACAGACGCCGCCGGACGAGCACCTAATGCCACCGGGCTGTATGCAGGAAATCTTAGCGGTAGAACCCTGGCTCCTGGCGTCTACAAATGGAGTACTGGCGTTTTAATAACAACAAATGTAACGCTCGCAGGCACTTCAAACGATGTCTGGATATTCCAGATAGCAGGAAATTTCACGATGGCCCCAGGCGCACAAGTTTTATTAAGCGGTGGCGCACAAGCCAACAATATATTCTGGCAAGTCGGTGGTGGTGTTGGTGTCACGATTGGCACCACGGCACACGTTGAGGGAACCATACTAGCCGCAAAAGCGATCAATCTGCGAACTGGCGCGTCACTGAACGGCAGGGCATTAGCACAGACTGCGGTTACATTGCAGAAAAATACGCTTGTGATCCCTGTGGTAATCCCTTTTGCGGTTATCCGCATCTTTTTGCCCATCGTATTTAGGTAGAATAGGCCATTGCAGATGGCCTGTTTTGGGGCTGAAACTTGAGGCTTCTGTGTAGATTCTGTATCGCAAAGGTGACAGCCACTTGCGAAAGATACTGTTGGCGAACTCAGGTGATAAGCGAGCGTCTGCCAATTCCCTTGGC
>CAYJLS010000085.1:0-18658 GCA_964371065.1 uncultured Anaerolineaceae bacterium | reverse complement strand
TCTTTTGCCTCAGAATCTTCGCGGTTGTGATAGATTCTCAAGAGTAATACTATAGGGGCAGGAGTAATAATAACTGGGGGTGGTTCAAGAATCTGCCCCATTACTGCTGATCCTGCAACTATGCATAAACAAACAAAAAATCCCACCCAAATAATCCAAGGTTGATTGGAAGGTTTTTTGCCTACCAAAGGCTTTCCCCAAAACTGCGCCCATTTGTGAGCAAGAAGTGGCTCAAGCCTGTTGGCAAACACCACAATTAGTATTGCAGCAACGGATGATATTGCAGTCAAAATGCCTAAAATAAGTTTCATTTGGTAAATTATGAACTCCATAACTTCCGATGAAATATAATGCAAATAATCATCCAACGGCGTGCTTTAGCGGACAGGTGGGGCGGACGTGGACAACAGGAAAACCCCGAAGCCAGAAAAATGCTTGAAAATGCGACAGAATCCCACACGTCCACTGCACCCCAGAAGATGGGAGAACGCCATCATTTTTACGAGAGAAACAGGGGCGCTTGGCGATTGCGGAAGTATACTCCGAAAAGGCAAGCACGCAAGCCGAGCAAAGCAATGGAGAGCGCGCCTTCGAGCGTAGTCCCGTACTGCACCATGGTTTCCGGTCAAGCTGGTTTAAATATTGGTGGCGCAAAGGATGAGTTTTTGCCTTGAAGCGACCCCGTTGAGAAAGCTAACCCCCTTTAAGTGACCGGGCTTGCCGAAGGTGTGGGTGTTCTGCCCACCCGAAGGTGCGGGAGTTCTTCCCGCCCGAAGGTGCGGGAGTTCTTCCCGCCCAACATCCAAATCCAAAAGGAGAAAAAGGAAATGAGCAGAAAAAGAAGCAAGCGCACGAAAGGCATCGAAGAGGCGCGCCCATTTGCAGGGATGAGCCAGGTGAACGAAGACGCGGCCGGGGTGGACATTGGTGCGGAGGAGATCGTGGTCTGCGTATCGGGGGACGAGAACACACAGATCGTAAAAGGGTTCGGCAACTATACGGTGGACTTGCAATCCATTGGGCTGTGGCTGAAAGAGCATAACGCAAAAACAGTGGCCATGGAGAGCACAGGCGTGTATTGGATACCGTTGTTTGAAGTGTTGGAGAGTATGGGCTTCCAATGTCTGTTAATCAGTTCGCGCTCGCTGCGGAGAGTGTCCGGGCGCAAGAGCGACATCCTGGATGCGCAGTGGATCCAGACCTTGCACAGTTACGGATTGTTGGAGAGTTCGTTCCGTCCGCAAGCGGATTTGGTGGCGTTGCGGACGTTGTTGCGGCATCGCGCCCAATTGCTGGAACATCGTGCGCCGCACATCCTCCACATGCAAAAATCCATGCTTCAGATGAACGTGCAGTTATCGCAGGCCTTGAGCGACATCACCGGCGAGACGGGACAGGCCATCATCCGCGCCATCGTGGCGGGCGAACGCGACCCGCAGAAGTTGGCGGCGTATCGGGATCGGAACTGCAAGAAAAGCGCCGAAGAGATCGGTCGGGCGCTGACCGGGACGTGGCGCGCGGAACATCTTTTCACCTTGAAGCAGTCGCTGGAGTTGTACGACTTTTACACGCGGCAAGTGGAAGTGTGCGATGCGGAGATAGATCGCATGTACGCGTTGACGCGTCCGGACTGGGAAGCGGGGGAATTGAAGCCGCTGTCGGTGGGAAAGCGCAACTCGCACAGCAAGAATGCGCCGAAGGATCAAGAGACGATCCGCCAACACCTGAAGCGCATTGCGGGCGTGGATCTTTCGGCGGTCAATGGGATTAACGTATCCGGAGCGCAAAAGGTCATCATGGAGTGCGGAACAGATATGCTCCAGTTTCCGAAAGAGGGGAATTATTGTTCCTGGCTGGGACTTGCGCCCAAGCACGAAATCTCGGGCGGGAAGGTATTGAAGAACCGGACGTTGAAAACCAAGAACCGCGCCGGGCAGGCCTTCCGCATGGCGGCGCAATCGGTGAAGAATTCGGACTGCGTCTTCGGCATGATGTATCGGCGTTTCAGGTCGCACATGGATAATCGGCAAGCGACGGTGGCAACGGCTCATGCGATTGCGCGCGTGGTATATCGGATGTTGAAGTACAAAGTGGAGTTCGAAGAGATAGACGTAACGGAATACGAGAAGAAGTACGAAGAACAGCAAGTCAAATACTTGACCAAGAAAGCCGCGAAACTCGGCTTCCAACTCGTCCCGGCCTAAGCAGACCAGGGCGAAAAAAAGGCGTCCTCGGATGAGAACGCCTGCTTTGCATTTAATCGCTTGCGTGATTTTCGTTGATTTTCAGTGTCGCGCTTGATGTTTGGCGCGAATCTGCATGAATCGGCGAGTCCGATGACCGGCTCAGGGGGCGCGTGAGGAGGTTGTTTCTGAGAACTCAACAATACGGGCGTACGCCGTCATTTTACACCAAAGAAACAGGGGCGCGTGTATAATGGCGTCAGCATGAACGGCGATAGCCCGAACAAAAGCAATGGAGGTTTGACCTTCATGTAAGGTCCCCCGCTGAGAACTCTGGGATGCGGCAAGACGATTTAATATCTGGTGGCGTGCGTATCGTGGCTGATCCATGAATATTCAGGATCGGCCGTTGGCGATACATAACGACCCCGTTTAGGAAGCTGGTCGATATTAAGTGCCGTGCCGTTCATGCGCATCAATGGAATCATTGGATAGGACAGGATGTCGTTTTTGGAAAAAAGAGCGGCGACATTCTTTTTTGGGTTAAGTACCGAAGGGCAAAACTCGTTAAAAAGGGCGATTTTCCGCAGATTCCTGTTTCTTAGGACGCTTTGTTCGGCTCTTTGTCGGCAAACTCATTTATTATTTCTTTAGTTTCATAAGCATCATAGTCACTTGGAAAATTCTTTCCATTATGTGTGGATTGAAACTTATAGTGTCTCGTTTTTTCATATACTCCTCTCTCAAAAGAGTTAGCTTCCGAATGGCATCGTCATAAAACCGTCGGAGTACTATCACCGAATATTTCCAACTTTCTGTTTGGTCATTGCATATTCTTGTAAGAAGCCAATCAACAACATCAGGTCCCATGAAAATCAATGCGTTGCCTGCTTCTTTCTGAGCCCTTCCATCATAGGTCGCCATGATTTCAAGCAACGACGGAACAGCCTTTTCTCCAACGCCACTGAGACAATATCTTATTTGCCCGACTTCATCATCGGTGAAGTGTGATGTAAGAATTTGTACCATTTCTGATATGGCTGGCGAATATTCACATACCGCAAACGCACTGGCTGCCATTAGACTAACACGAATATCCGAATCGTGAAGACACGGTAAGAGTATTTTGAGAATCTCTGGCGAATTATCCCGAATTGCCAAAGCACTTAAAACACTTGCCGCTATTATCCTTGCTTCGACATCGGCATTTTGAAGGTCAGCGGCATATTCTTCCCAATTTTCAATTGGGACACCTGCTTGGTGGGCGGCTTTCAGTGTTTCTTCGCTACCCTCCCTAAGCGTGTCTCGAATTTCTCTCCAAGTCAATCCATCAAATGACTGCTTGGGGTCAATATTTATTTCTTGCTTTTCCCGTTGGGCGTTTTCTCGCGCCGCTAAGTTTTGCGATGAACGCTTCTTCAGTTCTTCTTTTTTAAGAACCAATTCGAAAATGGGGTATTGTGTCGGAAGTCCAGTCTCTATCGTCTCGCGAATGACTTCCTGCAATGTCCCACTCAGGTGAGAATATATTGGATGGTCGCAAAAATCTTTTATGATGAATGAAGCCTGCTCGTGGCCTCCTCTACTTTCCAAGTATTGTGCCAAGTCTAAATAGCACAAACCAATAATGTCGTGCGTTAAACCCCTGATACGCGATACACCTTTTTCTTCCAATTCATTTGCTATATTGGTCAGATAGGTTATTGCCTTTCCAGTTGTTTCATTTGAGAGGAATCCTAGACCGATTCGCTTATAGACCCCAATACCCAAAACGAGTTCAGGCTCGCCAACCTCACACTGCAAATCCAAGTATTTTTTGGTTTGTTGCGGATATTTATCGTATAGTGCGGCTGCATGCCAAATCCTAAGATTTGCCCAATAATGTTGCTGATTTTCCATTAATATCTCAGCAACCTTGAGACTAGCGGTAAAGATGAATTCATAATTTGATAACACTTGTCCATGGCTAATTTCCTCAATAGCGGAATCAATAAGATTGAGAGCCACACCTACTTCGCCAGGAGTCCCTAATCCAAGTGTCATCTCGAAGAGGAGAGGATTAAATGTCAAGCCACCATCATATTCATCAAACATTGGCAATTTGCGATCTTTAACGTTGTAATAGGCGGTTCCCATTACGTAGTCTTTCGGATAATATCCCCATGGATCGGTTGCTGCTGCGTTAAATAGGATATTGCCTTTTTCAAGTAAAAATTGCTTAATGCTTTCTGGACTTTTATGCTGTTCTTTTAGTTCATACGCCTTTGTGATCAGTCGAACCGCTACAAGCATGGCGTACCTCAACATAGAAGTTCGGTTTTCCAAAAAATATTCTGTTAAGTAAAAGTTCTTTGCTCGCGTCACAAATTCATTATCGTATAAGTCGAGATGAGAAATGATCTTGTCTGCCACATCGGTTGGTTTGTCGTATTTTTGACATACAATTTCCGCTAGCCATGCCCTAATTAATAATTCATCGTCGGGAATTTCCAAACTCCGTGCTCGAGTTAAAAGTGCATTCTGTAGATTCTCATAACCACCTTTTTCAAATAAATCTACCCATTGCCATTTGTTTAAACGAGTTGGCACTTGGCAATTTTCTAATCTTGTCGGAATAATAAATATTGCTCCTTCTGGTTGCTCATCTGCGACATCAAGTGCAATGCGGACTTCTTTTTGTACATATCCTGTTTTGGTCACAGATTCATTGGATAAGCATGCTATGACTACATCTGTTTCGCGAATGGCTTTGCGGATTTCCAAATCCCAATCTTGACCTGGTACAAGTTTTTCTTCATCAAACCAAATGTCAAAACCGTCAGCAATCAAGCGGCTATAAAGTTCGCGAACTTTTTGCTTATCTTCCTTTGAATGGCACAGAAATACGCTTAGTTTACGAATCTCGGTCATGGCATCCTCTCCTTTGCCTGTTTGCCTATGCAAAAGTCATACGAAAAAAGACGACCATCTTTTGCATTCCAGCCGCCGAACTCTTTTTTTCAGCGGCGAAATTTCTGTATGTCATCCCGTATGGGCGCTTATACAGCCAAAATTCTGTATAACTAACTGTATACATCGCGATTATACAACAGCCCTTTCCGACCGCAAAAAGTAAATTACTTCATTACCTCGTCGCTAAGCCGATCCAGTTCGGCCACCTCGGCCTCTGTCAACTTCCATCCAAGCGCGCCCGCGTTCTGTCGCGCCTGCTCGGCGTTCTTCGCGCCGGGGATGGGCATCGTCCCTTTGCAGATGCACCAGTTCAGCGCCACCTGCGCGTTGGACTTGCCGCCGTGATCCTGCCCGATCTTGGTCATCAGTTTGAGGAGCGGCTGGATGCGTTGCAGGGTGGACGCGGCGGCGACGGCGCGCGGTCCCGGCGGAAGTTTTTCGGGGGAATATTTTCCGGTCAGGAATCCCTTGGCGATGGGCGAGTAGGCGATGACGCGGATCCCCAGTTCCTGGCAGCGCGCCAGCAGTCCGTTTTTCTCGTTGGTGCGGTTGAGTAGGTTGAATTCCACCTGGTTGGCCGCCAGCGGAATCCTTTTGCGCGCCAGGCTGGTGTAGGCGCGCAAGGTCTGGCTGGGGTTGAAGTTGGAAACGCCCACTGTGCGGACGAGGCCGTCTTTAATGAGACCGGCCATCCAGTCCATGAGCGTTTCGACCGGGAGGAGCGGGCTGGGCCAATGGATCTGGTAGAGGTCCACGCGTTCCAGTCCCAGCCGCTCGAGGCTGTTCTGCAACGCATTTTTCATGAACCAGCGATGGACGCGCCAGGGATAGGGGAAAAATTTGGTGGCGATGAGCGCGGGCTGTTCGGCGGCTTTGAGCATTCCACCGAGATAGCGTTCAGATTTCCCCATGCCGTAAACTTCCGCCGTGTCAATGAAGCGGACGCCTTCGTTGAGGCTGGTCTGGAACGCGGCGTGGATGTCGGCTTCGCTGTGAGTCTGCCCGAAACTCCACATAACGCGGTCGCCGAATTGCCAGGAGCCCAGTCCCATTTCGATGGCGTGCAGGAAGCGGGTTTCGTTGCTGATGGTTTCTGTCATGAGGAGAGTCCTTGGGGGAGATGGCGATGATTGTACCACTGGGTATTCTCCCTCCCCCAAATTCCATGCTCTTCGGAATTTGGGGGAGGGCCGGGGAGGGGGTTGACATTCCCCCCGTTCCTCGTAGAATGACCCCATGCCCGTCGTCCGTTTCCCCACCGCCTTGAAGTATTACGTGGACAACCAGGGCGAGATGGAGATCCCCGCCTCCTCCGTGACCGAGTTGCTGGCCGCGCTGGTGACGCGTTACCCGTCCCTGCGATTTCACCTGCTCGATTCGGACGGCAAACTGCGCCGCCACTTCAACGTTTTTGTCAACGGCGAGCACGTCCGCGAACTGGATGGAATGGACACGCGTCTCAAGGATGGGGACAGAGTGATCCTCATGGCTTCGGCTGCGGGCGGATGAGACGAACATAAATATTTGCCTTGACAAATCCGATAATGTTCGTAGAATATGCCAAAACTTATGAAAACTTTCCACTATTGCTCGTGTCTTCGGCGGGGTTCGTAACCGCCTGAGACCTTCCGTAGTCAACAGTCCAGACGGTTGAACGACCCCCGCTTGCTTCTCTTTGCAAAGTGTGGCGTTCGTTCGCCGTCTTTTTGTTTCCCTGTTGACTGCTTTTGTTTAACCGAAACAGGAACCATGACTCTACTGGATTACCGATTAACCGACTCGATCCAAATTCCGCAGGACGATCTCGCCTCGCGCGTGGGAGGCACGCCCCTGCTTCCGCTTCGCCGCGTGACCCTGGGTCTGCCTCCGCTGGTGAAAGTTTTTGCCAAGGCTGAATGGTTCAACCCCGGCGGCTCGGTGAAAGACCGTCCCGCGTTGAACATCCTCCGCACCGCGCTTGAAAATGGCGACCTGGGCAATGGCAAACGATTGCTCGATTCCACGTCTGGCAATATGGGGATTTCGTATGCCACCTTTGGCGCGGCCCTGGGGATACCCGTCACACTGGCCATCCCCGGAAACGCCAGCCCGGAGCGGTTGGCGCTCCTGCGCGCACTGGGCGCGGAATTCATCCGCACGGACGCCTCCGAAGGCTCGGACGGCGCGATCCTTGCGGCGCGTCGCCTTGCGGCGGAGAACCCCGGCTTGTATTGGTACGCCAATCAATACGACAATCCCGCCAACTGGCAGGCGCATTACAACTCTACCGGCCCCGAAATCCTCGCTCAAACGAACGGACTGGTCACGCACTTCGTGGCGGGACTCGGCACCTCCGGCACGCTGATGGGCGCGGGGCGTTACCTGCGCGAACAATTGCCGGGTGTGAAGATTATTTCGATGCAACCGGATGCTCCCTTCCACGGTCTCGAAGGCTTGAAGCACATGCCCACCGCCATCCCGCCGGGCATCTACGACGCGTCCGTAGCCGCGGCCAACCTCGAGGTCCGCACGGAGGCGGCGCACGAGATGACGCGTCGGCTGGCGCGCGAGGAAGGCTTGTTCGTCGGCATTTCCTCCGGCGCGGCCGCTGTCGCGGCGTTGCAGATCGCGCGTCAATTGGACGAGGGCGTCGTCGTCACCATCTTCCCGGACGCGGGCTACAAGTACCTGAGCGACAAGGCGCTGTGGGAGGGGAAGTGATGTTGTTCGTCCCGAAAGACTTACTCGACCAAATTCACGCGCACGGCGAGGGCGCGTACCCCGAGGAAGGCGCGGGGTTTCTTCTGGGCGCGGAAGGACAGGTGGAGCGCGTCCTGCCGTTGCCCAACGCGCGCGAAGACTCGTCGCGGCACAACCGTTACCTGATCGCGCCCGAGGATTATCTCAAAGCCGAAGTGACCGCGGAGGAACTCGGCCTGAGCCTGATTGGCGTGTTCCATTCGCATCCCGATCATCCCAACCGCCCATCGGAATACGACCGCGAGTGGGCTCAGCCGTTCTTTTCGTATGTCATCACCAGTGTTCAATCTGGCAAAGCCATCGAGAGCCGCTCGTGGCGATTGAAGGAAGATCGTTCACAGTTCGTTGAAGAAAAGATTGTTAGCGCGCCAAACCGATGGGGCGGCAGTTCAACTGCCGCCTAACCCCAGCGGTTATCCCAGCACTTTGGCGCGCTAACAAAAGATTCAAGCCGCGTAACCTACCAGTCCCGCCGTCCTGAGCGGAGGGCGGCGTTTGTCCGTCCCGAAGTCGAAGGACGGGTCACATGTGCAAGGGCTGTTTCATGTACTTGCCCTTCGACTGCGCTCGCTCGAAGTGCATTCGCTCGCTCCGCTCAGGGCAGCGATAGGTTTAATAGTAAAACCGAAAAATACAACCACTACCTAGGAGTATAAAATGTCTCTCTACTTTGTTCGACACCAGCACAATGCTGAAACCTGCCCGGCGAAAAACCCTGAAATGGGACAGATGCTCATCCAGCACATCAGCAAACCCAACGCCCGCAAGTTCGGCGTGAACGTTCTCGGCGACGCCGTTTTGGATGGACAACACACGTTCGTCTTGATCCTGGAAGCGGAGGAGAAGAGCGCCGTTGAACAGTTCATGCAACCGTTCGCGATGGCCGGCTCGGTGGAGATCCATGCCGCGTCCACTTGCGAGGCGGTCGTGGAGCGCGCCGGTTGTGAACCGGTGGCCGCGTAGTTGAAATCTGGGATGTTGAGGGTTAGAATGGTTCCAACCTTCAACATCCCAACCAAAAAAGGAAACTTATGACAACTTTGAAGATTCCCACACCCTTGCGTTCGTACACCAACGGCAAAGCGGAAGTGATCGTGCAGGGCGCGAATGTCGGTGAGGCCATGCATCATTTGATCGAACAGTTCCCGTCCCTGAAACCGCATCTCTACAACGGCGACGGCAACCTGCGTCCGTTCGTCAACTTGTTCATTGGCGAAGACAACTACAAGGATTTGCAGGGACTGGAAACGCCGCTGAAAGAGAACGCGCTGATCCGTTTGATTCCGTCCATTGCCGGAGGGTGAAATGTCTCCCGAACTTTCCCGCGAAGAAATCCTGCGCTACTCCCGCCACCTGCTCATCCCCGAAGTGGGGCTGGACGGGCAGAAAAAATTAAAAGCCGCCTCCGCGCTCATCATTGGCACGGGCGGACTCGGATCGCCCGTCGCGCTGTACCTGGCTGCGGCGGGCGTGGGGCGCATCGGCCTCGTGGATTACGACGTGGTCGACTCCTCCAACCTCCAGCGACAGGTGATCCACGGCACGAGCGCGGTCGGCAAATTAAAAGTGGAAAGCGCCAAGAGCCGCCTGCTCGATCTCAATCCCCTCATCCAGGTTGACGCGTACAACGAACCGTTTACGTCCGCGAATGCGATGCAAATTGCAAAAGATTACGATGTGCTGATTGACGGCACCGATAATTTCCCCACCCGCTATCTCACCAACGATGTCAGCGTTTTTCTCGGCAAGCCCAACGTCTACGGCTCGATCTATCGCTTCGACGGGCAGGCCAGCGTTTTCTTCGCGAAGGAAGGCCCGTGCTATCGCTGTCTGTTTCCTGAACCGCCGCCGCCGGGTCTCGTCCCTTCGTGCGCGGAGGGCGGCGTGCTCGGCGTCCTGCCCGCCACCATCGGGAGCATCCAGGCCAGCGAGGCGCTCAAACTTTTGCTCGGCATCGGCGATCCCCTGATTGGCAGACTTCTGCTCTACAACGCGCTCGACATGTCGTTTGATTTTGTCAAACTGAAAAAGAATCCGAAGTGCCGCGTCTGCGGGCCGAATGCGGACGTGACCGAGTTGATTGATTACGAGGACTTTTGCGGCGTTCCCGGCCATGACCACGAAGAAGGCTCCGCGGGCGCGGACTGGGACATTTCTGCGCTGGACTTGCAAACCCGCCTCGCGCGGACCTCGGACCTACTCCTGCTCGATGTGCGCGAACCACACGAGTTGGCGATTTCCGCGTTACGCGGCTCGACGAACATCCCCCTCGGCGAACTGGCCGCGCGTCTCTCGGAGTTGGATTCCGCACAAGAGATGGTGGTCTTCTGCAAGGCAGGGACTCGTTCCACACGCGCGCTCGAACTGCTCGTCAGCGCGGGGTTCCGAAAGGTGAGGAATTTGAAGGGCGGCATCAATGCGTGGGCGCGGGATGTGGATAAAGAATTGCCCGTGTATTGATCTCCTCAAGGTTACTTGTTGAACATGCGGATGTTTGTCGTATAATCTGACTCATCCAGCCACGTTCATTTACTAAAACTGCGCTTTCGATAGTTCATCGTTAGCAGGTACAAAATCGGAGAAGTCGAGATGACTCAAGTCCAAGTATCGTTAGATGATGTGGGACGAATTTTCATTCCAGCCTCAATTCGTGAGCGGCTGAAACTGTCGCCTGGAATGACCTTGATCGTGGAAAAAGGTGAAAAAGGAGGCGTGCAACTGCGCATTGAATCCAAGCCAACCACGCTCATCGAAAAAGATGGGATTTTGGTCGCCCACGTGACCGCACTTGGCGACCTCGCCAATGCCACACGCAACGAACGCGACCGGCGTATCTTCGATCTCTTGCAGAGAGTCGGCCTGTGAAAATCCTGTTGGACACCTCCGTTTTGGTCGCCGCGCTGGTTGAGGCTCACCCCGCGCATGAACGGGGAAGGACATGGTTCAAACGGGTGACCAGCGGTACGGACAAAGGCTTGGTAGCCGCACATTCTCTCGCGGAACTCTATGCTATTCTCACGACCCTGCCCGTCCAGCCTCCCATATCGTCTTCGGACGCGCAACAGCTCATCCGGCAAAACGTCGCTGAAAAACTTGAAATCGTACCCTTGTCTTCACAAGACTATCTTCAGGTTATCGAACAACTGTCCGAGATTGGAATCGTCGGCGGAGCGACCTACGACGCGCTTATCTTGCGCGCCGCCGCGAACGCAAAAGTTGATCTTGTGGTGACGTTGAACGAGAAGGATTTTCGAAGGGTATATCCGAGTCTGGCCGAAAAGGTGGTTGCGCCGTAACCAATTCATACACATTAGACTCGGCCCGCGAGATAATCGTCTTCTGCAAAGCCGGGACGCGCTCGACGCGTGCGCTCGAACTGCTCGTCAGCGCGGGGTTCCGAAAGGTGAAGAATTTGAAGGGCGGCATCAATGCGTGGGCGCGGGATGTGGATAAAGAATTGCCGATTTATTGACCACGGATGAAGGATAAAAGATGAATGATGAAACTCCCGTTGTTGGCGGGAGTTTCTTTTGTGATAAAAGACGGTAAAATTGCGCCACCAAAGGAGATCGAATGACAGCGCTTACCCCCTCTGACAAAACCCGCGTCTACGATAACATTTTAGGTGCGGTGGGGCATACCCCCCTCGTGCGGCTGGGACGCATCGCGCACGAACTGCCCTGTCCGCTATATGCAAAACTGGAATTCATGAACCCCGGCGGCTCGATCAAGGACCGCGTCGGGGCGTACATTATCGAGGGGGCCGAGAAGCGCGGGGAACTTGTCCCAGGCGGGACGATTGTCGAAGCGACCTCGGGCAACACGGGCGTGGGTCTCGCCATCACCGCGGCGTTGAAGGGTTACAAGACCATCTTCGTCATGCCCGACAAAATGAGCAACGAAAAGATTTTGCACCTGCGCGCCTATGGATCGAAGGTGGTCATCACACCCACCGCGGTCGCGCCCGATGACCCGCGCTCGTACTACGAGGTAGCAAAGCGCTTCGTGCGTGAGACACCCAACGCGATTTTGGCAAACCAGTATCACAATCCAGATAACCCGAAAACCCACGAGCTGACGACCGGCCCCGAGATCTGGGAACAGACCGAAGGTCGCGTGACCGACGTTATCGTCGGCATGGGCACGGGCGGGACGATCAGCGGAGTCGGGCGTTATCTCAAGTCCAAAAATCCCAACGTCAAAATTGTGGGCGTGGACATCGAGGGTTCGATCCTCACCGAAATTTGGCAGAACAAGGGCAAAATCCCCGAGGGCGCGTACCCGAAAACGTATAAGGTGGAGGGCATCGGCGAGGATTTTTTGCCGTCCGCAACCGACCTTGCGGTGGTGGACTGGATCGAGCGCGCGGGCGACCGCGAGTCGTTTTTGTGGGCGCGGCAGTTGGTGCGCCAGGAGGGGATTTTTGCGGGCGGCTCGTCTGGCTCGGCGCTGGCGGGCGCGATGAAATATTGCCGCAAATTGAAGGCGGATCGGCTGGCGGTGGTCATCTTCCCCGATTCGGGTTCGCGCTATCTCTCGAAATTCTACGATGATAAGTGGATGCGCGAGTTCGGCTTCCTCTCGATGGAGTTCGGCGAGATGACGCTCGGCGATCTTCTGCTGGCCAAACCGAACAAATCCCTGTTCACCGCCGCACTGGGCGACTCCATTCGCAAGGTGGTGACGGTGATGCACCAGCACGGAATCTCGCAGATGCCCGTCGTTGGCGCGGATGGGACGCTCGTCGGCCTGATCGAAGAAGTGGACATGCTTACTCATTTGTTGGAGAGGCACGATCACAGCCACGACGAGCCGATTGAC
The DNA here is from genome assembly GCA_964371065.1 of uncultured Anaerolineaceae bacterium. Lineage (GTDB taxonomy): Bacteria > Chloroflexota > Anaerolineae > Anaerolineales > Villigracilaceae > Denitrolinea. The sequence goes on along the minus strand of CAYJLS010000085.1, from coordinate 5,963 downwards.
TCGCTCGTGCAGAACGCCAGCGCGGTCTTCCCGCCTGAGGCGTCGCTGGAGGAGTCTATGCCATCGCTGACGGCAGGCTACGCGTTGATCGTGGTGGAGAACAGCAAACCGATTGGGATTTTGACGAAGATTGACGTGCTGGATTACGTGGCGGGGAAGATATAAGGCAATTTGTAGTATGATATAAATATCAAACCTTTGGAGATCCTATGACAAATGCAGTCCCATCTATTGCGAATGAAGCGCAACTTATTCGATATGCAGAAAAAATCGTCTCGCCCCTCATCCGCGAAGGCGTGTTTGAGAATTTCGAACGCGCCCTACGGGCTTTGTTATTGGATTATATAGATCGCCAGATTGCCAACTACAAAAACAAGAACGCCGAAATGGAAGCGCGTTACAAACAAAATTTTGATTCATTCACCGTTTCGCTAAAAAATCATGCCGCGCCCGACCAGGAAGATGCATGGATGGATTGGGAGACGGCGCTTGTTTTTCTTCGCAAATGGCAAACGATTCGCGAGCAAGTAGCCAAAAATGGCGCTGCTTGACGACCTGCTTGCGCGGATGCGCGCTTTTCCAGAATTAAACGACATTCAAGTTCTTGAAAATGAATCCGTAGACGATGAAACTTTTGTTTTCAAAGTTCGCGCCGCCATCGTTTCATGTTTTCTGCAAATTCGTTTTTTAGCCGATAAGGGACTCAGGCGATATTCATTTCAACTTTATAGCGATCGCTCCCTTTTGCGCTGGGATAATACTCCTCATTATCCCGACCTTCTTAACTTTCCTCATCATTTCCATGACCAGGATGAAAATATTTCCTCATCCACACTCACTGGGGATTTGCTTAATGACTATGATTTGGTAATTGCCGATGTGCTGGATTACGTGGCGGGGAAGATATAGTCTGTGTGGTCAAGTGGTCGCGTAGTCGCGTGGTTGGATGGTCATGTTGTCGCAATGACTACCCGACTACTCGACTATTCGACTAACCCTGCCGATTGACCAGCCAAACGCCGAGAATAATAATTGCGCCGCCAAACAGCGTGATGAGCGTGATCGGTTCATTAATCATTACGGCCGCAAGCAATGTAGTGACCAGCGGTTCGATATTCAGAAACACGCCCAATTGTGAAGCGGGTAACGCCTGCAACGCGTCATACCAGGCGATGTAGGCAAGGCCGGAACCGAAGATGCCGAGCATGAGAATCGCGCCCCAGCCTTTCGCCGAAAGTTGCGAGATTTCACTCAGCCCGGGTCCAAATCCAAAAATCCAAATGCAGGTGAACAGCCAGCCGAGCAACATCACGTAAAACATCATCCGCGCCGCGGGGTGACGCGCCAGTTCGCGCCGGGAGAGGATCGAGAAGACCGCCCAATTGATGGCGCTGATGAAGATCAGGAAATCGCCCACTGTCCCTTCTTTGCCCGCGAAAAGCGAGAACAGATTCCCTTTGCTGACGATCAGCAAAACCCCGAACGCGGCCAAAGCGATCCCGCCGACGCGCCGCCATCCCATTTTTTCTTTCAACACCAGCCAGCCGAGGATGGCGATAAAGACCGGCGTGGAAGCCACGATCCACGCGGTAGTGGTCGCTTGCGCGGTGATGAGTCCGTTCGCCTGCAACCACTGGTGAAAGGTGACGCCGAGGAAGCCCAGCAGGGCTAAATACGCCCACTCGCCGCGTTCGGGGACGGCGTACTGCCTGCGCGCCAGCACCGTCGCGCCGAGGATCAGGACGCCGATCCCGAAGCGGATCCACACGATGGTGGCGGGCGAGACTTCCGTCAGCGCGATCTTGGTGGCGATAAACGTCCCGCCCCAGGTGACAACGGCGAAGAGGGCGGAGAGAACGGGGAGGGTGCGAGTTTTAGACATGATGAGTCCTTTGGCGAGGAATGCCGAATTATAAATCCACCTTTGACGTTGGAGGTTATCTCTTGTACAATACTTTCATGAATTCAGAGAGGGGCATCATGCCCAAACCCGAAGAAGAGATCGAGTCCGCGGTGGAGGTGGGTCTAGTCCGCGCGGGGAGGTTGTCGTAGGGACATCCCTTGCGGATGTCCTTGTTCTTGATGTGGATGTCCAGATTGGCGACAAAAGGATAGGGGCAAGCCCTATCCGTACATTGTCCGCATAAATGGGCGGGGGCAAGCCCCGACTCGACAAGACAGGAGATTATTTTATGAAATACGATCCACAAAAACATCATCGTCGTTCCATTCGATTGAAGGGATATGATTATCACAACGCAGGTGCGTATTTTGTCACCATTTGCACACAGAATCGTGAATGCGTTTTGGAAGACCCGATTGTGAATGGGATTATCAACGACGTGTGGCAGGCGTTACCGTTATGGTTCCCGACCATTGAATTGGATGAATTTGTGGTCATGCCAAACCACACCCATTTTGTCGTGTGGAATAACGTAGGGACACCCCTTGCGGGCGTCCTTGACGGGGATGATACGGATGGGGGCAAAAAGGACGGGGGCAAGCCCCGTCCCTACCAAATTCCGCAACCCCAAAAAATCAACCTTGCGCCTGCGTTGGGGGATGTGGTCGGGGCATTTAAATCATTGGTATTCAAGGTGTATTTGGATTGGGTTGAAATAAATGACCCGTCGCGCCGCGCCAAATTCTGGCAGCACAATTATTATGAACACATTGTCCGCAATGACCGTGAATTAAATGCCATTCGACAATACATCATTGATAATCCCATCAATTGGAAAATGGATAGGGATAATCTTGAAAACCTGCGTAAATTACCGCCTCCTGAAAAAGTGGAGGAATATCTGGAAGACTTGAAAGAATTAATGGCAGAAATGGGCAATCAAGAATAAGCAATGTCCACCCAATTCTCCGCCATCGTCCAGCGTCTCTTGCACTATTGCAACGTCCTGCGTGACGAGTGGTGACTATTGGTCACTGACAACTAAATCACCCCGGTTTCACCCTCTGCGCCTCCAGCACATTGGAGATGCTCTCGATACGCGTCAAAATGCGGCTCAATTGCGCGATGTCCCTGACCTCCACGATCAGGCGCATGTCGGCGATGTTTTGGGATATGTTCGTGCTTCCTACATTCGCGATGTTGACTCCCTCGTTGTTCAACAAATTCGAGATGTCGCCCATCAGTCCCTGCCGGTCGTAGGCCGAAATGCGGATCGGCACCGAATACGTCCGCACGTATTCGCCCCACGAGACTTTGACCAGCCGCTCACGGTCTTTCATGCGTAACACGTTGGGACAATCCTGCCGGTGGATGGTGGCGCCGCGCCCCCTTGTAATGTAGCCGATGATCTGGTCGCCGGGTGTGGGATTACAGCATTTGGCTATCGAGGTCAGCAATCCCTTCAAGCCCAGCACATTGATCGATTCCGTTGTGATCGCATCAATGGTCGGTCCAGCCGCCTCCAGCAGGTCGTTGACATCCTGGCTTTCGGATAAAAGTTTGACGATCTTGTTCAGCGAAAGGTCGCCACAGCCGAGATCTTCATACATTTCATCGGGCTGTTTGTATCCCAGGTTTCGCCCCAGCGCTTCCAGGTTGGTCTCCGCCATGCCCAGCCGCTGGAGTTCGCGTTCCAGCAGGGCGCGCCCCGAAGACAAATTTTTCTCGCGATCTTCCTTCTTGAACCAGGCGCGGATTTTGGAACGCGTCCTCTGTGTGCGGGCCAGGCCGAGGTTGACGTTCATCCAGTCGCGGCTCGGGCCGCCTCGCTTCGCGGTCAGGACTTCGACCTGGTCGCTCGTTTTCAGGACATAGTCCAACGGGACAAGTTTCCCGTTCACGCGCGCGCCCCGACAGCGGTGGCCGATGTCGGTGTGGACGTGGTAGGCAAAGTCAATCGGCGTGGAACCCGCGGGCAGGTCAATGATATCGCCTTTGGGTGTGAAGACGTAGACGCGGTCCATGAACACGTCCGACTTCATCCCGTCCACGAATTCCTGCGCGTCGTCCACGTCATGCTTCCAGTCCATCATGGCGCGCAGCCAGTTGACGTGTTGCTCGAAGGCTGTGTCGCGCGCCTTGCCTTCCTTGTAGCGCCAGTGCGCGGCGATGCCCAGTTCCGCGTTCTGGTTCATCTCCGGCGTGCGGATCTGCACCTCCACGGGTTTGCCATCATCGTAAATGACCGCCGTGTGCAGGGACTGGTAGAAATTATCCTTGGGCGCGGCGATGTAGTCATCGAACTCGCCCGAGAGTGGGCGCCAGGTGGTGTGGACCAGTCCCATCGTCGCGTAACAGGCGGGAATGTCCGGCACGACCAGGCGCACCGCGCGGATGTCGCGCAACAGTTCGAAGGGCTTTTCCTTGCGGATCATTTTTTTGTAAATCGAGTAGATGTGCTTGGGACGCCCGCTGATCTCCGCCTGGATGTTGTGCTTTTCGAGCAGGGCACGGAAGGATTCGATGATGGCCGCCACGCTGGCTTCGCGGTCGGGGCGGCGCTCCGCAAGTTGCCCGGCGATCTCTTTGTATTTTTCGGGGTTGGTGTAGCGGAAGGACAGGTCTTCGAGTTCCCACTTCATTTGCCAGATGCCGAGGCGGTTGGCCAGCGGCGCAAAAATGTCCAGGGTCTGTTGGGCGATGCGCCTGCGCTTGGTCTCTGGCAGGTGGCCGAGCGTACGCATGTTGTGCAGGCGGTCGGCCAGTTTGATAAGCACCACGCGCACGTCTTCGCCCATGGCCAGGAAGGTCTTGCGGAGCGTTTCTGAGGCCAGATCCTGCTTGCGTTTGCGCTGGCGCGCCGCCTCGCCTGCATCGCCGTCCGCGTTGGGCTGGTCGGCGTGCTGGTCGCTGCGCGAGACGCGCGGCAGGTTCGTCAGTTTCGTAACGCCATCCACGAGCGAGACGATCATCCCGCCGAAATCGCGGCGGATGTCCTCCAGCGTGACGGAGGTATCCTCCACCGTGTCGTGGAGCAGTCCCGCCGCGACCACTTCGGGCGGCACGCTCAAGTCTGCCAGGATGCGCGCCACCGCCACACAATGTGTCACGTACGGTTCGCCCGAGATGCGCGTTTGCCCGCGATGCGCTTCCTCCGCCACCCGGTAGGCGCGCTGGACGAGTTCGCGGTCCGCGAGGGAATAGGACTCGGGCAGCGCGTCCAGCAAATCTTCGATGACGGGCAGGTCACGGACGGATTTCATCGCGGCAATTGTAACGCAATACGAAAAACCAGGTTTCTGTGAGAAACCTGGTTTTTTATCACATGGTTTTCAACAACGCCTGGTGGCTGTTGCGGAGACGGTCTGCGATAATTTCGGTGATGCGCAGCACAACCTGGAGTCCCGCCGCGGGATGGGCTTTCAAGACCTGCATGAACTTGTCCGCGGGGATGGCGATCAGGTGGCTGTCTTCCTCGCAGAAGGCGGAGGAGGTGTAATGGTTGGGAGCGACGACCCCCGACCAGCCGAGGGTTTGGCGCGGGCGGCTGACGATGCTCACGGTCACGAAATCCGGCCGCGAGGTCAGGTTGACGCGCAGGGCGATGCTCCCCTTCACCAGCAGGTGCAATCTGTCCGCCTTCTCGCCCTCGCGAAAAACGAATCCGCCCTTTGTCACAAAAACATCCTCGCAGAGTTTTGTGATCTCGTCGAGCGCGTCCGCGGGGATGCCCTTGAATAGTTCGAAATTTTCCAGTGTTTCCCTGGTAATCATTTTGCCTCCGATGCAGTAAAATTACCTGATTGTATTGCACGGGAGTAAAAATGTCCATCGCCACCAATGTGACCCGACTGCTGGACGCGCGCAAGATCCCCTACACGATTTTCGAGACGCCGACGGAAAAACTCGGCGCGCTGGAGACGGCGCGTTTCCTGGACGTTTCGCCGGATTCTGTTTTCAAGACGATCGTCCTCACCCGCGAGCGGCCGCGCAAGCCCCTGCTGGTGGTGGTACCCGGTCCCCGCGAAGTGGATTTGAAATTGTTAGCCATCGCGCTCGG
>CAYJLS010000084.1:0-18708 GCA_964371065.1 uncultured Anaerolineaceae bacterium | reverse complement strand
ACTTTGGGCTTGTCGGCATTGCCCTTGGCCGCCCAATCTTCGATGGCCCAGCGAACAGCAATGATCGCCTGGTCGGAATAGGAGGTGCCAATCAGGAAGTTGTAAGGCGCGGCGGTCATATCCAGCAGGGCGGCAGAATACGAAGCGGACATGAAGGGGAGCTTGTCTTCGGCAATCTTGGTGCGCAGGGCTTCGGTATCGCCGGTGCCCCAACCCATGAAGGCCACAACGCCTTCCTGAACGTACTGGGTGTAAAGTGTTTCAGCCTGATCCACTTTGTAGGCGTAATCGGCCGAACTGAGGTCAATCTGATGGCCTTCAATACCGCCATTGGCATTTCTCCACTCAACATAGGCTTTCATGCCTTCGCTGTAGGGGGTGCCAACGTCGGCAGTGCCGCCGGTCAGGTCGAAGATGGCGCCGATTTTGATGGGATCCTTGGGCGCTTCAACGGTGGGCGCTTCGGTCACAACGGGGGCGTCCGTGACAACGGGCGCTTGAGTGACGGGGGCGGGCGCTTGGGTAGCGGGGCTGCCGCAGGCGGTCAGCAACATCGAGACCGTTAACAGGACAGCGAACAGGGCGTACAGGTTCTTACGGGTCATTCTTTTCTCCTTTGGAATGTAGAAAAAACTGAAATGGTTCGAATCAGATTGTGGGCGGGTTGGATAGGAAAGGCTTCACCTCCGTGGCTAAATTTGGGCCGCGTCTAATAACTGAACGGCCACAGCCGGAAATAATCCTTGATGTTTTTCCAGATTTTGTTGAGGCCTTCCGGCTCGAAAATCAGGAAGAGAATGATGACGAGGCCAAACGCGCCCTGCTGGATGAAGGGGATCAGGCTGTCTATGGCGGGAAATTTGTCTTTGACCGCGCTCCCCAGGTTGGATAGCACGGCAGGCAGGAGGGTCATAAAGATCGCGCCGAGGTAAGAGCCGGTGATGGAACCCAGTCCGCCGATGATGATCATGGCCAGGTACAGCACGGAAACGTCAATGGTGAAGCGTTCCCAAGTGACGATACTGCGGTAGTGGGCGATCAGCGCGCCGGCCAGTCCAACGTAGAAGGAGGAGATGGCAAAGGCCAGCAGTTTGTACTTGAACAAGTCCACGCCCATGACGGAGGCGGCGATATCCTGGTCGCGGATGGCAATGAAGGCGCGTCCCCAGTGGGTGCGGAACAGGTTGACGGCGGCGATGGTGGCGATGATAGCCAGTCCCCAGACCAGCCAGTAGAAATTGAAATCACTGCTCATTTTGATGCCGAAGAGCATGGGGGTGGGGACTACCAAAGCGTCCACGCCGCCGGTCACGACTTTCCAGTGGGTGACGACCCACAGGATGATGACTTGCGCGGCCAGGGTGGCAATGGCGAGGTAGAGTCCTTTCAGCCGCAGGGATGGGACGCCAAAAAGAATGCCGACAAAGGCCGTGATAAAGCAGGCGGCAATCGTGGATGCCCACCACGGCATGCCCAGCCGGGCGGAGAGGATGCCGGCCGCGTACGCGCCGACCGCCATGAATCCGCCCTGGCCGAGGCTGATCTGTCCGGTGTAGCCAACCAGGATGTTGAGTCCGATGGCGCCGATGACCGCGATGCCGATCTGGTTCGCAAGGGTCAGGGTATAGCGGTTGGCGAAGAAGGGAAAGGCCAACAAAACGATAATCAGCAGGACGATGCGAATTTTCTGCGCGTGGGAAGTGCGCAGGGACATGTCTTTTTCGTAGGATTGATGGAAGATGCCAGAGATCATGTTTAGTTCCGTAGTTTTGTGGTTTGGTAGTTTTGTAGTTTGGTAGTTCTGTAGTTTGGTAGTTTTGTAGTTCCGTAGTTTAGGGTTTCCGACGATCCGACCGCTTCGCGCAACTACCTAACTATCAAACTACCTAAACTCTCTCAATGATTTCCTGCCCAAACAATCCATACGGGCGGAACATCAGAATGATGATGAGGACAACGAAGGGCAGGACTTGATTCAACCCCTGGCCGATGTAACCGCCAGTATAGGCTTCGAGCAGGCCGATGATGAGTCCGCCCAGGATCGCGCCGGGGATCGAATCCAGCCCGCCGAGGATGACGACCGGGAAGACGCGCAGGCCGACCCCGGCCAGTTCGCCGCTGACACCGACGATGTTGGCGACCAGCGCGCCGCCGATGGCGGCCGTCGCGGCGGCAATGGACCAGGCCCAGGCGAAAATTTTCTTGACGCTGATGCCCATGCTGAGGGCGGCCGTCTGGTCGTCCGCGACGGCGCGCATGGCGATGCCTTCGCGCGATTTGCGGAAGAAGAAGTTGAACAATCCCAGCATGGCAATGGCGATGACAATGGCCCACAAGCGGTCTGCGCCGACGGTGGCGCCGAGGATGTCCACCGGCGCGCTGGGAATGAAGGGCGGAAAGGCCTGCGGCACGTTGCCCCAGATGGCGCTGACGATGGCCTTCAGGACACTGCTCAGGCCAATGGTCACCATGATGACCGAGATGATCGGTTCGCCGATCATCGGGCGCAGGACGAAGCGTTCCACCAGCACGCCGAGCGCGACGGCGACGAGAATGGTGAGGATCATGCCAATCGGCCAGGCCATGCCAAATTGCCCAATCATCGCAAAAATGACGTAAGCGCCGATGAGCAGGAATTCGCCCTGGGCAAAGTTGATCACATCGCTGGATTTGTAGATCAGCACGAAGCCAAGCGCGGCCAGCGCAAGGATGGCGCCATTGGTCAGGCCGGTGAGGGTGAGTTGGACGAAGAGTCCCATGGTCTACTTATCCTTTCCCAGCGATTCGATGGCCAACCTGGTTTGCAATTTGGCGGTGCGCCCATCCTGGTAGGTGATGACCGTCTCCACATCCACGTGCGGATTTTGGCTGTAGAGCGCTGAGATGATGTCGGCATAGCGCTGGGCTACCAGTTTGCGGCGCACTTTGCGGGTGCGGGTTAGTTCGGCGTCGTCGGCGTCCAGTTCCTTGTGGAGCAGGACAAAACGCTGGATGCGCGCGGCCGGCGGGAGGTCCGCGTTGGAGGCTTCCACGTGCTTGCGGATGATCTCGTAGACGGGCGGCTTCTGCGCCAGGTCGGTGTAAGTGGTGTAGGCGATCTGATGGTTTTCCGCCCACTTGCCCACATTGGAAAAGTCAATGTTGATCATGGCGGTCACGAAGGGCCAGTCGCCGCCAAAAATAACCGCTTCCTTGACGTAGGGACTGAACTTGAGTTTGTTTTCGATGAACTGCGGACTGAACTTCGTCCCGTCGTGCAGGGTCATCACGTCCTTGGCGCGGTCAATCACAACCAGGTGGCCGTCCTCGTCGAAGTAACCGGCGTCGCCGGAGCACAGCCAGCCGTCAATCAACGATTCGGCGGTGGCTTCCGGGTTGCGGTAATAGCCTTCCATGACGGCGGGTGAACGCATCAGGATTTCGCCGTTCTCGGCAATTTTGATTTCCGTTTCGGGGATGGGCGTGCCGACGGTCTGGAATTTCACGTCGCCGTCCCGATGGACAACGGCAATACCGTTGATCTCGGTCTGGCCGTAAATTTGCTTGAGGTTGACGCCCAAGGCGTGGAAGAAGCGGAACACGTCCGGCCCCAGCGCCGCGCCGCCGGTGTAGGCGCGCTTGAGATGGCGCAGGCCGAGATGATCCTTGATTTCCTGGAACACCAGCCAGTCCGCCCAAAAATATTGGAACTTGAGCCAGGTGGGGGGTGTTTCCTTGCGGAAATGCGCGTCCGCCATTTTATAGCCAACCGGCATGGCGCGGTTATAGATCCATTTTTTCAGCCACGAGGTATCTTCGATCTTGACCTGCACCTGGCTGACGAAATTTTCCCAAATGCGCGGCGGGCTGAACATGACGCGCGGCCCGATCTCGCGGATGTCGTGCTGGATGGTCTCCGGTTCTTCCGGGAAGTTGACCGTGTATCCGACCTGCAATCCGCACGACATGCACATCATCTGTTCGCCGATCCAGGATAAAGGCAGGAAGGAAACAAACTCATCGGTGGCCATCATCGGGTCCACGGACATCAGGTTGCGTCCCATGCTGATCATGGACTTGTGAGTCAGCATGGCGAGTTTGGGATTGCCGGTCGTGCCGGAGGTGGTGGAAAGGATTGCCAGGTCCGATGCCTTGCCCTTCGCAAGATTCTCCTCGAACCAGCCGGGATGCTCCTGCTCGTACTTCCGTCCCAACGTTTCGACATCCGGGAAATATATTAGAAATTCTTCGGTGTAATTCCGCAAACCTTTGGGATCGTAATAAATAACCTTGCGCACGCCCTTGAAATCACCCCACATTTCCAGGATCTTATCCACCTGCTCCTGGTCTTCGACAACAACGAAGGAAACGTCGGCGTGATTGAAAATGTACACCATTTCAGTCACCACCGAATCCTGGTACAGGCCGATGGACTTGGCGCCCGCCGACTGCGCGGCCAGTTCCGCCATGGCCCACTCCGGGCGGTTGTCGCCGATGATGGCGATGGTTTCCTCGGGGACCAGTCCCATGCTGACCAGTCCCAGCGCAAAATATTTAACGTGATCGGCATACTCGCGCCACGAAATGGATTGCCAGATGCCGTAATCGCGTTCGCGCAGGGCAATTTTTTCGGGCGTTTTCTGGGCATGTTCAAACAGGAATTGCGGAAGGGTTTCAGGCATGGGAACTTATCCTTCCCCTGATTGTTGATCGCCGCCGTCGCGCGACGGGAGAGTGACATGATCCTCGCCCAGGTAGGCCTCCACTACGTGCGGGTTGGCGCTCACTTCTTCGGGCGTGCCTTCGCCGATTTTTTGTCCGAAATTCAGCACGGCGATGCGGTCGGAAATATCCATGACCACGCCCATATCGTGTTCGATCAAAATGACAGTCACGCCGTGTTCCTCATTGATGTCGAGGATGAAGCGCGCCATGTCTTCCTTCTCTTCCGAGTTCATGCCGGCCATGGGTTCATCCAGCAACAGGATGGAGGGGCGCAACGCCAGGGCGCGTCCCAACTCCACTCGTTTTTGCAAACCATAAGCCAGGGAGCCGACCGTTTGTCCCCGAATGGCCTCGATTTCCAACAAGTCAATGATATCTTCCACAAAGCGGCGGAACTGGATCTGCTCGCGTTGCGCCGCGCCCCAATACACCATGCTGGAAAACAAATTGCTTTTCATGTGGATGTGACAGCCGGAAAGCAGGTTATCCAGCACGGTCATGTGTTTGAAGAGTTCGATGTTTTGGAAGGAACGCGCGATGCCGAGATGGGCGATCTGATGCGGGCGCAGGCGCGTCAGGTCGTGCTGGCTGCCGTTCTTGTAGAAGATATGCCCCTTTTGCGGATGATACAACCCACTGATGCAATTGAGCAGGCTGGTCTTGCCCGCCCCGTTTGGCCCGATGATGGCGTAAATTTCACTCTGGCGCACTTCAAGTCCAACGCCAATCAGGGCGGTGACTCCGCCGAAATCCAATTGGATATCTTCAATTTTGAGTTGGACTTGACCGGCCTCGAGGTGACTGCCGTTCAATCCGCCGGTAAATCCACGCAACATACGCGCTCCTGGGAAAAAGAATAGCCACATTCTAGGCAGGCCGCGCTAACGAAGCGTAAATGCAGGCGTTAAAGAAACTGTCACTTTTTTTGTGCTTTTGCCTCCGCCTCATCCAATGCAATGTTTGGCCCTTTGAGCGGCAGGTTGGGAATGACCACCGCGCCGCGCCGCTCCCCGGCGGCCTGTCCCTGTGCCTGGCGCAATTCTTCCGTCATGCCCAATTCGTCGAAGATGGTCGTGGCGCGGAAGTGACAATCCACCGCCCAGGCGATTTGGCCGGCGCGGTCGTACAGGCGGCGCATCGAAAGATACGTGCGCGCCAGATCGGCGCGGGCGCGGATTTGGCGCAACAGGCGCATTGATTCGACCAGCAGGTTCTCGATTTCCATCCAGGCTGGTTCCGTTTGCCGGATGCGGACATCTGCCAGCAGTTTCAGCCCGACGCCGGTCGCCCAGCGATCCCCGGCCTGGCGCGCCTCGGCGAGCATCCGCTCGACTTCCTGGCGGGCGCGCTCGATCTTCCCGCCCAGCAGCAGGCTTTCAGACAGGAACAGGCGCGGCAGGTAGTCGAAGACGCGGTAGTGATTTTCCTCCGCCCAGGCGATTGCCGTTTGAAGGCAGGAAATTCCATCGGCGGCTTTTCCAAGATGCGCCTGCGCCAGGCCGTACAGACTCAATGCCATATACAAGGGCGGCGTGATCGTCTCCGGCTCCATCAAAGGAACGAGAGGCATAAGCGTATCCAGGCAATCCTGCCAGGATTGATCGCCCGCCTGGATCATCGCCAATTGCATACGGGCGAAAGTGACCGATGGGCCGGGCGTCTCCGCCGAACGCGCCTCGGCCAATTCCAGTCCGCGGATGGCGGATTGATAAGCGCGCTCCCAGGCCCCGACGCGCGCATAGGCAATACCCAGATAGCCCAGCACAATCGGCAGGTCTTCCGGGGGCGGGCGCAGGCTTCCTTCATCATCCGCCTGGTTGACGTATCGCACCAGGTGGGCGATGGCATCGTCGAAACCGGCCAGCGCGATGCTCACCCGTCCCAACATGCGCAGCGAGGCAACCAGCAGGTCGGGGTCTTCGCGCTCCTCAGCCACGCGCAACGCGCGGTGGGCATAATCGCTGGCGGGTTGCGGCTGTCCGCGCAGCCAGAAGAATTGCGCGGCGCGGCGGAAGACCTGCCCGAGGCGGGCTTCGTCCCCCAACGCGGCGGCCATACTTTCGGTCTGGTTCAGGATTTCGATGGCGCGTTGCAGATCGCCGGCGAAGGCGTATGCCTGTGCCAATTGCAGGTTGACATCCACCCGCTCGGCGCGCTGGCCTGGCCCCGGCATCTGTCCCAACAAACTGACAGCCTGCTGTCCGAATTGGCGCGCTTCGTGATAGGAACGCAGGCGCAGGGCTTGTTCCCCGGCTTGTGTCAGATGTGGCAAGGCCTTGAGCGGCTGGTCGGAACGAGTGTAATGATAAGCCAGCGAAGCGGCATCCGCGCGTGGGATGGAATCGCCCAGCGCGTCCGCGATCTGGCGATGGGTATATTCGCGGCGGGCGCGGCTCAAGTGCGCGTACGCCACCTGGCGGAACTGGTCATGGCGAAAATCGTAACCCGCTTCACTTTCATAAACCAGGCCGCGTTGCGTCCATTCTTCGATGAGCGGGATGAGCGCGTCGCTCTCACTATTGCTGATGCGCTGGAGCAGGGCGAAGGTAAAGGAATGCCCAATCGCGGCGGCCATGGAGAGGGCTTCCTGCCCGGCCGGGGAGAGACGCTCCAGCCGCGCCTCGATCACGCGCTGGATGCTGGGCGGCAGGGAGCGCAACTGCGGGCCGGCCTCGCGCATGGCGCGCACGGTCTCGATCACAAAAAAAGGATTGCCTTCGGTTTCCTGGTGCAGGCGTTGCGCAAATAAAGTGTCGGCGCCGCGCTGCGGGTCAATGTGGCGCGCCAGGGCGGCGGTTTCTTCGTAACTCAGGCGCGGCAGGGACAGGGATATCGACGCGCCGGAACGTTCCATCAGGCGCAGGATCGGCAGGCGGTCGGTCGGCAAATCCTCCTCGCGGCACAAGCCGATGACCAGCATGGACTCGGCGCCAGCCACGCGGCTGAGCGCGGCCAGCAATTCCCAGGTGGGCATGTCTGCCCAATGCAGGTCATCCAGGATAATGTGAAAGGGCTGTGGCGACTGCCGCGCTAGGGTGGTCAGCAGATGGATCCAGGCCTCGCGCAGGGTGGAGGCTTCCCCGCTTTTCTCCACGCCGTAGGGGAAGATTTTTTCGATGCCCGGCAAAAGCGGCGTGAGCGGCAGGATCCACGAGGGCGGCTGGGAGCGCAATTGTGCCAGAAGGTTATTCAACGCAGGATGATCTTTCAAGCTGTTTCTCAACGGAGCATAAGGCGTGATGCTGTCCAGTTCATAGCACACGCTTTGAATCACGGATAATTGCGGGTGGCGCTGAAAATATTCCTGGATCAGGCGCGTCTTGCCGATGCCCGCCTCGCCTTTGACGACCAAAGTTTTCCCGGCGCGCTTGCTGGCGTTTTCGAGCAGGGCTTCCAGTTGACGCAGTTCATTTTTCCGCCCGACGAGCGGCAGGGAGCGGACGATTTCTGGACCAGGCCTGGGGGCCGCGCGGCGCGCCGCCGGAGGGGCCGCGTCCGCCTCGTTCGGCGTGAGCCGCCCGCCCGTCTGGATGGAGCGAAGCAGTTCCTGAGTCTCCGGCAAAGGCTCGGCGTTCAATTCCTTTCGCAAAGTCTGGGCGAAGTTTTGGTATTGCTGGATGGCGCGCGGCCGGTCGCCGAGCAGGGCATACAAGGATATGGTGCGGGACTGGGCGTTCTCGTCGAGAGGCTCCACCTGCGTCCAGCGGCGCGCCCAGACCAGGGCCTGCTCAAACTGTGCGACCGTTTGCAGGGAACGGGTGTAGTGATCGAGCGTTTGCAAATAGAGTTCGCGCAGTTTCTCGCGTTCGGGGATGCACCACTCGTCGTAGAGATCGGCCAGCAAATCCCCGCTGTAAAGATGCAGGGCATTTTCAACTTCTTCGAGCGCCGCGCCGGGACGCACGCCCTGTTGAAAGGCTTCGACATCCACCCAAAATTCGGCGCCGGGATTAATTTGAAGGGTGGAGCCGTCTGTGGTCAATAATTCCCCGTCGAAGGCCAGCGGCTGGAGCGCCTGGCGCAGGTGGTGCAGGTATTGCCGCAGGTTGCGCCGCGCGGCGGATTCGGAGGCGTTCGGCCAGAAGGAAAAGGCCAGTTTGCGGCGATCCAGCGGACGTTGGCGATGCAGGATAAGATACGCCGCCAGGGAACGCAAAGTAGGCGAGCCGAAGTCAAGCGGCCGTCCGTCGGCGCCGTTCAGGTGTAACGTTTCAAACAGGGTGGCGCGAATTTGAGTCATGTCGCGGCGCTGGCCTGGTTATCCCATCGGGTGGCGCATGCGTCCTCCGCCGAGGATGTGCAGGTGGAGGTGAAAAACGACCTGGTTGGCGTCCGGCCCGTTGTTGACGATCAAGCGGTAGCCGCTGGCGGCGATGCCTTCCTGCTCGGCGATCTGCTGTGCGACGAGGAACAGGTGTCCCAGAATGGATTCATCATCCGGCGTGATATCGTTCACGGACGCGATGTGTGTGTTCGGCACAACCAGGATGTGCGTCGGCGCGACCGGATGGAGGTCGCGGAAGGCGGTCGTCCGCTCGTCGCGGTAGACGATGGCGGCGGGGGCTTCGTTGTTGACGATTTTACAGAAGATGCAGTTCATGGGAGATAGGTTGTTAGGTGGATGGTGGCGGGGTGCGTGTTGCGTAGTTCGGTAGTTACGTAGTCTCAGTAGATGAAAATTGACGATTGAAATCGTCACTACATGGCTTGCGTTTCCTCCACGTAGTAATGACTTCCCTGGCACCGCCCGCCAGGGCAGGTGTAGTCATCTGCCCGACGTCAGGAAGCGCCGCTATAGCGCAATTTTTCATCTACTGAGTCTCGTAGTCACGTGTTTACCTGTGTACCTGTGTACGTGTGTACCTGTATGTATGCGTGGCGCGTGATGATCAGGGGGTGAGGGTGGGAAGGGGGCCGAGGGTGGGCGCGCAAACGATGTCATAGTATTCCAACTCGGTGGCTTTGTTTTGTTCGGCGTAAGCGGCGGCCTCGTTGCCCATGATGCGGATCTCGTCCAACTTGGAACCGGCGTCTATGTCCCAGTAGCGGGGCAGGGTCATCAGCGGGTCGTTGATGGAACCTTCAGGAGGGTAGGGGTTGTTGGAATCGCTGGAGTCAGCCTGTGGAATCCAGTTGAACATGAGAGGCCCGCGAGGAATGACCGTGAAGCCAAGCTTGTATCCGAGTTGGCGCGCTATTTGCACCGGGCGTACTCCGTACCAGCCACCGGGCCAGATGATGGCAATTGGGGTTTTGCCATAATACTGCTGTATTCCGTCAATTGAGCCTTGTAACTCACTGCGAATGAATTCATCCGTAGAGTTGTCGCTCATATTGATATTGTGGATAACGCCATGTGCCTGGTGATCCACCCAACCTTCTTTTTCGAGTGCAATATTGTCGGCCCAATTGGGATCAAGATAACTGGGCTGGTTTATCCAGGCATTAACGACCGGCCAGCCCCATTCCTGCCAATAGGGACGGAACCAATCGTTGAAGTTTTCACCGGTTTTTCGATCATCTTGAATGATGATGGCAGACCTTGGAGGAATTTTTGCATTGTTGTAAAGGAAATCTTCCAGTTGTTGAGTGTTGATCGCCACAAAACCCATTTCGTGGAGAGCATTCATCATTTTCTTGAAATCGCCTCCACCAATCGTATCGAATGCAGTGGATGTCTGAGCTCCTTTTACGATTCCGTGAATCATGATCGCTATGGCAATCGTGCCGGGCGCGGCGTTGTTCGGGTCCCATTTGGCTTTGAGATACTGGCACGTGTCTGCGATGTAGGTGTGCGGCGTGACGAGCGGCGCCAGATTTGCGGACTGGTACGCGGGCGGGAGCGCGGGAGGCGTGCGCGGGGCGGTCGCGGTGGGGACGGGGGTTTCGGTCGGCGCGGACAATTGGGCGGTCGCGGTGTTGGCGGCGTTGACCGTGGCGAAGGCCTGCGTCATTGCCGCGTTCGCGTCGAGGGTCGGCGCGGGAGTCGGCGCGGGCTGGCAGGCGGCCAATAAAACAGTGACCAGGCTGAGGGTCAGGAGGATGCGTTTCGTCATGGGGTAGATATTCCGAATTTCATGTTGCGTGTTGCGTGTTTCGTCCTACGCAACACGCAACACGCACTACTCATTACTCTCTCCCTTTATGAACGCTTCCGTCATTTCGAGGCAGACGGAGTCGCGGAATTGCTTGGGCGGGGTCTTGAAGAAGTAGGAGGACGGGCCGACGATCGGGCCAGACAGTCCGCGGTCGAGGGCGATCTTGGCGCAGCGCACGGCGTCAATTACCACGCCGGCCGAGTTGGGACTGTCCCACACTTCGAGTTTGACTTCCACGTTGAGCGGCACGTCGCCGAAGGTGGTGCCTTCCATGCGGATGTAGGCCCACTTGCGGTCGGTCAGCCAGGGGACGTGATCCGAGGGGCCGACGTGCACCTGGCCTGCTTCGAGTTTGTAGGGAAGCATGGAGGTGACGGCGTTGGTCTTGGAGATTTTCTTGCTTTCGAGGCGCTCGCGTTCGAGCATGTTGAGGAAGTCGGTGTTGCCGCCGAAGTTGAGTTGGTAGGTGCGATCCAGGCGCACGCCGCGGTCCACGAACAGGGTGGTGAGCACGCGATGCAAAATCGTCGCGCCGACCTGCGATTTGATGTCGTCGCCCAGGATGGGCAGTTTGGCGTCGCGGAAGCGTTTGCCCCAATATTCGGAGGAGGCGATGAAGACCGGGATGCAGTTGACGAAGGCGCAACCGGCCTCGAGGATTTGCTCCACGTACCACTTGGTAGCCATTTCCGAGCCGACCGGCAGGTAGGAAATCACCACGTCGGTCTTCGTGTCTTTGAGCAGTTTAACGATGTCGGCAGTGGGGCCGGGCGCTTTGGTGATGACCCCGCTCAGGTATTTGCCGAGGCCGTCGTGGGTCATGCCGCGCACCACCGGCACGTTCAGGTTGGGCACGTCCGCGAATTTGACGGTGTTGTTCGGCTCGGCGAGGATGGCTTGCGAAAGGTCCTTGCCGACCTTGGTGACGTTGATGTCTACGCCGAGGGTGAACTCGATGTCGCGGATGTGGTAGCCGCCCAGGCGCGCGTGCATGAGGCCGGGGATGGCTTCGTTGTCTTTGGCGTTCTTGTAATACTCGACTCCCTGCACGAGGGAGGAGGCGCAGTTGCCGACCCCGATGATGGCGACGCGGACTTTTTTACTGGGCATGATGACTCTCCTTGATTTGATGGATCCGCAGATTATGAGGATTTTGCAGATTGCGATAAAACCCGTTCAGTCTGCGTAATCTGTGGAAGTTCCTGGATTTGGGTTGCAATGGATTGGTTGTCCTGAACGGGCTATATCTTACCAGCCCTACAGTATAATCTGCGCTGGTAAATAGCATGAATACTGAACGCATGATCCGCCTGCTACAAGTGATCGGTGACCTGAGCGCCTCGCTGGAATATGAGCCGTTCCTGCAATCCATCGTGGACGCGGCCTGTGAACTGACCTCCAGCGAGTCGACTTCCGTTTTGCGTTACGACTCGTCAGCCGACCTGCTGTCCTTTGTGGCCGCGCCCTTGAACCAGCGCGAATTCCTGCGCACAGTGCAGGTGCCGCTCGAAGGCAGCGCGGCGGGCTGGACGTTCCGTCATGGCGAACCGCTGGTGGTGCAGAACACGGCGGATGATCGGCGGCATTTCAAGGAATTGGACCGCCTGACCGGTTCGCATACCCGCTCCCTGTTGGCGGCGCCGTTGATTTTTCGCAATGTGCCTGTCGGTGTGATCGAAGCGGTCAATAAGGCGGGTAACGCCCATTATACCGAGGAAGACGTCTTAATTCTAGCAATCCTGGCTTCGCTGGCGGCTTTCGCCATCCGCGAACATGATTTGCAGGGACAGGTGGAACGGGCCTACAGCGAAGTATCCAATCTCGACCGCCTCAAATCGGACTTTATCGCCATCACCTCCCACGAACTGCGGACTCCCCTGGGGCTGATCCTCGGCCACGCCACGTTCCTGCGCGAACTGGTGGGCGCGGAGTACCACGAGCAGTTGGACCTGATCATCCGCAACGCGACGCGCTTGAAGGATATCGTGGAGAACCTGGCCAGCGTGGAAAATTACCAGAACGGCGCGGCGCGCGTCCGCCTGGGCGAGGTCTCGATGGCGCGCCTCGCGCGGGATGTGGTGGAATCCTTCCACGAGGAGGCGCGGCGCAAGGGGGTGACACTGCGCGCCGAGGTCGGCGCGGCCCCCCTCATGGTCGAGGGAGAGGCGGGGAAAATCGAGATCGCGTTGAGTCACCTGGTCAGGAATGCCATCACGTTCACGGACGCGGGCGGGCACGTTTTCGTCGCGGCAGAGGCGGTGCCAGGTTACGTCAAGGTCACGGTGACGGACGACGGGATTGGCATCCCGGCCAAAGACCTGGAGCGCGTGTTCGATCGTTTTTATCAGGTGGAGTCGCATCTCACACGCAGGCATGGCGGCATGGGGCTGGGACTCTCCGTGGCCAAGGCCATGATCGAAATGCACGGCGGGCGCATTTGGGCCGAGAGCGTGGAGGGCAAGGGTAGCCGCTTTAGCTTCCTTTTACCCGTGAACGCTTTGCAGGCCAGCGCGGCGGAAAAAGTGTTTTTGTCATAAAGCATCACTTACAGGCACACAGGTACACGCGTAACACGTACACAGGTAAACATGTGACTATAGTATTACTCTGTGAAAACTACGCCAACCGCGAAGATGTTTATATCCGCCAGTACCGCAAGATTTATCTTGCCCGCGCGGATGCAACATGAATGTTGCGGTACAAGCCGCGCTATGAGACTACGTAACTATCAAACTACGTAACTACCGAACTACGGAACACGCATCACGCAACACGTAACATGGAACCCTCCTTCATCCTCGTCGGCCAGCTCACGCGCGACTACCTGCTTCCGCCCCTCGGCCAGCCCCTGCTCGATTCGCCCGGCGGGAGTTTGTTGTATGCCGCGGGCGGACTGGGCGTGTGGGAGGCGCATCCCGGCCTTGTCGGGCGCGTGGGCGAGGATTATCCGCGCAAGTGGCTGAAGGATCTTCGGCGGCGCGGCTGGGATCTCGCGGGCATCCGCATCCAGCCCGGCGCGCTCGACCAGCGTTCCTTCCTGGCCTGGTCCGAAAATTTCGAGCCGAGCCGCGCCAATCCCGTTTCGCATTTTGCGCGGCGCGGCGTGCCTTTTCCGAAAGCCCTGCTGGGATTCCAGCCGCGCAGTGATTCACAAACCGCGCAAAACCTTGATCCTGCCTCGCCCGTGCTTTCCGACATTCCCTCGGATTACCTGGAGGCGGGCGCGTTGCATCTCTGTCCGCTGGGGCTGGCCGCGCTCCAGCAATTTACGGATCGCCTGCGCGGGGCGATGCGCGTCCTGACCCTCGACCCGTCTGCCGTTTTCATGGCGCCCGCCTTCCTGCGCGAAGCGCGCGGCCTCGTCCACGGGCTGACGGCCTGCCTGCCCTCGCTCGAAGAAATTACCGCGCTCTTCTGGGGGCAGACTCACGATCCGTGGGAGATGGCCGCGGCCATCGGCGAATGGGGTTGCGAGTACGTGGTGGTCAAATGCGGGGCGCGCGGCCAACTGCTCTACGATTCGGTCAGCAAACGCCGCTGGGAGATTCCCGCCTACCCGGCGCGGCTGGCCGATCCCACCGGCGCGGGTGACGCCTTCTGCGGCGGGTTCCTGGCGGGCTACCGCAAAAACTACGATCCGCTGGAGGGCGCGCTATGCGGCAACATCTCGGCCTCGCTCGCCATCGAAGGCTCGGGTCCGTTCCATGCGCTGGAGGCCGCGCCGGGGCTGGCGCAGGCGCGGCTGGAGGCGTTGCGCGGGATGGTGAGGGAGATTTAAAAGATGAAAGATGAAAGGTGAAAGATAAAAGATAAAAGATGAAGGATGAAGGAAGAAGGATGAAAGATGAAGTTGCAAGCCGCGTGCTTGAGATGGCGATTGCCGTTCAGCAGATTTCTGCGCGCCGTCCGCTCGTCCGGTTGGCCGCGGCCTGCCTGCGCTGGAGGGGTTTGTGAGGAGGCGTTCAGACTACCCGACTGCCGAACAACGCGACCATCCAACTATCGGATCATTTCAAACTAAAGGTGGCGCTGACTTCGGCGCGGATGGAGATCATGCCCGTGCTGACCGGGCCGTCGTCGAGGGCGGACGTTTCGCCACCTGCGGCTGGCGCGGCGTTTTGCACGGCGTTTTGCGTCCACTGGTTTTGGTTGTTTCCATATCCCCACCACCAGCCCCAGCCGTTGAAATGCGACGAAGTATTTTCGTTGATGTTCAGCACGCAACTTGTATCCGCGCCTGCGGTTTGAGCCAGGGCTTTGGCTTTTTCGGAGGCGGCTGTCATTGCCATCTCGCGCGCCTGGTCGCGATATTTCCGCAGTTCGCTGGTGTAAAACTCCACGTTCACCACCTGGTTCGCGCCCGCCTGGAACGCGGCGACAATCGCGTCGTTGGCCTTGTCCACGTCGCGCATGGTGATGGCGATGACGTTGTAGATGCGATAGCCTTTGATGTGGAGCGAGTCGTAATCTTCGTACAGCGGCTCGATGACGTACCAATCCGTGGCGATGTCTTTGGATTCGATGCCGAGCGCTTTCAGGGCTTTGGTCACTTTGTTGATGGTAGCAGTGTTGTTCGCTTGCGCCTCTTTCGCGGACCTGCCATTGGACTGCACGCCGAGTTGGATCAACGCGCGGTCCGGCTTGACGTTGACCACCGCCGTCCCGCTGACCTGGATCGTGCGCGTCGCGTCGCACGCGGACCGTGGAGCGGGTTCCGTTGCCGGGGGCGGAGGCGTGGCTGTCGCGGCGCGCGCCTGCAAGTTCGGCAGGCCTATGGTGAAGAGCAGGAAGATCAACGCGCAGACCAGGACGGTGTTGAGGATGGTTTGAATCTGTTTCATGGGAATCTCCTTTCGTAGCGCAAATTGCCAATTTGCGTAAAGGATATTTCCTTCGTCTGTCAACGATGTGTCACGTTGTGGGCAGTTGGGAGGCAGATTTCAATCCCGAAGGGATGCAATGATTCTAGATCGGACGATGAACGTTCCCCCAATCCCGAAGGGATGACATAATCCAACGCGCATTATTTCACCCCTTCGGGGTTCGGCGCCCCGGATGATTACCGTTCTACAATCATTTCACCCCTTCGGGGTTTTTGGGGGAAGCCAAAACGTAATCGTTGTCCCCGCACCTTCGACGCTTTGCGCGGAGATACGACCACCCTGCGCGATGATCAACGCCCGCGCGATGGCGAGACCCAAGCCTGTGCCACCGTCTTTTCGATTGCGCGATTTGTCCACGCGGTAGAAACGCTCGAAGATGAAGGGCAGATGTTCTGCGGGGATGCCTGTTCCCTGATCGCTGACGGAACATTCCACCCCGTCATTTGCTTCTGTTATCGTGACCGTGATAGTTGAGTTCGCGGGGGAGTGGCGAATGGCGTTGTCGAGCAGGTTATCCATCACTTGAGAGAGACGGTCAGGGTCGGCAAGAACGAATCCCCATGTAGTGGCGACTTCAGTCGCTGAATTGGGACGATTGAAATCGTCACTACATGGTAGACGATTGAAATCGTCACTACGTGGGAGACGATTGAAATCGTCACTACGTGGGAGGGGGAGGACTTTCAATTCGATTTCTTGTCTCGTAGCCAGGGGAGAGAAGGTTTCGCAACGAGCGCGCGCGAGTTCGAGTAAATCAATGGGTTGGAGATCGAGTTGTAACGCGCCCGCGTCGGCGCGGGTGAGCACCAGCAATTCATTGACCAATCGAATCAAGCGATCCGTCTCGCGCTGCATGGATGTGAGCAACGGGCCGCGGCCTTCATGGTCGTCGAGCGCGCCGTCTTCGAGGGTTTCGATGGTGCCTTTGATGACCGTCAGCGGGGTGCGGAGTTCGTGCGTGACATCCGCGATGAAGGCTTTCTTGGCTTCGTCCGATTGGCGCAAGGATTCGGTCATCGTGTTGAAGGTCTGACCGAGGCCTTGAAGTTCTTTGATGTTGCTATCGGTTGGGGCGATGGCTCTGAGGTCGCCATTGGCAAGCGTATTCGCGGCGGTGGCGAGTCCCTCCAGTGGATGGGCGATTTGCCGCGCCAGGTATCGCCCCGCGAGAGAGGCGAGCAAAACCGCGAGGAGGATTGCCCCAAGCAATTTAAGAATAATATTCGCGGGCAGTCCTGTTGCGGGCAGGGGTGTGGCGATGTAGACAATGCCTGTGATGTGACCATCGTCCGCGTAGATGGGCGCGGCGGCGTAAAGCACGCGTTGGGCGCCGAGAATTCGTCGGAGCGCGGTGGCGGGAGTCCCTTGCAGGGCTGATTCGATCTCGGGGCGCTGAATCAGCTCCGAGGTCGGGATGGATGCGTTTTGTTCCGCAAGAGGCATTTGCACGCTCAAGTCCGTCAATGGCAAGCCAACGACGACCGCACCGCCTTCTGTCAATAAACGCGTGTGAATTCCAGGCGCGATATTTGTTGTTTGCGAATAGGGTTGCGGATTTGTGGGAAGCGGCTGTCCCTGTAAAGCGGTGGAAATAAGTTTCGCTTGCGCGAGCAGATTGTCACGTTGGGTGTTGATGTAAAGATTTGAAACTGATTGCCATGCGAGCGCGGTGGCGAAGATCATGCCGAGGGCAAGCACGATCAGAGTGTTGAGCGAGAGACGGGCGCGGATGGTTTGCATTTGGAGTCTTTTGGTAAGGTCTTAAGAGCATAACCACGAAGGGCACGAAGTACACAAAGGAAAAAAACGCATTAAATTTTCGGGGTTTCCCTTCGTTGACTTTGTGTCCTTCGTGTTTAAAGAATTTGCATTAATTGATCCGATACCCAAGCCCGCGCACCGACTCGATGCAATCGGCTTCGGAAGAGACGGCGCGGAGTTTGGCGCGCAGACGTTTGACGGCGCTATCCACTGCGCGCGTGTCGCCGACGTAATCGTAGCCCCAGGCTTGTTCGAGCAGGCGTTCGCGCGTTAGGACGCGCCCAGGGTTGATCAGCAGGCGATGGAGCAGGTCAAACTCGAGACGGGTCAACTCGATGGCGGAGTGAGCAACGGTGACGATGCGGCGTTCCACGTCCATGTGGAGACCGCCCGCGCCAGAGATAAGCGTGGACGGTTTTTCGGTTTTGTTTTCGGTGCGGCGCAACACAGCCTTGATGCGCGCCATCAATTCGCGGACGCTGAACGGCTTGGTGACGTAATCGTCCGCGCCGAGTTCGAGGCCGATGACGCGGTCAATCTCCTCGCCGCGCGCGGTGATCATGATGACAGGCACGTTGCCGGACTTGCGGAGTTCGCGGCACACGTCGAGGCCGTCCACTTCGGGGATCATCAGGTCGAGCAGGATCAGGTCAGGCTGGAATTCGCTCACGAATTGCAAGGCCGCGCGTCCATCAGCCGCGACCTGCACATCGTACAACGCCTTGCGCAGGTTGTACGCCAGCAAGTCCGTGACCGAGGGTTCGTCATCCACGACGAGGATGCGATGTGTCATGCGCGGAGGATAACATGGAATTATGGCAGGATGGTGTCAGTGGTCAACGGATGCTAAACGGATAAACGGATGGAGCGCGAGTCCATCGGACTTTCGCGGCAAACCTGACATGTCTCCTCCGCGCCGCTGTTAATCAAAACCTACGTGTGGACAATGGCGCGGTTCTATCGGACTTTCGCGGAGACATGTCAGGTTTTCATAACAAGGTTTTGTGGCAGGATGATGTCAGGAGTGGACAAACAAAGTGACAGTCATCTTGGGGGATACTGTTGGCGAACTCATTTTTCTCGAAGTTTTCTCCCACCGAAAGCCCGTTTTATGGCAAAAGAGAAAGCTATTGTCCCACCGAAGCACTAAAATATGCTTCAAATAAGCCTTTTTCTCCCACAGAAAGTAGTTCGCCAACAGTATCCTTGGGGATGACTGTCACTTTGAATTCTGAATCCAACCAAAGTTATTCCTGCTCCAC